>JAYVRY010000098.1:0-27741 GCA_043775845.1 Acidobacteriota bacterium
TATCTTCTATCCGGTTTTCAAAGACGCCCCCATGCCCTTAAGCACGGTCCAAGATCGCCTTCCAGCGCTCTCTGGCACCTGGCAGCCTCAACTGCGCAGACATTCAGACTAACACTCTGACTCGAAAGTGCAAGAAAAAAATTCCCGAGACGGCCTCACGCCTTCATTCTGGGGCCATCCTTCCCCCGTCCCGGGGCATCGGAGATGCCATGAAGATGCTCCGCAAAGCTGTCATTCCCGTTGCCGGACTGGGCACCCGCTTTCTGCCCGCCACCAAAGCTCAACCCAAGGAGATGCTGCCTTTAGTTGATACACCCGTCATTCAATACGTGGTGGAAGAAGCCATCCGGGCAGGCATCGAAAGCCTGGTGCTCGTGACCGGGCGAGGCAAGGCTGCCATCGAGAACCACTTTGATGTGTCTTTTGAACTGGAGGACACCCTTCGCCGCCGAGGGAAGCAGGAGGACCTCGATCTGGTTCGCGGCATCAGCCATCTCGCCCAGTTTGCTTATGTCCGACAGGGAGAGCCTCTGGGGTTGGGCCACGCCGTCCTCTGCGCCCGCCATGCCGTTGGCGATGAAGCCTTCGCGCTCCTCCTGGGTGATGACGTTTTCGACGAGCGGGACTCTGCCCTGGATGCCCTCATCGCCGCCTACAAGCGCACCGGTAAATCCGTGGTGGGCGTGCAGGAGGTTCCGCTCGATCACGTCTCCAGATACGGCATTGTCAATGCCCCAGCTGATCATGATGGCGTGTGGGATGTGACAACCATTGTCGAAAAGCCCGCGCCCAAGGATGCTCCCAGCCGCTGGGCGGTGGTGGGTCGTTATGTGCTCGAACCACGCGTGTTTGATCACTTAGTTGCCCTGGAACCCGGTGTCGGCGGGGAGTACCAGCTCACGGATGCCCTGGCCGCCCTGGCGCGGGAAGGTTCGCTTGTTGCCGCTCCCATTCCCGCGAAGCGGTTCGACACTGGCAACAAGCTGGACTACCTCAAAGCCAATGTGGAGTTCGCGCTGAAGCGCGTCGATCTGCGCAACGACTTTGCGTCTTACCTGAAGGAACTCGCCGCCACGCTCTAGCGGCGCAGCCTCAGTGCGTTCAGCACCACCGTCAGCGAACTGAGCCCCATGGCCAGGCCCGCCAGCATCGGCCCTCCAAAACGCTCCAGTTGCCCGGAAGCGGCGAGTGGCACCAGCACTAGGTTGTAGCCAAAGGCCCAAGCCAGGTTCTGGCGAATCACGCGATGCGTACGCCTGGCCAACCGGCGCGCGGCCAGGATGGGCTCGAGCCCAGGACGCAGTAACACCAGGGGGGCTGCGGCCATGGCCGCTCCCGTGCCCTGTTCTCCTGCGCCTGAACCCATGGCAATGCCACAGTCTGCCTGCGCCAGAGCCGGTGCATCATTGACACCATCCCCCACGAAACAGACCACCCCCCCGGCATTCTGAAGCTGTTTCACCCGGGCCAGTTTTTCCTCGGGTCGAACCTCTGCCATCACGTTCTGAATGCCTACGCGTTCAGCCATGGTCCGTGCTGGCACGGACCGATCCCCCGTCAACAGGTGCAGCGCCAGCCCCTGTGACTTTAGGGCGGCCACCACGCCTGCCGCCTCTTCCCGGAGCCGATCCCCCAGGACGAACACCCCCTGGAGGCCATCCTCATCTACCAAGCCCACCGTGATCCCATCCTCGTCTCCCACCGCGAACGGGGAGCCCAGGAAGGTCGCACTCCCCAATCGCCAGGCACGGTCTTGGATCTGCCCCGTGAGCCCCCCGCCGGGATGGACGCGGAAGCCTTCGACTGGCAACAGCGCTCCGGTATAGGCGGCTCTGAACCCCCGGGCGATGGGATGTTCCGAATCTCGTTCCAGACTCGCTGCGAGCTGCAGAAGGTCGGGCTCGCTCATGCCGGCGCTCGAGCACACCCTCCGCAGGCGCGGATGCCCCTCGGTCAAGGTGCCCGTCTTGTCGAAGACCAGGTCGGTGGCCTGTCCCAGGGCCTCCAGGGCTGCAGCATCCCTGATGAGAATTCCCTTCCGGGCCGCAGCGCCGATCCCGACCATCACTGCCACTGGGGTTGCCAATCCCAAGGCGCACGGGCAAGCGATCACCAGCAGCGTAACCGCCGGACGCCACGCGTGCTCCAGGCCACCGCCCAGCCACCACCAACCCGCGAGGGTGAGCAGCGCCAGCAGGAGAATGATGGGGACGAACACGGCACTGATGCGATCCGCCAGATCCTGGGCCGGGGCTTTGGAGCCTTGGGCCTGGGCCACCAAGGCCGCCATGTGCGCCAATTGGGTGTCGGCCCCCACGGCACTGATCTCCAGGTCCAGCCGCGATCCGTGAACCACCGATCCCGCCACCAGCAAGGCTCCAGGCCCCTTGGCCACGGGCAGCGGTTCACCGGTCAGCATGGACTCATCCACTTCGGCCTCGCCAACGCGCACGCAGCCGTCCGCTGGAATCGACTGGCCCGGCAGCACCCGAACGCGATCTCCGGGCTGAAGCAGGGCCGCCGGTACCTCCAGCACCGAATCATCAGGCTCGATGCGCAGCGCCGTGGGTGGGGCCAGCTGCAACATCGCCTTAAGTGCATCCGTGGCATGAGATTTGGCACGGGCTTCCAGGTATTTGCCCGCGAG
The DNA here is from genome assembly GCA_043775845.1 of Acidobacteriota bacterium. Classification (GTDB taxonomy): domain Bacteria; phylum Acidobacteriota; class Holophagae; order Holophagales; family Holophagaceae; genus Geothrix. The sequence goes on from JAYVRY010000098.1 coordinate 2,648, forward strand.
AAGGAAGGCCACGAGGGCTGCGGCGGTTTCGAAACTGAGGTGATGGGCCCCACGGATCCATTCGGCCATGGCAAAGGCCCAGGCCACCCCAGAGCCCAGGGCCACCAGGGTGTCCATGGATGCCTGCCCCTTCAGCGCCTGTCGCGCAGCCCGCCTGAAAAAACCGAAGCCCGCCCCGAACACCACGGGCGTCGCCAGCAGGGCCTGCACCCAGCCCGGCAGGTGCCAGGACACGCCGGGAACCATCATCACCAGCATGGGTGCGGTAAGGACCAGAGCCACGATCATCCGCCACCGCGCTGGCGCAAGCTCATCCATGGCCGGAGTCTCCGCTTCGATCCAACTCAAGCCATAGCCGGCATCCTCGACCTGCGATGCCATTTTCTCAAAGGGAGCCGAGCCCTCCACCGCCACCGTGGCAGTGGCCAGATTCACCGAGGCGGAGACGACACCCGGTGTCTCCCGGAGGGCCCCTTCCACATGCCGGACGCAGGACGCGCACGTCATGCCGCTGACCGCGTAGGTCTGATGGCTCACGGATCCCGCCATGGTTTCAGGCCGGACCGACCAGTTCGTAACCCGCCTCCGCCACGCTGGCGGTCAAGGCTTCAATTAGGGCGCTACCCTCCACCATGGCTGTGCCCTTGGCCGGATCCACGCTCACTGCCTGCACGCCAGCGACCTTGCGCAGGGCCTTTTCCACATGCTTGGCGCAGCCTCCGCAGGTCATTCCCTTCACGCGATAGGTTCTCGTTTCCATGTCCGTCTCCTGTCGTGATTCAGTGTTTGGTAGTCGAAGCCGGGGCCAACTGCGCCGCTTCCGCAAGCAGGGTTCCCATCAAGTCGCATCCCACGAGGCTGCTTTGCCCGTCGGGGGTTCCCAGGGTGATGCGGAGAATCTCCACCAGGCGTTGGATCTCCGTCAACTTGATTTCCAGCTCATGGAGTTTGGTGCCCAGGGCCTCGCGCACATGGCCACAGGGAACCTTGTCCTGCCGCAGCGTCTTCAACAGACCCTGGATCTCCTCCAGGCTGAAACCCGCAGCCTGAGCGGTACGGAGGATGTCCACCCAATGGATGGCTTCGGGGGGGAAGAGCCGGTACCCCTTGGCGGAACGAGGCAATTCCCCGAAGACTCCCGCATCGGCGTAGAAGCGCAGGTTCCGAATGGTGAAACCAGACCGCGCTGACAATTGACCGATCTTCAGCATCCGACTGGGAGACTTCACTGACGCATCGCTGGGGTGGGCCATGGGAACCTCACGCTCTTCCATTCCCAAAGAGTAGGGTTCCAGTCAGCTGGAGACTCAAGGATTTACTCAGGCTCGTGACTTCGGTTTCGGTGGATCAGCAGGTGCAACAGGGTCACGGCCGCAGGGGTGACCCCGGGGATTCGGCTGGCCTGCCCAAGGGTTTCAGGTCGGTGCAAAGTCAGTTTCTCCATGACTTCACGGGACATGCCATGCAGGTGCTCCACCCTTAGGTCCGAGGGGATGCGCACATGATCCCAGGCGCGCTGCCCCTCCAGAAGCCTGGCTTCCCGTGCTCGGTAGGGGGCGTAACGCAGGTCGAAGAGGAGCAGGTCTCGCTCGGTGGCAGGCGTCCAGCCCGTCTGCTCCTGGGCCCAGCCTTCCAGCAGGGCCAGGCAGGCATCCGCTTCCGCCGTACCCATCTGCTGTCGCCGGAACAATTCTGAGAGGCTCATGCCCGCCTCCAAGCGAACACCGGCGCCCGTGGCGATGGGCCCGAAAGCGCTCGTCTGGGTCACCCAGGCTTGGCCGCACTGAGTCTTGAGACGCTCCCGGCGAGCCGCCTTGGCTTCGACTTGGGCCAGCTCTTCGGAGCTGAGGGCGCCCACTTCCCTGGCCACGGGCAGGAGCCGCCCATCGGCCAGATCGCAGGCCAGGCCCAACCGGTGCTCGGCCCGGGCCGTGAGCATGCGGTAGGGTTCATCGGTGCCCTTGGTGACGAGATCATCCACCATTACGCCCAGGTAGGCCTGCTCCCGGCCGAGCACGATGGGTTCCTGCTCCCGCAGCCATCGGACGGCGTTGATGCCCGCCAGCACGCCTTGGCCGGCGGCCTCCTCGTAGCCCGTGGTGCCATTGATCTGCCCCGCGAACCAGACGCCCTCCAGGCCTTCCACCGAGAGCTCCCGCCGCATCTGCAGGGGGTCGAAGCTGTCGTACTCGATGGCGTAGCCCGGCCGCAGGATCTCGGCCGCTTCGAAACCCGGCAGGCTCCGCACCATGCGCAGCTGCACATCCGGCGGCATGGAGGTCGAAAGGCCCGCCAGGTAGATCTCCTCGGTTTCCAGGCTCTCGGGCTCCACGAAGATCTGGTGGCGGCCCTTGTCCGGGAACTTCACGAACTTGTCCTCGATGGAGGGGCAGTAGCGGGGACCGACGCCTTCGATGTGGCCGCCATAGAGACTCGACTTGGGCAGGTTCTCCCGCACGATGGCCTCCGTGGCCGACGTGGTGTGCACGATGTGGCAGGGCACCTGGGGCTGGGGGATCTCGGTGCTGAAGAAGCTGAAGGGCCGGGGCGGATGGTCACCGGGCTGCACCTCCAAGCGGCTGAAATCGATGGAGCCCTTGGCCAGCCGTGGGCTGGTGCCTGTTTTCAGCCGACGGTGCCGCAGGCCCAGGGCGCGCAACTGCTCGGCCAGGTGCGTGCTGGCGGGTTCCCCGGCGCGCCCTGCCTCGATGCGCTTCTCGCCGATGAGGATGCAGCCATTGAGGAAGGTGCCGCTGGTGACCACCACGGCATCGCAAGGCAGCACAGAGCCATCCAGCAGCTCCACACCACGGAGGCTGCGGGTGCCTTCCTTCCAAAGGAGGCCCGCCGCTGTGCCCTGTCGCAGGTGCAGGTTCGGCAGGTGCTCCAGCAGGCTGCGGGCGGCGATGCGGTACTTCACCTTGTCGGCCTGAGCCCGGGGGCCCCGCACCGCCACGCCCCGGCTTTCATTGAGGATGCGGAAATGGATGCCCGTGGCATCGATCAATCGCCCCATGGCTCCGCCGAGCGCATCCAGCTCCCGCACCATGTGGCCCTTCCCCACGCCACCGATACTGGGGTTGCAGCTCATCTGGCCGATCTGGTCGAGATTCATGGTGAGCAGGGAGGTGGCCATGCCCATGCGGGCCGCGATGTGGGCAGCTTCAATGCCTGCATGGCCCCCGCCGATCACCACCACATGCTTCAAGCCAACCTCCGAAGGTTGTCAGGATACCCTTCCGCGGCACCATCCTCCTTCCCAAGGCTGGATATGAGAAACTGTTTTCATGCGACCCCGTCTGAGTCCCGAGGAACGCCGTGACCGGCGAAAGCGCGCCATGCGGCGCTCCCTGTTCGTGCTGCCCTCCAGCATCACCATGGCGTCCGTCTTTTGCGGTTTCTCCAGTGTCGTCATGTCCATCAATGCCGCCGGGGCCACCCCGGAGCGCTACTTCCTGTGGGCCGCTGGCCTGCTGGTACTGGCGGGATTTTTCGACGGCCTCGATGGCCGCGTGGCCCGGGCCACCAACACCGCCACGGAATTCGGTGTGCAGCTGGACAGCCTGGCCGACGTGGTGAGCTTCGGCATGGCGCCCGCCATCCTGGCCTACCGCTACGCCTTCTTCCAGATGGGCATCCATGATTCCCATGTTCGGGCCGCGGGTTGGGCCGCCTGCTTCGTGTTCACGGCCTGTGGCGCCCTGCGCCTGGCGCGCTTCAATGTGCAGGTGGGCGCGGTGGACTCCCGCTACTTCGTGGGGCTGCCCATCCCCGCCGGCGCCGCCTGCGTGGCCTCGGTGATCATTTGGCACCCGACACCGCCCGACACCGCCGCCCTGGCCTACTCTTTTGCGGCCGGTCTCTTCCTGGTGGGCCTGCTGATGGTGTCCACCATCCGCTTCTCCAGCTTCAAGAAACGGGCCACCAGCCCCCGTGCGGCCATGGTCACGAGCCTCATCGTCGTGCTGCTCCTGGCGATGCTGATTCTCTTCCAACAGGCTTTCTTTGTGGGATTTTTCGCCGCCTACATCGCCCTCACGCTGGTCATGAACCTGGCCTGGAGGGCGGGCTGGCGCGGCGTGGAGCCACCCCACGATGGGATCGAGGATCCAGACACCGTGCACTGAGCTCGACTGAAGTCAGCTTGAAGGATCGCGGTTTAGAGTGCCGTGGCACCCGCAGGCACCGCCACACCGGCCACGGCAGCCACCTTGGCGTTGGACATGAGCTTGCCACCGGTCCCAGGCCCGATGCCCAGGGCCGCCCCCTGCTTGACGCCCGCTTCCGTGGTGGCCGCCGTGGGGATCTTGATGGCGGCCATGCGCTGCGTGAGGAAGGTCGCGGCGGAGGAACCATCCCCAGCCACGCGATCGCCAGCCAATAGGATCAAAGCATCCGGCTTCCGGGAGCTCAGGGAACCGATGGCCTTGCCGATGTCCTGGGGGCCCTTTACATCCACCACCACCACCGTCATGCCAGTGGCGGAGCCCGTCAGGGTGGCCAGGGAGGCCTTGCTGGAGCCGGAATCACACACCACGGCGATGGTCACCACCTGGGGCCAGTTCTTCTTAATGGCGGCGAAGACCGCATCGTAGTCACTGGCGGTCAACGCCGAACTGGCCAAAGCCAGCAGAATGGCAACAAAACGAGCCTTCGACATGAACCCTCCGCCTACTGTCTGGCCTATCGGCAGGTCTGTTTCCGAACTGGAACTTCGGTATTGTTGAGACTTTTTTCCAACTAAGTCAAGATCCCCGCGATGCAGGCGCTGAGGAAATTGGCCAGGGTGCCCGCCAGCATGGCGCGGACGCCCAAGCGGGCCAGGTCCCCCCGACGCTCCGGCACCAGGGCACCGATGCCACCCACCTGGATGGCAATGCTGCTGAAGTTCGCAAAGCCGCACAGGGCGAAGGTGGAAACCAGCCGGGCCTTGGCCGACAGATTCGTCATGGCGCCCAGGTCAAGGAAGGCCACGAACTCGTTCACCACCATGCGCTTGCCCAGCAGCCCGCCCACCTGGCCCGCCTCGGGCCAGGGCACGCCCATGAGGAAGGCAGGCACCTTGAAGGCGTAGCCCAGCACCATCTCGAGGCTGAACCCGGGATGGATGGCTTTCATGAGGCCGTTGAGGAGGTAGATCAACGCAATGAAGGCGATGAGCATGACCGCCACGTTGAAGGCCAGCTGGCCGCCCTCAAAGGCGCCGCGGGCGGCGGCGTCCAGCACATTGGCATCATGGTTAGGGATGTCCACCTTGATCTCGCCGGCCGTTTCGGGCGTTTCTGTTTCGGGTTCCAGCAGCTTGGCCATCATCACCGCGCCGGGCGCCGTCATGATCACGGCCGTCAGGAGATGGACGATGTCTACATGGGCCACCTGCACATAGGCCACCATGATGCTGCCGGACACGTGGGCCATGCCCGCGGTCATGATCACCATGAGTTCGCTGCGGGTCATGCGGGCCAGAAAGGGCCGGATGGTGAGGGGCGCCTCGGTCTGGCCCATGAGAATACTGGCGGCCACGCTGACGCTTTCCGCACCGGAGATCTTCAGGAACCGGCCCATGGCCCGGGCGGCGGCACTGACCACCCACTGCATGACCCCGATGTAATAGAGCACGGCGAAGATCGAGGCCACGAAGATGATCGTGGGCAGGACGGCAAACGCGAACACCATGCCCACCTTGCCGGTGGGCCCGTCCGATAGCGATCCGAACACAAAGCTCGCACCCTCGTGGGCATAGGCCATGAGGTGTTCGACCACGATACGCATCTTGTCGAAGGTCGATCCCACCAGGTTCCCGCGCAGCAGGCCCAGGACGATAACGCCGAACAGGCCCCAGTTGAGTGTCTTGTTCTCGTAGGAAGCGAAGCGCCGCAACAGCATGGGCGTGAACATCAGCAGCAGCACCACCCACCCCGAACCCTTCGGGAAAGGCAGGAAGGACAGCAGGCCTGAAAGCAGCGTTCCCTTCAATACGATGAGTGCGAAAATCCACTGCAGCCCGAGCCCCCAGGCGATGGTCTTCCAGTGGATGGCGCTTCGCTTATGCGAAAGCAGGCACGCAAGGCCTACAAAGGCCAGAATGCCGGCCAATCCGATAAAACGTTCCATCTAGGCTCCTAGGCCGAGTGGGCGGGTTCATCCCGACCACATGGCGGGGGCCCGGGGGGACATCGCGAGCGCAGCGAGCAGGCGGTTCCCCCGGACAGCATTAGAGTTCGTTGTTCAGGGCCTCGATGGCCTGCTCCATGTGGAACCGGGCCCGCCCCAGCAGACCTTCCCGCTGCATCACCAGCACCAGGGTGCACTGTTCCTTGGCACCCATCATGAGGATCCAGTGCTGATCCGTGGCGAAGGCCACCTGCTTGACCTCGCCGCGATCGAACTCCTCCACGGCCTGTTGCAGGTGGCGCTTCACCACGTGCTGGAAGGCGCCCAACAGCTGCAGGCCTTCGTTGGAAACCTGAATGGTGCGCGAGCAGATGGGATCCCCATCCCGGTCATTGAAAGTCCCGGCCAGGGCCTCAGGTACTCGTTCGATGAGCTGATCCAGGATTTGCTGGAACATGGCGGGACTCCCGGTGATGCGTGCCCAAAGCATGACCGACTGGGGTCTGATGTCAAAGTGGCCAAACCAAAAGCGGCCTTCGCGCCTAGATCCCCCGTGCCACCTGCAGCGCCCAAACCGCCAACAGAAGTGCCCAGGCGGACAAACGGGCGGCTCTCGACTGGGGCAGGGGCGGGTAGGGATTATCCAACCAGGCCCTGCGCACATCCCAGAGGGCCAGGAAGGGCAGCAGGAGCGCGACCCCGGCTGCGGCGGGATGCCAGTGGAAGGCTTCCCGCCACTCCCACCGCCCCAGGGCCAGGACACAGCGAGTCAGTCCGCAGGTGGCACAGGCGAAGCCCGTCAACCGCTTGAAGGCACATCCAGGCACCAGGTACCTGACGGGCTGGAGGAGGGCTGCCAGTCCGATGCCCGCCGCTGCCACCAAAGCGCCCAGCGCCACCCAGGGCACCCTTCTCATACCGCCATCCGGGCCACGAAGAGCGCCAATGAGAGCAGCGCCAGGGCAAGGCAGCCCATCAGGAAGGCATGCACCACCGTGGCTGCCACCCCCTGCCAGGGTTCACAACCATGTCGGGCGGCCAGGGCAAAACCCCGGAAGCCCCAAAGGTAGGCATCCAGCAACAAGAGGGGCAGGGCCAGCAGCATCCCCAACCCTGGCAGGAAGCCCAGCAGACCCACCAGGGTGCCCACCGCCGCGATGCGGAGTGCCTCTGCCTCGGCCAGCAGGGAGGTTTGGAAGCCTCGGTTCCCCTTAAGTCCACCCACCAACCAAAGTCCCATATGGTCCCACACGGCGTGATGAAGCCAGGTGCCCAGCCCCCCGAGGGGCACGATCAGCAACAACCAGGGCCAGATGCGTTCGAAGGGCGGCGCCGGGGGCAGGCCCGCCAGCAGGTCCTGGAGCGCGACCGGATCCCATCCGATCTTCCCGAGAAAACCAGGAAAAGCACTTCCGCCCCTAAGCTCATCGTAGAGCGCGAGTCCCCGCCAGGCCGACCAAGCGGCATTCACCAGGGCCAGAGGGATCCAGACCAGGGCCATCCTCCAGACCGCCCAACCCAGGGAAGGCGCGGCGCCACTGAAGGCATCGCGGGGCCGGAGCAGGGCACGGATGGAGGCTGCGAAGGGAAGTTGCATCACTTCGTCAGGAAGAGGGCCTGGAATTCGCGCAGGGCAATGGGATCGCCATCCCGTTTAAGTGGGCCATGGAAATTCCCGGGAGCCTGGTCGGCGAATTCCCCGAAGGTGGCCACGTTCCCGTTGATGTAGGCGATGAATTCATCCTGGCGTCCGCGGATGTAGGGGCGAAAGGGGCGGGACACCACCCCGAGAATGGCCGAATCCAGTGCTGTCCAGGTGCGCAGGTGGCTTTCGAACCCGTGGTTTCCCTCCCAGTAGCGGTAAGACGTGAGCATTTTCGCGCCCACAGTGAAGGGGGTTTTCAGGCGCCCCTTTTCGGCCCGGCCTTCCACCAGGTAAACCCTGTGGCCCGGGCGCTTGAAGACCAGCCGAAGCGTGCCCTTCAACCCGCGTGTATCGTCGATGCTCCAGGCGCCATCGGGGTGTGTGAACGCATAGAATCCCGGCACGAATTGACAGTGCCGCCACATGGCGGCCCCCAGGATCGGATGATCGAAGAGCTTCTCCATGGTGGCGAGGCGCACCTGTTTAGGCTGCGTGCGGGTTTCGAAGACGAAGTCGGCCCGCTTCACGATGTCCATGGCTTCCGCCTGGGCCGCGGGTGGAAGCTGATCCATGAAATCAGCAGTCTGAGCCTGTAGGCTGAGGGACAGTAGGGCAAGAAGCAAGGCTCGCATGGGAAAACGCTAACACTTTCAGGCAGAAATGGTGGTTCTTGACCCCGGGGCCTCTCGGGCCGATGGGAAAGACATGGCCGCGCCACTTCGACACATCCCCGTGACTCCGTTGGAGGAGCTCCGCGTCTGGCTGAGCCAGAACCAGGAAGGCGACAGCACGGCCCAGGTGCGTCTCTACCACCTGCTCCAGCAGCTTCGGCAGATGGCCCTGCCCGATCTGGGCCAACGCCTGGTCAAGCCTTCCACCACACCGGGCCTCAAGCGGTTCATCCTGGGGCTCACGGCGAAATTTGACTGGCCCGAGTGGGTGCCCTGGATCCTTCAGGCCCTGCAGCAAGAACCGGATCTCGGTGTGTTCGACGAAGGCTGTGCAGCCCTGGGCCGACTGGAGATCCGCTCTGCCCGGGAGGCCCTGCAGAAACTGGCCACCCTGCGGAGCGATCCGGATCGCCAACTGATTCTTCGGCGGGAACTGGGGGGCCAGGAATCGCAATCCCTCGCCTTCTTCCTGGGCCGCCTCCTGGAAGGGGATGCCAATGCCCGGCTGGCCCACCAGGGCGCCCGGGGGTTGGCGGCCCTGGCCGAAGCCGACGACCTGCCAACCCTCTGGGAGGCCATGTCGGCTGCGGATCCCCTGGCGTTCCGCCTGTTGCTGAGGGCCGTGACCGACCTTCCGGGGGAGGGGGTGAATCCACTCCTCATCGACCTCTTCCAGGAAACCCTGCGCACCCTTGAAGACCTTGGAGCCATCGAGGCCCTGACCCATCGGCTGCAAACCGGTGCCCGCACCGCCGCGCGGGCGGGACTCGCCCAGGCTCTGGCCACCCAGATGGGCGGGAATCACGGGGAGCCCGTTCGGGCCATGCAGGCAGCCTTGGAGGCCGGCGAAGCTGGCAACCCGCTTCCAGCCCTGGAGCAGCTCCGCGAAGGGGCCAAGGGGCCCTACGAACACTTCCTCACCGAAGCCCTGCCCGTGCTGGTGGAAGGCAAGGTCGCGCGCTTCAGCGCCATGGTCACCGAGGCTCAGGACACCGCCGCCAAGCAGCACGCCACCCAGAGTGTCACCCTCAACCTGGTCTGTGACTCCCTGATGCGGCTGGTGCTCGCCGAACGCATGGCCAGCACCCAGGTCGTTCCCGTCCTCCAACACGCCTTCGCCCGCTTTTCCCACAGCGAAGGCCTGGACCATGCCTTCTGCCGCCTGGTCTCCGCCACGGACGAGGCTGCTCTGGCCCAGGTGCTCGAGGTGTCGGAGCCCAAGCGCCGCACCGCCTGTCTGGATGTGCTTGGTGCCCGCGAGGAGGACGCACTGATGTCCTTCTTCCTCCGGGCCATGCAGGATGGCATCGTCGAGGTCGGGCAGCGGGCCATGCACCATTTCGGCAGGCTCCCATCCAGCTTTCCCGCCGTCATGGCCCTGTTCGAATCGGGTCAGCCCGAGAAGGTTCGAACGGCCCTGAGAATCTTCACGGTCAATGGCACCAGGGCTGCGGCCGAACCCCTCATGGCCTACCTGAAAACGGATGTCCGTGATGATCTGCTGCTGGAATCCGTGGAGGCCCTCGGGGCCATCCGCTGGCCAGGCGCCTGTCCGGTCCTGCTTGACTTGTTGCATGACGGCAAGCCCGCCCGTCTGCAGGAAGCCCTGGTGGAAGCCCTCGCCGAAATCGGCACCCCGGAATCCGGGCTTGGCCTGCTTGCCAAGTCGGCCCACCTCAAGCTGTCACAAGTCCTCATCCGCTGCCTGGAGGGCCTGCTCGCGTCCTTTCCGGGTTTTGAGCGGCCCTTGCCCCAGGACACCCTGCCCGCCCTGGAACAACTCATCACCCGCTGCTGCGATGACCGGGAAGGCGAAGGACAGCGGTTAAGGGCGATCCTCGCCACGCAGCATCTCTACTGTTTCGACCAGGCGCTCTTCTCCCGCCTGAAGGACACCTTCTCGGATTTCCTGTTCGACCTCCGCACCAAAGGTGGCTGGGACCGCGACACCAACGATCGCGTGGCCGCCGTGGTGAAGGAACTGGGGCGTCGCAGCGCCAGCCTCAGCCACATTGCAGGCAGCGAAGAAAAGATCCGAAACATGGTGAAGGGGTTGCCTCGGGAGGGGCCAGGGCGGGTTCCGGCGCTCCTGGCCCTGCGCGAAGCCCTGCAGGATCCCGAATTCATCATGCGAGCCGAATTGGCCACCGAGCTGTCCGCCTTCGTGCTCCAGGAGCTCGCTCACCAAGAACAGGACTGGCGTGAGTTGGCCCGGCTGTGTGAGATCGGAGGGCTCACCCGGCAGCCGGATCTCGTCGAGCCCATCAAGGCGGTTTTTAATCGCGCCACAGGCCTGGGCTTGCGGAGTGCCGCCAAGGAATCCCTCCTTTCCATGGGCCTCAGCGAAGAAGACATCAGTCGCCGAGCACCCATCCGCAGCATCCTCCTGCTGGAGCCCAGCGCCTTCTTCCGCAAGCGGATGTTGAGCACGCTTGGCCAGGGGTGGGAGATCCGGGAGGCCGGCAGCCGTACCGAAGCCGAACCCATCCTCGCGGAACAGCCCTGTGATCTGGTGATCTCGGAACAGACCGATGCCTTGGGAGACCTCCGCCCCTGGCTGCAGGAACAGGTAGAAACCCGGCGATGCCGCCAGGTGCTGCTGTCCACGGCGGCCCGCGACACCAGCCCCGGCGAGCCCTGGCTCATGGGGGTGCTGTACAAACCCTATGCCCCCGAGGCGCTTCTAAAGGCGCTGGAGTCCTGAAGGGATCCCGGGCGGCTATGCTTTCCTATCTTCCGAGGCCTTGATGCTTGTTTGTTCTTCCTGGTTACGCCCCCCGGCCGTACTCCTCTGCACCCTGCCGCTTCTGGCGCAGGCCCCAGACGCGGATCTGGCCGAACGGCTCTATCGAAGCGGAGAGCGGGCCTACGCGGCCAAGGCCTACAAGGAAGCCTTGGATACCTGGAGCCAACTGCTTCAGACCAGTCCAGGCAGTGAGTTCGCACCTCAAGTCCTGCTCCGCTTCGCCCGCCATCAGGTGGACGTCGAGCACAAGCCCGAAGCAGCCCTGCCCCATCTGGACCGGCTCCGCGCGGACTACATCAAGTCCCCCGAAGCCGCCGAGGGGCTGCTGCTCAAGGGCATCCTGGTGGCCAACCAGGCCCGCCGCCCAGTGGATCTCAAGGACGCCATGGCGGAGTTCAACCGGGTCCTGGATCTCTTTCCGGATGCCCCGGCCTGCGGGGAAGCGCGGTTCCAGCTGGGCCGTGCCTGGCGGGATCAGGGGCAGTGGGGACGGGCTCTCCAGCAGTTCGTGGATGCCTTCCGTCTCCATTCGGGGTCTGCGGTGGTGCCCCGGGCCATGTTCGAGGCCGCCGACATCCTTGATCTCATGGGCGACCTTCCCGGCTGCCTGCGGATGCTCCAGCGCCTGCGGGACATCGCGCCCCAGAGTCCCGAAGCCCAGGAGGCCACCTGGCGCATGGCCCTGCGGGTGAAGCATCGGCTCCAGAAACCTCCGATTCGCAGCGAGGGCTCCTGGCCTGCCGGGCGAGCCAAATGGCTGAAGACCCCGACCCTGCTGGGCATGTCGGCGGACGGGGAGTTGCTGGTTTTCCAGAGCGACCTGGACCGGACCTTCCGCCTGAAAGGCTCGGAGCTCGTCCAGCAGGGACCCGTGGCGCCCGGCACCCGGGCCCTGGTGTCGACCCCTGCTGGCATGGCCTGGATGCTGACCAAGACCGGACTGGTGCGCGAGGATTCACCGACACCCCAACCCCTCGGTACGCTCAGTGCCATCTCCGGCGCTGCCCTTGATCGCTGGGGCAACCTCTGGGTGGCCGACGCCAAAACCCCTGCCTTGACGCTCTTTGCCGCAGATGGGGGATCACGAACTCTGGCCTCCCCCACGGCCAATGCCCTGGCCCCTCTCGGCACCGGGTGCATGGTCATCGCCGCCGATGCAGACCGCAAGCTGCTCTTCCTGGATGGCGACGGCCAGCCGCGCATCGTGGTGCCCTATGGCAAGGACTTGCCTGCGGCCTTCCGCTCCGTGACAGCCCTGGCCGCCGATGGTGCCGGCCAGGTGGCGGCCCTGGTCGATGGTGGGGATTTTGGCGAAGGCGTGGTGATCTTCGGACCCGATGGCGCCGTGCTTCGACACGCCACCTTCAAGGCCCTGGGCATCAGCGGCCGCTTCACCTCCCTGGTCATGGATCGCTCGGGTGGCCTGATCCTCTGCGACCGCCGCAACGATCTTCTGATCCGGTTGAACTGACATGCGATTCCGACACCTGCTATCCATCTCCTTCCTCTGCGCCGCCCTTTGGGGCCAGGACGCCGCCCTCAAGGACACCTTCATCCAGGCCAAGGCCCTCTGGGCCACGCAGGGCGATCGGGAGGGCGCCACCACCCGCTTCGATGGCGTGGTGGCCGCGCTGGCACCGAAGGCTGGAGGCCTGGAACCGGAATGGGTCCAAATCCTTTGTGAAACCTACAACTGGCTCGCGGTTCTCGATGACCGCAGCGCTCAGAACCGTGCCCGGGCTCAAGTCCGCCTCCAGGCCCTCATGGAGCTCAATCCGGATTTCGAGCTGGACAAGGGATTGACCTCCCAGCGGCTCACGGCCCTGTTCGACCGAATGAAGGGCGAGAAATATGCCCTGGTGAAACTCACCTACGCGCCCGAAGGTGGGCGCCTGACCGTGGATGGCAAGGCAGCGGCTCCCTTGCCGCGCAAGTACCTTCCCTTCGGCCGCCACAAGCTGACCTATGCCCGGCCTGGCCATGCCCCCTCTGAGCTGACGCTGGAACTGGCCCCCCGAGATGCCAAGACGGCGGAATTCAAGCTCTCGCGAATCGCTTCGACCATCACCCTGTACACCCAGCCCAACGATGTGGAAGTTCTGTTGGATGGGAAAAGCCTGGGCTTCGCCATCGGGAAGGCCGACCAGGAGGCCGCCGCCATCGCCATTCCCCTGGGGCTGCGACCCGAGGATCTCTCGGCGCCTTTCATCATTCCGGAGCTGACCCCCGGCAAGCACCGCCTCGAGCTGCGCGCCCCCTGTTTCCGGACCAAGGTGCTCGAACTGGGCGCGGAACTCTCCACCCCAGCCGTGGACCACACCCTCGAACCCATCCGCATGCAACCCTCCCGAGGCACGCTTTCGGTCAGTTCAGCTTGGCCTGGGGGAGAGCTCTTTCTCTCCGGTCAGAGTCGCGGGCCCCTCCCTGTGAAAGACCTTGCTGTTTGCTCCGGTCCCTATGACCTGCTGGTTCGATTCCCGGGCGGCGGGTTCTCGCAGCGCATCACCCTGGAAGAAGGCAAATCCATCAGCCTGGAAGCCCGGCCCAAACCCCGCCTCGCCTTCCTGGGCCTGGATGGGGGCGACTTCACCGGCCGCACCCGGTTCCTGGCCCAGCTCGATGCGCTGGGGGACCGACTGACTCAGCTCGCCTTTCTCCCCGCCCAGCCCGGTGAATTACCCACCGACGCTTTGGCGCGCCTCAAGGCCTCCCGGGAGGCGGAGCTGGTGCTGATCGCCAGGCCTGTTCCAGACAAAATCATCCACCGCATTGAACTCCTCGTGGCCAACCTGGACGGGGATGAGGAACACAGCATTGTCAAACCCCTCGAGCAGGATCCCCTGGGAGCCCTGACCAGCCGACTCAACGCCGTCCCAGCCATCCAGCACCCAGGCCTGGGCTTCTCCGCCCTCGACATCCCGGGCGAACCGGGACCCTGGGTCCTGGCCGCCACCGAGCCTGTAATGAAGGCGGGACTCCTGGTGGGCAAGCCCATCCTGCACGCCCAGGGGGCCCCCTTGGCCTCCGTGCAAAGCCTGCAACACCAAATGGAAGTCTCCAAGGGACCCCTGTCGATCGAACAAGAAGGCTCGGGGGTTACCCTCCCGGTGCAGATGGAAGCCCTGGAAATCCCCCTGGGGTCCGCCGAACTCTGCTATCCCGCCGTGCTCGCCCACCTGCGCCTGCTCTACGCCGGGGCCAAGGGCGACGAAGCCAACCTGATCAAGTTGAACCTGGCCCTGGCCCTGATGCAGGTTCGGAAGTACGACAAGGCCATCGAGCTCCTGCGGGACGCCCGCCTCAGCACCGTCTGCGGCGTCAGCCAAGGCACCATCGACTACCATACGGGGCTCTGCTTCCTCCGCCTAGGGACCGCCTACCAATCTGAAGCAGGACAGGCATTCCGACAGGCGCTGAAGTATCCTCAGTCAACCCTTCTCGGTCCCGATGGTCCCCTGGTCGCCCCCCTGGCCAAGCAGGCTCTCGAAGACTTGAAGTGAGGCGGAGGAACCATGCAGCGTCAACGTGGTGAAGGCAAGATCGGATGCATCCTGTCCCTGCTGGTCCTGGGCGTGCTGGGCGCAGCGGCCATCAAGGCCGTGCCGGTCTACTACGGCAACAGCGAATTGGTCGATGCCTGCGATCTCATTGCAAGCGGCGCCAGCAAGAAGCCCCTCGAAACCGTCGAACGGGAAGTCAAGGAAAGGGCCCGGGATCTGGGGGTTCTCGAGGCCCTCACGGATAAGGGCGCCATCCGGGTCACCAAGAGTGGTGCTGCGGATGCCGCCTTTTGTACCATCACCCTCCGCTACAAACGCACCATCGATTTTTACGGCGCCTACAAATTCACCCTGGTGACCGACAAGCGGATCACCAAGCCCATCTTCGAAAACATCAGCTGAGCCCTTGCGGCCGGGGCCGCCTCCGGGCACCCTGCCCAGATGCATCTGTCACTTCCAGAAGACAACCATCTGAAGCCCGGTGAGCCGCTTCACCCAGTTCGCCTCCCGGGTTCCAAGTCCGTCACCAACCGGGCCCTGCTCCTGTCGGCCCTGGCGGCTGGAACCAGCACGTTAAGGAGTGGCCTAGAGGCCGAAGATACCCGGTGGATGCGCCAGGCTCTGAGGGGACTGGGATTCCCCGTCGAGGAAGCCAGTGGCCACTGGCTCATCAGGGGAGGGCCTCGACCCTGTGCGGTCGCCCCCCTCTGGCTGGGCGCCTCGGGCACCACCCTTCGCTTCCTCCTACCCTGGCTGGCTCTCGCCGCCGAAGGGCCCATTCGCCTGGAAGGCGATCCCCGGCTCTTTGAACGCCCCTTGGAGCCACTGCTGGGCCCGCTTGAGACTCTCGGGGCTCAGTGGCTGCCGGATCCCGGCGGTGCCTGGCTCCATCCCTGCCCGGCGACACCCACCCACCTGAACCTTCAAGTGGATGCCCGCCTCAGCAGCCAATTCTTGTCTGGTCTGGCTCTGGCCGCCGCCAGTCTGCCGGGGACCAGCCTCCTCTCCTGGGACCAGGTGGCCAGCCCCAGCTACCTCCACTTGACCACCCAGTGGCTTCGCCGCTTCGGCTGTGAGGCAACTCTGGAAGGAGCGCATTGGCGCATTCCAGGCGGAGCCCTTCAACCCCAAGCCCTGGAGCTGCCAGGGGACTGGAGCGGAGCCGCAGCCTTCCTGGCGGCAGCTGCGACCACGGGGCGGAGCCTGCATGTGGGTCCTCTCGACCCCAAAGATGCCCAGGGTGATCGCGCCATGGTCGCCATTCTGGAAACCGCAGGCTGCGTGGCACGCTGGTCGGAGGCCCAGACCCTGGAGGTTTCCGGCCCCCTGCAGCGCGGCCTCACCGCCGACCTGACGGATTGCCCCGACCTGGGCCCTGTGCTGGCGGCTCTGGCGGCCCTTGCACCCGGCCCCTCTCGGTTGAGCGGTCTTCAGACCTTGCCCCTCAAGGAATGTGACCGCCTGGAGGCCTCGGCGGAGCTGGTCCGATGGTTGGGCGGCCAAGCCGACATCATCGGTGATCACACCCTCTGCATCATTCCGGGAACCCCGGAGGGAAAACGCCCCCCGTTCAATCCCCGGAACGATCACCGCATGGCCTTCGCCGCAGCTCTCGGCGGGCTGCGCTGGAGAGGCGACCTCCAAGATCCCCACTGCGTTGCCAAGACCTTCCCAGCATTCTGGGATGTTTGGCGTCGGATGCTCGGATGTTGAAGGCCGCCTGGCTCGGCGACTGGAAGGCTCCCTGGGGCCTCGAAGGTGGTCGACGCTGGGGTGATCCCAGGTGGGCCCTGGCAGCCATCTCCCAGGCCTGGCTTTTGGGTGGCAGGGAAGGGCGCTGGCCTCGATTGGAACAGGAGGCGATGCGTCCCTGGGGCCCCCACGTATTGACCGCTCCCACGGTCTTTGAACCCACACCTGACCCTGTCTGGATCGCACGACTCAGGCACGGCAGCGTATCGGTACCGGCCAGCCTCCGGGGTTCGCGGGAAAACGAGCTGCTCGCCTGGGCCTGGGAGGCCCTTGCAGCGGGGGACGGAGGGCCCTGGATGGCGGCCGGTTCCGTGTTGCTCGACCTCCATCAGCGCCTTAAGTGGGTGGCGCTGCTCGGGGCGGTGGATGATGGGGGACGACTCCACCTTCCACCTTTCCTGGACCTCATCCCCACTGCGTGGCACCAACTGCCTCTGTTCTGGTGGGAGACCCTGCTCAAGGCCCAGGATGCGGATGGCCGGTTGCTGCCGGAGGGAACGCTGGATCCCACCCTCCCCTGGCCTGCCATTCAGCGCCATGCTGGCCCCCTGGTGCTGCAGCCATTACCCGAGGACCTGGCGGCCCAGGCCACTTCTCCCTGGCTGCATCAGGCCCCCAGCGGCGAGTGGATGATGAATCCGAGCATTCGTGCCTGGGGCCGAGGACTCGGGGCCTCAGCGAAGGGACTGTCACCCCTCGTGCCCCAAAACCTTGGGGCTGGCGTCTCGCCAGATGCCGATCTGGCGGCCCTCCTGAACCTGAAAATGCCAGCCGGTCACCCTCCCGGCTGGGAGGCCTCCATCGAGGCGGACCTTCGTGAAGACCTGGTACGTCCGCCCCTCCCACCCGCCTCGGGCCACCCCACCTGGGATCGCCTGCGGATGCGATGGGGTGGTGAGCCCGCAGAAGTGAGTCCTGGATACCCCGCCTGGAGCACTCCACATTCGCCTTGTGCCGATCCATTTCATTGGATGTCTAGAGGAGAACTCGCCTATAGGTCCTGCGAGTTTGAATCGGCCCTTCGTGCTTTCGCCTTGGCACATGCTCATTTTTTAAGACTTAAATCATCAATTTGGATCGAGCGGGCGGCCTATAACGCTGCAGCCATGACACTTCTTTGGGCAGACCTCCCATCCCACCATCGATGGACGAAACTGCGAGGCTCGCTGCCTCAACCCTGGCAAGCACTTGAAGAGGCGCAATTGGCTGAGTTCCACCTGGAACCCGAGGTTGCCCTCAAGACCATTCAGGCCCTTGTGGAGACTTACCCCGATTTCAGAGAGGCTTGGGGACTCCTGGCCAGTTCTGCGCTTGACTCGGAGAGGTGGGATCTCGTGCGGGAGGGTCTGGCCCACATGCACGAACACCCCTTTCGCGTCTTCCTGCAGGCGGTTCTTGGTCCCCTGACGGAACCTCCGCCAGAGGGGACCGATCCCGAGACCCGGATCGCCTGGGAGGCCCACCGGCTCTATCGGGGTCACGGTGATCCAGCGGCCTTCTGGGCGGCATGGAGAGCCTGTCCCACGCAAACGGCTCGTCTCGAACTGGGGTTGCGGGTGCTGGAACGGGTTCCGGGGCAACGGAACGCCGCCATCCTCCTCGAACTTCAGGTCATCGCCGATCGCGCGGCCTCCCCTCGACACCAACGACGGCTCGCGGCGCTCTGGCCCTCCTTTGACCCGGATCCGAATCAGGCACCCACACTGTTATTCAAGGCGTGGCTAGCCCAGCGCCTCACCCCCACCTGGATCGCCTGGGAGGAGGATGGCCAGTTGCAAACGCTAGGCACTGGCGACTCTCCTCCAGAGGGCGCCCTCAGCCGTCTGGCGAAGGATGGCAGCCTGCCACCTTTCCATGACGGCCCGTGGATCTGGCGAGGGCAGGCCCTGGTCTGGGAAGGCAGTCCCGTGGGTTCCGTGCTGTTGGGACAATCCCTTGAAATGCCTCCCCTGGGGCTTCTGGAACCCCTGCTCATGGCCCCCTGGCTGGCTCGAATTCGGGCACGTCGACCAGCCGAACACATCGTCGAGGCCGGCCTGCTGCTCACGGATGGCAGCGAACCCATGGCCACCGTGCTGCGCGAACTGGAGCGGGTGGCCAGCTCGGACCTACCGGTCCTCATCCTCGGCCCCACCGGCAGCGGCAAGGAATTGGCCGTCCGCGAACTGCATCAGCGGTCGGGCCGTTCCGGCTCGCTGGTGGCGGTGAACTGCTCTGCGTTTGCAGAGGGATTACTGGAATCCGAGCTCTTTGGCCACGTCAAAGGCGCCTTCACCGGAGCCGACCGGGAACGGCGCGGGGCCATCGAAATGGCCCGGGGCGGCACTCTGTTCCTGGACGAGGTGGCAGACCTGTCCCCACGCCTCCAATCCCTTCTTCTGCGGGTCATCCAGGAACAAGAAGTGCGGCGCGTTGGTGCCGATCACGCCATCAAAGTCGATGTGCGCTTTGCGGCGGCCACCCATCGATCCCTGGAAGATCTGGCCACAGCCGGTGGCTTTCGCCGGGATTTATTGTTCCGCCTCCAGGGCGCTGTGCTCCAACTTCCGGCCCTCAGCGAACGGCGCCATGAATTCCCCTTCCTGCTTCCCCGACTCACCGTCCGCGCCGCCCAGGCCCTCAAGCGACCTATCCCCGCCCTGGCCCCCGGGCTGCCCCAGGCCCTCTCCCGCCTGCCCTGGCGGGGCAATGTCCGGGAACTGCTTCATACCCTTGAGCGGGCCATCCTTCGCTGTGAAGACGACATCCTGAAGCCCCTCCACTTCCCGGAACTGGATGGCCCCATTCACCAGTCAAAAACCTGGGAGGAGGCAACCCGCTCCTTCCAGCGCCGCCTTCTTCTGGAAACCCTGCAGGCCTGCCACTTCAAGGTGGCCGAGGCCGCCGAAGCCCTGGGCCTCGCCCGGCCTGCCCTCTACGCCACGGCCAAGAGATTGGGGGTGGATTTGATCGCTGAGCGGGTGATGAAACCGTCGTGACAGCCGTGCGGGTGGCTACATCTTCCTTCCAAAACTCCGCTCGAGATCATCCAGAGTCAGCTTCTTGAGGATGGGCCGACCGTGGGGGCAGGTGTTGGGCACCTCACAGGCCAGCAGGTCCCGGATGAGGGCCAGGGCCAGCTCAGGCTGCAGACCATGGTGTTTCTTGATGGCGGCCCGGCATGCCAGCTCCGCATTGAGGTCGCGGCGGAAGACCTC
Organism: Acidobacteriota bacterium; assembly: GCA_043775845.1. Taxonomy (GTDB): domain Bacteria; phylum Acidobacteriota; class Holophagae; order Holophagales; family Holophagaceae; genus Geothrix. The sequence goes on from JAYVRY010000098.1 coordinate 22,273, forward strand.
CAGATCCACCCGTCCTTCCCGCTCCAGCCGTTCCAGCAAGTCCTCGATGAGGGCCTGGGGATCGCGATCCACCAGGAAATCCGGCAGCCCGCGTACCACCAAGGCATCGGAACCAAACGCCTCGGCCTCCACGCCGGTGGCTGCCAATTCGGCCATGTACGGCAGGAGCCGGGCCAGAGCCTCTGGCCCTACCTGCACCACCTGCGGCGGCATCAGGGGTTGGATGGCAGGCGCATGGCGGCGGAGGAAGAGCCGCTCGAAGAGCACCCGCTCGTGGGCCACATGTTGATCCACGATCCAGAGTTCCGGCCCCTTCGCACCATCGATTTCAGCCAATAGATAGGTCTGCTGAAAGGCTCCGAGGTACCGAACATCCGTTCCATCACCCATCGTCTCGGCCACCCGTGAGGTGGTTGGTTCGAAAGTGTAGGCCCGGTCCAACGGTTGAGTGCCAAAGGTCTCCGCCAGGGCTTGATAGGACCCCAGGGCGCCGCCTGAATGGTCGGGCCATAGCCGCGGATGTTGCGACGCCGCCCGGCGGGAGGGATCGAGATCGAACTCCGCCTCCTGGGGCTTGGGCGGCAGTTCCAACACCGATGCCAAGCCTCCCCTGAGCTTGGCCCAGGCCTCCTCCGCGCCCCCCCGCACCCAAGCGAAGATGCGCTGTGGTTCTCTGAAACGAACCTCGGCCTTGGTGGGATGGACATTCACATCCACGGCCTCGGGCGGCAGCTCCAGAAATAAGACCGCCGCCGGGTACGAGCCCTTGGCAAAGGTGCCGGACCAGGCCTCGGACAGGGCCGCCAGCAGCAATCGATCCCGCACCGCCCGGCCATTCACGAACAGGTAGAGATGGTTGCGATCGCGGAAGCTGAGATCGGGCGGCGACACAAAGCCGCGCAGGCACCATGGCAGTTCCCCGTTCACAAAGGGCACTAGGCGGCCGAGCTTCTCCCCCAGCAAGGGTGCCAAGCGCTGACCCGCATCGGCCACCGGCGGCAGCACCAGCGGGGCCCCACGGTCGGGGCGAAGGGTCCAATGCACGCCGGGTGAACTTAGGGCCAATCTCGCCACCACTCCCCAGAGCTGAGCGTGCTCCGTGTCCGTGGATTTCAGGAAGCGACGCCGCGCCGGGAGCTGGGCGAAGAGGTCCCGCACCGATACCGTGGTACCACGGCTGCGGGTGGCCGGGGTGACACCCTTGATGATGCCGAATTCAGACCGTAGGCGATGGCCCGCGCCTTCGCTTTCTGCGCTGGTGAGCTCGAAGCGGCTCACGCTGGCGATACTGGGCAGGGCCTCGCCCCGGAAGCCGAAAGTACCCAGGTGGCCCAGGTCTTCGGCCGTGCGGACCTTGCTGGTGGCATGGCGTTCCAGGGCCAGGAACAAATCGTCCCGGGCCATGCCGGAGCCGTTGTCACTCACCTCCAGCAGGCGCTTGCCGCCTTCCTCCCAAGCCACATCGAGGTGGGAAGCGCCAGCATCCAGGGCGTTCTCCAGCAGCTCCTTGAGCACGGAGGAAGGCCGCTCCACCACTTCCCCGGCCGCGATCTGATTCGCGACGTGATCAGGAAGGATGCGGATGCTGGACACGGGTCCAGTCTAAGGCCTCAATGGCCCCCTTCTGTCACGTCTCCAGCCACGCTCTGCAAGTAGTTCTGCAGACCCAACTGCTCGATGAGACCGAACTGGGTTTCCAGGAAATCCACGGCGCCTTCTTCATCGTGGAGGACCTGGCGCAGGAGGTCGCGGGTCACGAAGTCCTGCTTCTGTTCGCACTCGGCGATGGCTGCCTTCAGCATGGGCAAAGCTTCCATTTCCAAGGCGAAATCGCACTTCAGCACTTCTTCGGCGTTCTCACCGATGCGGAGCTTGTTGAGATCCTGGAGATTGGGCAGTCCTTCCAGGAAGAGGATGCGCTCCACGAGCCGATCCGCGTGCTTCATCTCCTCGATGGATTCCTTGTACTCATGGTCACCCAACCGTCGGAGCCCCCAGTTCTTGCACATGCGCGCGTGCAGGAAATACTGACTGATGGCCGTGAGTTCGTTCCGCAGGATGCCATTCAGGTGTTTCAGGATGCCGACATCGCCCTTCATGGTGCCTCCTTGGTTGGGACGCCAGCATGTCACTGGCGGTGGTTTGAAACAATCGCCTGCTTGTGAAGAACACGGGCTCGGCCCTGACGTGTGGCTGGATCAGAATCGTTCAACGAGGTGGAAGCCCACACGCCCTGCATTCACGGATGGGCCAAATCCACTTTTGTACTTGATGCCGGTGTAGGAGAGGGCCCCCCACTTCCACCCCCCATGGACTCCGCAGTCCCAGCCGCCCTCAGTTCGGCCCGTTCATGGGGGATGAACAGATGTCCCAGGTAGGCCAACAGGAAGAGGCCCGCACTGAGGCCATGTGCCCAGGCGTACCCGGTGCGCCAAGCGGGGGCCGTGGCCACTTGCACGGCGTGGCCCGATAGCACCATGGGGGCGATGAGAAAGGCCGCGCCAAGCCCCGTTCGACGGCCTTCTGGCCCCTTCTTCAAACGGAGCTGCAGGTGCCCCCGGACCGCCATGCCGAGGGCGAAGAGCAGAAACGGAGCCGCCAGCACATGCGCGTGCTGGGCCGCTCCCAGCCAGGGATGGGCCTCGGGCCCGAATTCCCCCATCCGCATGCCGAACCACCGCAAAAGCCCGTCCATGACTCCGGTGCCTGTGGTGACGAAGGCCGCCAGATGGAGGCTCCAGCGCTCCAGTGGCGTCATTTCGCCTCCCTGTACAGCACCTGATGAAGGGCCAGGCAGCGCCGTGACGCATCCGTGAGGGCGTTGGCCGTGAGCGTGGCGCCCGACAGGGGCCGGATGGCCCGATTCAATTTCAAATCATTATCCAAGGCCTTGCCTTGGAGCTGGGCCACCCAGGCGGGTTTGGCCATGTAATCCGCAGGTTCCCGAAAGGCCACGACCTCGACTCGGAGCACCCGGCCTTCAGGCGCGATGGCCACCAGGGCTGTTTCATTGAGGGTTCGGACCAGGTGCGTGTCGAACAGGCCCACGCCTACCATCTGGCCGTCCTTGAGCGCCTCGTAAGCCACGATCCAGGTGCCCGCGAGATCCACCCCCGACAGCAGCTTCACCCGCTTCACCTGGGTCTCGGTGAGAACGTGCTCCTTCCGTTGCAGCTTGGCACCGGGAAAGGCCAGGGCCAGGGCCTCACTGGAAGAAGGCAGGCCCGCGCCCGCCAGAAACGCCGACGCGAGAAGGAAAGAAAAGGCACTGCGAAAAGTCATGACACACCCGGAAAAGGGAGAACGGCTGCGCTAGGGCACCACGTCGAATTGGCCCATCATCCCCATGCCCTCGTGCTCCAGGATGTGGCAGTGGTAGAGGTAGCGGCCCTTCAACCCCTGGAAGCGAATGATGACACGCACCGTCTCCCCTGGGTTCACGAGGAAGGTGTCCTTCCAGCCGAGCTCGTTCACCGGGAGATCACCCGCGCTGCGGCTGAGAAGCTGGAACTGGCCCCCATGAATGTGGAAGGGGTGGGCGATGGGCTTGGCAAAGTTCGTCACCTCCCATATTTCGGTCGCTCCGGCTGCCACCGTGAGGTCCACCCGCATCTCGTCGAAAGTCTGACCATTGATAACCCCGTCGCCCGTGTCCTCCAGTCCGAACTGGCGCACCCGGGTGGCCTCGTTCTCGGGAATGCGGGGCACGGGCGAGAGGCTCGCGGGAATCGCCATGGCCTTGCCCGGCTGGGTAATCCGCAGCTGCATCACGGGGAAGGCTCGGCCTTGTCCGGCCGCAGCTTCTTCCTCGGCGGCCTCGAAGGAACGGCTTTGCAGGAAGAGTCTGCGACCGCGATCCTTCGAAAAATCCACCATGATTTCCGCCCGTTCCGCAGGGCCCACATGAAGCTGCTCCATGGCCACCGGGGCCGCCAGAAACCCACCGTCAGAAGCGATCTGATGGAAGGTGCGGCCGTCCTCCAGGGCAAATGCATAGCGGCGGGTGCTGGAACCATTGAGCAGACGCAACCGCACGAGACCTGCGGGCAGATCCAGATAGGGATTCTCCACGCCATTGACGAGGATCCGATTCCCCATCATGAAATCCCGATCGCCCATGGTTTCCATGTAGGCGATGGAACCATCGGCGTTCAACCGCTTGTCTTGGACCACCAGGGGGACATCATCCACGCCATAGGTCTTGGGGAGGGCCAACGCATCGGAGACGGCGTCTTCCAGAAGGATGAGTCCCGCCATGCCCAGGTTCACCTGCATGCCCGTGAATCCGTGCGGATGCGGGTGGTACCAAAGCAGGGCGGCGGGCTGATCCGGCGTGAAGGCTGCCGTGATGGACTTCCCCGGATGAAGGCCGTGGTGGTCGTTGGGAACGATATCCACCTCGCCGCCCACCTTGAGCCCGTGCCAATGCAGGTTCGTATGATCGTGCTCCGATTCTGGAAGCTGATTCGTGAGGGTCACCTCCACAGCCTGACCCCGGCGCATGCGCAGAGTGGGGCCCAGGATGGCGCCGTTGTAGCCGTAGGTTTCCGTGGGTTTCCCCGCCATGATTTCGCTGGTGCCGGACTGGGCCACCAAGTCGTAGTGGGTAGCCCCACCGGTCCCCGTGGTGGCACTCAGCAAGGGTGGCACCGGCATGGGACGGGCGAACTTGGAATCCGAGCCAGCGGCCCCGCCACAGGCCAGCAGGGCCGAAACGGCCAATCCCAGACACACCCCTTCGAGGATCGACATGGAGACTCCTAGAAGTAGTAGCCGAGGGCCAGGTTGACTTGGTTGCGGCCGGTCTTGGCCTGGTTTTCCACCTTCATGAAGTCGGCCTTCACGGCCACCTGGGGCAGGGGCTTGAAGACCAGGCCCAGGGTGGTGATGGTCTGGTCCTGGGCCGCATCGGTCACCACGCCGCTGGCCACTTCCTTTTGGGTATTCAGCTTCTCCAGGCGAAGGAAGGGGATGAGGGCCTTCTTGCCGAAGCGGCCATTGAAGACGTCATAGCCCGCCTCCAGGTAGCCACCGCTGGCCTTCAAACCCACTTGGCGAGCTTCATCAGCGACAGGCAGGGCTTCGACGCCAGCGCGGCCATTGGTGAAGGTGGCGTAAAGGGCGCGGACGTGCAGGCCGTGGGCGCGGTACTCGCCGTGCAGTTCGCTGACCTGGGTGCGGATGGGCTCGCCTTCGCCTGTTTCCGTGTTGGTGCCGCTGTTGCCGGTGTAATGACCGATGCCCACCAGGGTGCCCGGCAGGGGCGACCAGTCCAGGCGTCCCGAAAAGGCCAGGCTGCGGGCGTAGGCCTCCTTGCCATCCTGACGGCCGCCCTGGATGCCTTCGGCGCTGAAGCCTGCGGTCAAGCCTTCTCCCCGCTTCGTGGCCTGGAGCCCCGTGGTCACGTAGGTGCGGTAGCTGAGCCCCGGGCCGAACTCGCCATGGGCACCCACGCCCAGCTCGGTCCAG
>JAYVRY010000099.1:0-7176 GCA_043775845.1 Acidobacteriota bacterium
TGGCCTGCACAGACCCCAGGAGGGCCTGGAGCGCCCCGGGGGCCACCACCGCAGGGTGGCTGTTGGCCGGCGCGCCGGGTTCGGCGGGCACGCGTTTGATCCAGGTGAAGGTGTTGAGGTTCCATTGCGTCTGCCCAGGAACGGCGGCCTGGGACAACGCCGGGGACAACGCCGGTACCAGGAGCAGCAGGGTCTGGAAGAGGCAGGGTCGGAAGCGCATGGGAACGTCCTTCAGGGTTATGTCCCAGGATAGCGGCAAGGGGGCAAGGAATTCCGGGACGGGTGGGTTGGGGTCCTTCGCTATGCTGAGCGGTCCGGCCCATGGGGCTGGTGGGAGTGCGGGAATGTTCAAGCGGCTCTGGTCCACGTTCAAAGGCAGCTTCGCCAGCTCGGTGCTGGCAGCCAACGCCGTGGCCATCTGCTCGGCCATGATGCCCGTGGCCCTGCTGAAGCTGGCGCTTCCCTTTGCCACCGTTCGTCGTGGTGCGGACCGCCTGCTCATGACCCTGGCGGAAGGCTGGATCGCCATCAACGGCTGGTGGATGGGCCTGGTGCAGCGCCTCCACTGGGATGTGGCGGGGCTCGAGGGATTGCGGCGCGAGGGCTGGTACCTGGTGAGCAGCAACCACCAGAGCTGGGTGGACATCCTGGTGCTGCAGAAAGTCTTCCACCGCCGCGTGCCCTTCCTGAAATTCTTCCTCAAGCGCCAGCTGCTCTATGTGCCCGTCATGGGCTTGGCCTGGTGGGCGCTGGATTTCCCTTTCATGAAGCGGCGCACCGGCAGCCGTGCGCAGGATCTGGCCACGGCGCGCCAGGCCTGCGAGAAGTTCCGCCAGATTCCAACCTCGGTGATGAACTTCCTGGAGGGTACGCGCTTCAACCGCGCCAAGCACGACGCCCAGCAGTCGCCCTACCGGCACCTGCTGAAGCCCAAGGTCGGCGGCCTGGCCACGGCCCTCAGCGCCATGGGCGAACGCTTCGACGCCCTGCTGGATGTCACCATCGTCTACCCCGGCGGCGTGCCCACCTTCTGGGATCTCCTCACGGGCCGCGTGAACCAGGTGGTGGTGAGGGTGCGCGAGCTTCAGATCCCGCAGGATCTGCTGGGCGGGGACTACGAGGGCGATCCCGCCTTCCGCGCCCGCATGCAGGCCTTCGTGCAGACCCTGTGGACCGAGAAGGATGCGCGCATCACGGAGATCAACGCGTCGTTCCGGAACGTGGAAACGGTCTGAGGTGGGAACCGCAACACTGGAAACACAAAAATCGCAGAGACAAAGCTAACCGCGAATGACGCGAATCGCCCTTCGGGCGCGCGAATGAAAAACAGAAAAGCCGGATCCTTTGTCAGTCATTCGCGTTCATTCGCGCCATTCGCGGTTCCACGTTTTGAAGGCCCATGCACCGGGTCACTTCAGCAGCCGCGCCAGCCGCCTCCCCTGGTTGCGCAGGACCCACGCGAGGTAGTGGGCCATGGAGTTCCGCCGCCGGTCTTTGCCGGAGCGCCGCTCGATGCCGTCGGGGGGGCCGAGGTTGACCTTCCGCCGATCGGTGGTCCGGGTCTCCTCGTAGTGGATGGCCAACAGCAGGTAGCTGAAGAAGGAGGCTGCGACGATGAGGATCCAGTCATTCGTTCCCACCGGCTGCTCCTTGTCCTGGGTCGATGATGGTAGTCCCATCCGGGCGGGCAGGTGTGCCCTTTCCGGTCAGGTGAGCATGAGGGTGCCGAAGGGACTGCCGAGCAGGGGTGGGAGGCCTATGTCCCGGCCCTCGTACAAGCCCGCCATGCCGGCATCAGGATGCCGCTTGGCGCCGGGGCGGAGGGCCAGGTCCTGGAAGCAGACCCGGGCGGCCAGGTTGGTGATCAGGGCGGCCTCATCACCCACCAGGGCCTGCTCGGTGCGGAAGGCCCGCGATACAGCCTTGTGGTGGTTGAGGTACTTGTACAACCGGGCGACGGTGCCCGCGTAGGTGTCGATGGGGACCGGCGCCCCCAGGCGCTCCAGGCGGTCCAGGGTGGCGAAGGCATGCAGCTGGGCCTGGATGGGCAAGGTGTGGCCATGACCTTCCCCCTCGCCCTGGAGGTGCTCATGCAGGGCGGCGAAGGCCGCCAGGGGGCCGCGCAATTTGGCCTTGGTGTAGGCCGCCGCGTGGGCCAGGTGGGCGCCGAAGAGCACGCGGGTGCCGCGATCACCCAGGTGGTAGGGCGCAGCCTGGGAGGCTTCCAGCACGGTCTCGAAGGCCTGGCGGAGGAAGCGGTCCAGGAGGATGCCGGGGGCGAAGTTGCGCACCCGCGCGGCGTGCGTGAGGGCCAGGGCCAGGCGCACGAACTGGCCGTCGGCGATGCGGATATCTTGCAGCAGGTCGGCCTGGAGGCGCTGGACGGCCTCGAAGAGCCGGGCGCGGTGGTCGGCCTGGGCTTCATCTGCGAACAGGCCCCCGTCCGCCAGGAACAGGTCCACGGCGTAGGGCAGGTGCCAACCGGAGGCGCCCACGGAAGGGGGCACCAGCGGCTTCATGCGGGCCAGCAGCTCATTCATGCGTTCGCGGCTGCACCAGAGGTAGGCGCGCTTGGGCTCATCGCGCGAGGCCCGCAGCAGCCGCACGAGGAAGCCGATCTTGGCGCGCAGGGGGCGGAGATCGGCGAAATGGGTGGTGCGCTCGTAGGCTTCCAGCAGGTGCTCGTACTCGGTCATGACCGTGGAGGGCCGCTCGCCCCGGGCCAGGCCCTCTAGGAGGAAGCCTAGGAGGCTGGCGGGATCCTCCCGGACGTGGGCGGAACCGCTGCTCTGGAAGGGGTGGTTCCCGAAGGTGGCCTGGAGGACGGTTTCGAAGGCATCCAGCACCCGGGCCTCGGGCAGGGCCGCCTCTCCGGCGCGGGTGAGGACGAAAAAGCCCATGGGCTCCACGAGGGTGCCGGGCGGAGTCTGCTTTTGCAGCAGGTCGATCTCTCGGTCGGTGTCGGCCAGGCGATCCAGGCACTCGCGGCCCTCCACCTGCAGGTAGTCCTGGACGCGGTCCAGGTGATCCGGCAATTCCTCGGGATCGCCGCCGCCCCGCACTTGGATCTTCAGGCCCTCCAGGAGGCTCAACAGGGCAAGGACATCCGGATCATCGGGAGCGGGCCGCACCGGGCCGCCCATGGGCAGCAGGGCCCCCAGGAGGGAACGGGCCGACATGCGCCGCTGCAGGCGATCGGCGCAGCCCCGGGCCTCGAGGATGTCCCGGTGGACCTCCTGAAGGGTCTCGTAGCGGGATTCCAGACCAGCCTGCTTGGGCCGCTCGTCCTTCTGGATAAGCCCCCGCTCCACCAGATCCTCCAGTGCCTCCGGGCCCAGAGTCTCCAGCCGCAGCGACTCGGAGGCCGCCAAGGTCTTGAGGCATTCAAGCCAGGTCGGGGCTGGGCTCATGGGTGTCTGCGGGGCTCCAGGTGGGCTCGAGGTGGGCTCTAGGTGGGCTCGAGGCCCGGTGGTCCCTCCATCGTCCCCTGGCAGCCTGTTCCCAAGAATCGAACATGAAAGTTGCCCGCCAGGGCTCAATCAGCGAGGACCCGAAGCACTTCTCCCATGGGGAAGGGCTTGTACAGGGTGCCGATGAGCCAGGAGAGGCCAGCCAAGGGTCTTCGGTCACGCTGGGCGGTGGCCAGCAGGAGGTAACGGCAGCGCCGCTGCTGCCAATTCCCCTCCAGCCAGGGCCAGAGATCGCCCTGGTCATCATGGATTTCACTAATCAGGAGATCCACCCTGTGCTCGGCCATGATGGCCTCGGCCTCCTGGCGAGTGGCGGCTGCAGATACCGTGCGTCCGCACCCTGCCATGGCGGAGAGCAGGCGGCCGCGGAAAAAGGCGTTGGGTTCGAAGAGCAGGATCGACCGGATGGGCTTCCGCCGCTGGAGGTCACCTTCCGTGAGGCCCAGGGCGAGCAGAGCCTTGCGGGCGGAGGCTTTCAGGTCTTGGCTTTGGGTGTGGGCGTAGAGATCCTCCAGAGGGTCGAGCATGGCCGTATGCCCTGATTGTTCGGCGATCCGGCAGAGTAATTCCATCTCGGCGAAGTCCAGGTCATCGCGCAGCAGTTCCTTGGCGAGGAAGGCCAACAGGGCTTGGACGCAGGCCTCACCCAGGATCTGCTCGGGGTCGGAGAGGGTATTCCAGAGTTGGAAAAGAATCGCCGTTCGTTTGGAACCGGTTTCCGGCATGGACTCCAGGCAGGCCTGGATGGCTTTTTCCCGATCCTCAAGGGTGGAAAGGCTGGCGGCACGCCGGGACAGGGTGCGGATGGTTTTTTGGATCAGGTCGTGACTGGCCCGGTCCCAGGTGGGCTTGTGGCGCATGTCGACGAGGAATTGGGTGAAGCGATGAGTCAGGCGTTGATAGAAGGCCGGATCGAAGACATAGAGCCCATCCATGGCCGCCGTGGTGCCCAGCCAATGCCCTGCGCCCTCCCGATCCCCACAGCAACGATCCACCAGGCGCTCGAGATCGGGAACCTGGGCGGGCGGGAGGGGTTGTTCGAAGGAGGGAAACCCGGCAAGGATCCCATTCAAGGCGGCCAGCAGCACATCAGGCAGGCGGAGATTCTCCGTACACTTCAACAGCCCGAGGGAGGCCTCGGGCGTGCGCAGGAGGGTCAGCGCCTCCACCAGGGCGGTCTGGAGGGACAGGGGCTTGCCGCCGTGCAGTTGGGAAAGCAGGGCGCGGGTGGCCACGGGGTCGCCCAGGTGGCCCAGCGCCTGAGCGGCGTCCACCAGGAGTTCATCCTGCGCCCCGTCGGCCGACAGGAATCCCATCAGGGGCTTCACGGCTGCCTGCTGATGGTTTTCGCGGAAGAAGTGGATGGCCTCGCGCACGCGATCCGTTTGCCCGGAGCGGAAGAGGTCCATCATGGCGGGGAGTCCCGAGGCCAGTTTGCCCAGTTGACGGATGGCGCACTGGGCGACTTCCTTCACCGGGTCGCTCATGGCCTTGATGAAGAAGGGCGCGAGCAGATCGGTTTCTCGTGAGCCCAGGCCCTCGATGGCTTGGATCCGCCGGGCTTCGTTGGGCTCCGTGACGAGCCGGTCCAGGCGCTCCTGGTCGGTGCAGGGAATCAGGCGCAAATAGGCCACCCGGAGGCTGGTCCCGCCCAGATGGGCCTGGTAGGCCTGCTCCAGAAGGGGCAGCACCTCGGTCAGGGCCAACTCCTTCGCATCGACTTTTGCCGCGAGGAGAGCTGCCAAGTCACCCATGGTCGAGGCCTGCGCCGTGAGGCGGCTGGGCAGGTTGGCCACCGTATCCCGAATGAGGGCATGGAACCCGAGGAGGCGACCCTGGGCCAGGCTGGTTAAGGCGTTCACCAGGAAGGCATCAAAGGGTCCCTGGGGGGCCCCCTGTAGGGGGGCCAGATCTGGCGCGGGACTGCGGCTCGCATAGGCCATGGAGGCCCGCAACGTGTCGAGCCAAATCGGTGTGCAGGGCGGCAGCCGAGTCCCAGCCTGGGCCAGGACCAGTTCCCGCTGCGCCTTGTCGGAGAGGTGTTCCAGCGGCAGCAGAAAATCCTGGAGCTGCCGGGTTTCATCGGAATCCCTCTGCAGCTGCTGGAACAGCTCCAGCAGCACGCCTCCGCTGTCCACACCGGGGAGAAAAGCGAGGATCCGGAGCAGCCAGTGGGCCGCGACCGGGCCGCCCTTGCCGAAGGCGTCCAGCAGGGCGGGCAGGTGTTCTGCGCTGGACAGACTGACGAGTCTTCGAGCATTCAGGTGGGTGGGCGCAGCCGCGGCACTTTCCCTCAGCAGCCCTTCAAGGCAGGCCTCGAAGGGCTGCTGAGGCAAGTAGTGGTCGAGTTCCTTCGACAGGACGGCCTGGTGCTCAGGGTCGTGGCGGAGGCCTTTCAATCGCTCCAGGCCGCTGAGCGCGCCTCGGGTGGCAAGGGCACTGAGGCAAGCGCAGCCCTCGGCAAAAAGGGTTGAATCTTCCTCCTGTTGCAGCAGGGCGATCAGGTGGCTGTCCCAGCCCGGCCAGTCAAAGGTGGCAATGGCCTTGAGAATGCACTGCCGGAGGCCAACGGGGGTCGTACTGCGGGTCAATGGCTGGCCCAGGTCCTGGAGAGCCATCTCCTGGAGTTCCCGGAGGTGCTGCTCCAGCTGGGGCTGAAAGGCATGGTCGCCATCGAAATACCCACCCAGCAGGGCGCGGAGAGCGTCCAGCTGAGTGGGTGGGGCAAATCGGGCGAGCTGGTTCATGGGCTGTGGGTGCTCGATATGGGGGCCAGGGGGGAATGGCTGCCCAGTGGGCTTTCCAAGGCATCTGGAAAGAGGTGGGATGCATTCCAAAGGCCTATCGGCAGACGCAGGGCAGGGCGTAATCCAGGTGTCGAATGGTCACGGCCACCTTAAAAGAGAAAGGACCCAGCGTGGCCGCCAGGTCCTTTCTTGGAGCAGGTTCAGAGCCTATCCGTTGGTCTTGACGAACTGCTCCATGAATTCCACGAGAGTCCTTACGTTGTCCACGGTGACGGCGTTGTAGGTGCTCACGCGGATGCCACCGATGTCGCGGTAGCCCTTCAGGCCCACCATGTTGGCCTTCTTGGCTTCCTTCACGAACTGGTCATCGAGCTCGGGGGTGGGCAGGAAGAAGTCCACGTTCATGAGGCTGCGGTGGCTCTTTTCGGTGACAAAGCCCTTGTAGAAGCCCGCGTGCTTGTCGATGCAGCCGTAGAGCAGCTCGCCCTTCTGGCGGTTGGCGGCTTCGATGGCCTTCAGACCGCCCAGGCTCTTGTTGTAGGCCAGCACGTTGCGCAGGATGTAGATGCCAAAAGTCGGCGGCGTGTTGTAGAGCGAGTTCTTTTCGGCGTGGAGCTTGAAACGCAGGTAGCTGGGCAGGTCCTGGGCTTCGCACATCTCGAGGAAATCCTCACGGATGATGGTCAGCGTGACGCCGCTGGGGCCGAGGTTCTTTTGGGCGCCGCCGTAGATGAGGCCGAAGGGGCTCACATCAAAAGGGCGCCACATGAAGTCGCTGCTCATGTCACAGATGTAGGGCACGTTGTCGACCTGGGGGAACTCCTGCCACTGCGTGCCTTCCACCGTGTTGTTGGAGGTGAAGTGGACGAAGGAGCTGTCGGGGCCGACCTTGATCTCATCGGCGAAGGGCAGGCGGCTGTACTTCAGCTCCTTGGTGCTGGCGGCGATGCGGACGTTGT
>JAYVRY010000100.1:0-2211 GCA_043775845.1 Acidobacteriota bacterium
GGCCTCGTCTGCTTCCATCAACGGCAGGTCCTCTTCCAGGGAGAGCTGGAGTGTTATTTTTTTGGCGATGGAGGCGTGCAGCAGGTTCGCCATTTCGCGCACCACCTGATTGAGGTCGTGGGTCTTCACCACGAACTTGCCCTTGCCCGAGTACGCCAGCATTTGCCGCGTCAGTTCGGCGGCTTTCTGGGCGGCCTTCTCTGCGGCTTTCAACTTGGCCCAGACCCGGCTGTCCTCGGGCAACCCTTCTTCGGCCATGCTGAGGTTGGCAAGAATGGCGGTCAGCAGGTTGTTGAAGTCGTGGGCAATGCCTCCCGCCAACACGCCCAGGCTCTCCAGCTTTTGCGTGTGGAGGATCTGGCGTTCCAGGCTCAGCCGTTCCTGTTCGGCCTCCTTGCGATCCGTGATGTCCTTCACGCTGCCCAGCATGCGGATCGCCCCGCCAGCCTCGCCCAGCAGCACCACACCCGCGTCTTCCACCCAACGTTCGGTGCCATCCCGGTGCAGCAGCCGGTACTGCACGCGGAAGGGACCCCCCACGCGGATGAACGCCTCCAGCTGAGCCGTGGCCGAGGCGCAGTCCTCGGCGTGGATGAGGGTTCTCCACCGCGCCAAATCGAGGCTCTCCAGGTCCGCAGCCGGGAAGCCCGTGAGCCGCTCTGAAGCCCCGAACCAGCGGATCTTTCCCGAGGGAAGGGCGCAGTCGTACACGAGCTGCCCGGTCTGATCCACGATAAGGCCGATGGTCTTGGCATTCTCCTCGATGGCCCGCTCATTGGCTTTGCGTCCGGTGATGTCCTGCCAGGAAGTAAACAGGATGTCCCGACCACCCAGGGGAATGGGGATGAGGGTCACCTCCACCGGGAAGTCCTCGCCATCCATGCGCCGGTGCATCCACTCGAAGCGGTGGACTCCCTTGGCGTAGGCCGTGGCGATCATCTCCCGGGCCTTTTCGTCGCTGGCGCGGCCGTCGGGCTGCACGGGCGGGGACAGGTCCCAGGGGTGGAGTTGCTGGAACTCCGACGCTGAGCAGCGCAGCATGTCCAGTGTCGCCCGGTTGCAGTCGGTGAAGCGATCCCCGTCCAGGATCAACAGGCCATCCACACTCCGTTCAAAGAGCAGCCGGAATTTGCGTTCGCTTTCCCAGATGTGCTGATCCTTGGCCAGGCGGGGGCGGAGATCGACGAGGCTGCCCCGCACCAGGGATCCATCCTGGCCCGGCATCTTCAGGAGGCGCACCTCACAGGGAACGGGCTCCCCGGCCAGAGTCTGGTGGGTCCAGTCGAAGGTGGCGGTGCCTTCGTTCAGAGCCTGCTGGATATGGGCCACAGCGGCTTCCGGGCTGGGTCGGCCATCCGGTTGAAAGGCCGGGCTCAACTGGATGGGCCCCCGTTCCAACAGGCGCTCCCGGGGGGCCTGAAAGAGCCGTTCCGCCTGAGAGTTCACTTCCACGAAACGGCCGTGGGAGACGTCCAGCATGACAATGGCCTCGGGGGCATGCTCCACCAGGGTTCGAAACCGCAGCTCAGACAGCCGGAGCCGCTCCCGCTCTTCGGCCAGATCCGAAATGTCGCGGCCTTCGGGCAGCAGGGCCACCACGCGGCCATCCCCATCCAGGATCGGCCGAAGGCTGAAGTCCACCACCAGCAGACCGCCCCTCGGAGAAGGATGGGTGGTTTCCATGTGAAAAGGCTCGCCCTGGGCCGCCCGCCGGACGCCTTCCCGCAGCCGGGCCTGCTGGGCGACGTCGTGGGTCCACCAGGGGGTCTCCCAGAAGGGGCGGCCCTGGACCTCCGTCAGCGAACAGCCTGCGGATTCCAGGGCGGTTCGGTTGGCATCCAGCAGAATGCCCTCCGGCGACAGCAGCCCCATGAAGTGCTGGCTGGCGTCAAAGGCAATGCGGATGTCTGGAACGGGGGAGGCCTCCATAGGGTTCCTCATCGGCCAAAGGCCGGGGGGTTTGATAATTCACATCAGGCCGTGACAAAGTCGCTGGTGGAGAATGAACCATGAAGGCAGTCATCCAGAGGGTGAAACGGGCCCTCTTCTCGGTTTTCCTGCGAGAACTCAGGGCCCAGCATCCTCGGGTCCAAACCGGCTTCTTCCAGGAGCACATGGAGGTCGAACTGGTCAACGATGGGCCAGTCACGTTCATCTTGGAACGTCCCGATGATCGGCGAGCCTCAGCCTGGAAAGCAATGAACCGCGAAT
>JAYVRY010000101.1:0-27553 GCA_043775845.1 Acidobacteriota bacterium
CAACCAGAACCTCGGTGACATCTACTCGATCGACATCACCACCAACAAGTCCGAGCGTTGGACCAAACTCGGTCCCCGTGGCCTGGACCTGAGCAACAACGCCACTCCCGAACTGGTCAAATGGAAGAGCTTTGACCAGCGCGAAATCAGTGGTTGGCTCTATCGCCCCCCGACGAAGTTCCAGGGCAAACGCCCCGTGATCATCGACATCCACGGCGGTCCCACGGAGCAGTTCCGCCCCCAGCAGCTTGCTGACAAGAACTACTACATCAACGAGCTTGGGATCGCCATGATCTTCCCGAACATCCGGGGTTCCATGGGCTACGGGAAGACCTTCATCGACCTGGATAACGGCTACAAGCGTGAGGACTCCTGCAAGGATATCGAGGCACTGCTCGATTGGATCAAAAAGGATCCCACCCTTGATTCGAGTAGGATCATGATCCAGGGACACAGCTATGGTGGCTACATGGCTTTCACTCTGGCCACCAAACTTGGAGATCGAGTCGCCTGCTATTCGGTTGGTTCCGGCATCAGCAATCTCGTCAGCATGAGCGACCAGACCACCGGAGAGTTGGTGGACTACTTCACGCGGGAGTTTGGCGACCTTCAAGACCCCAAGGCCAAGGCCTTTTTGGAAGCCATCTCTCCCATCAGCAATGTCCGGAACATCAAGCGCCCCATGCTTGTGACGGCAGGAAAGAACGATCCTCGCGTCCCTGTTAAACAGGCGGACACGATGGTCGCCGCAATCAAAGCCAATAGGACGCCCGTGTGGTATCTGCGGGCCGGGAACGAGGGTCACTCTATGCGGCTCAAGGACAACGTGGGCTATCAGTTGCTCACCACCATCTCCTTCATTCAAACCTACCTACTAGATCACTCGGGTAAATAAGAGCCAACCCCAGCGTGGATTGATGAAGAGAAATGAACCCGAACCCCTAGCTGCTGCCGTCACCAAACAGGGCAATTCTGTTCTGCCCGATCTCGGGTATGAGCCGACGAAGGGCTACTCGCACTATCCGCGAAGCATGTGGTGCCTCCTGCCACTCGAAGGGCGTAATTATGGCCCGAATTCCAGCGGCAGCGGCGACGAGAAGGACGGCGCAAACAGCGATTCGTCCCGATAAATACGGCACATTTGCGCGAATCGCTCATCCAAATGCCACAAATCATCCGTTCATGCGTCAATTATGGCTTGACGGGCCTCGTTTGGGTCTCATAAAATCAAACCCATGGAGCGGGCCATGGGCGATGCCATCATCACGAAACTTGCATCAGATCTAGTTGGTGATTACGAAACTGCCATGCGAAGGCTGTTTCGGGCTGAGACCGGCCTAAATGAGGCCCAAATCGAACTGCAAGCTGCCAAAGCCGATTGCGACAGCCTTCGGCAACGACTTTTCGGCGTGGACACACCCCCGGAAGTCAAAATCGAAGCAGACGGATCCTTGGATGATCGTAGCCACATGCCTCGGATTCTGGCCTATCTGGCAGTCCAACCGGGACGGATGGCCAAGGCCAACGACATCGTGGACGCCTTGGGACGTGAGAAGGAATCCAGTATTCGATCTGCCCTCGTCCGCATGGCGCAGGCCAAGGATGGGCGGTTGACCCGCGCCAAACGTGGCTATTACCGGATTGTTTGAGGCAATGACATGAACATCACTGGAGGTGCGACATGATGGGCAGGAGATCGCGATCACCGCTGGTTCCCGTGGGGGATCGGCCAGCGGGAAGGCTGTAGTCTAGCCAATCGAAGACCAGGGGGCTGATTTCCAAGCCATCCCCCTGGTCATTTGGTGAGGTCCCCCACACCGCATTACGGCACCCCTGAGGAGTTCCTCCTTGGGGGTGCTTTGAAGGTATTCCACAACTCGCCCCCTGTCAACAGCAAGTCGAGCAATCGACCTCGGGAAGGGTGTGTCTATTCGGGGAAATGCAGTTCTTCGCTGAGCGCATGGCCCTTAAAAAACATTTCGAACGCACCGTAGGATGGAACTCTGTGAAACAGGGGTTCAAGTTGGCTTGCCCTCTTTACAAATAGCCTAAAGGTTATATTTTTGTTTTGGAGACCATCATGACCGCTGGACCCGGCAAACCCCCGCACTCGGAGCCTGAGCCCGAGAAGGGGTCGTCCGCCGACCAGGGGAAGACTGGACCGCTGCGGGCCAAGGATGAAGCTGGGGCTCCCGTGCATGACCGCGAGATCCTTCCCGCCGCCGAGGTCATCAAGAATCTCGCCGAGGCTCACGGGTGGGCAGGCTCCCGTCCCTACAACCAGACGCCCAACGTCTACACGTCGTTGTATCGGAAAGGCGAGGCCGTCGTGTTGCCGACCCACTTCCGCAATGCCACTGAACTTCGAGCCCTCCTGGAGATCCTTGAGATCCCCACCGAGGACTGGCCCAAGAACTTTTGAGAAGGGAGATCCCAATGGAAACCTACTACTGCGGTTTCGAGACGAAACTCGACGGCGCGTCCGGAGAGCCCGTGCTGGTTGCCCACAAGCCCAATGGCAAGGCCTTCGCGGTTGGCAGTGGCGCAACCCTGGAGGACGCCCGGAAGCAACTGAAGGCCCATATTGGCGAATCCATGGCCACCCTGGCGGAGCATGCGGATGATCCGATGAGCCTCCTTTCCTTCGGCGCTCCCGGCGAGAGCGCCATCACTTTCGACTTGCGGGACCTTTTCCCGATCATGCTCCGCTTCAAGCGGTGTTCCCTGGGCTTCACCCAGGTTGAGGTCGCGGAACGCATGGGGATCTCGCAGCCCGCCTATACGAAGTACGAGCGATACGATGCCAACCCGACCATGGAGACCCTGAGCCAGCTTGAGCGGGCGTTGGGCGTGCCCGTCATGGTTCCGCATCGACAAGTAGCGTAGGAAGGACCAACCACATGCGCCCCTCGAACCCAAATTTCAGACACTCAGCAGCGTATATCGCTGGGGCGTGCTGACCTTTCCCGGAGTCAAGCGACAAAGCAGGAAATCCAGGCGCACCCAGCAGATCTCGTTGTGGTGGCCGCGCACATCCAGTGCGACAGGCCTGACGGTATCTAGCCAGCAGGGGCGTCCTTTCTCAACCATGGTTCCAGGCCATGGCTAGACCGGGGTCTATCTCTCGCGGGCGTCTGTGTGAGATGGACATGAATCAACTCAGCCTCGAAAAGCGCTGCCAGATCGTGGCCTGCCTCGTCGAAGGGGCGTCGATCCGAGCGACATGCAGGCTCACGGGAGCCGCAAAGAATACCGTGCTCAAGCTCCTCGTGGACCTGGGTCCGCTCTGCCAAGCTTTGCACGATCAACTCGTTGTTGGCCTTCAGAGCAAGATCCTCCAGTGCGACGAGATTTGGGCCTTCATTACCTGCAAGGCCAAGAACGTCCCTGAGCATCTGCAAGGCACCTTAGGGGTCGGCGACGTTTGGACCTGGGTCGCCATCGACGCAGACACAAAGCTGGTCGTCTCCTGGCGCGTTGGAAGCCGCGATTTGGAGGACGCGAAGGCATTCATCGGCGATGTCGAGAAGCGGCTAACGGGGCGCGTGCAACTCACGACCGATGGCCACAAGCCTTATCTCGAAGCCGTGGCAGAGTCCTTCGGGAGCTACGTCGATTACGCGATGCTCATCAAGATGTTCGGAAAAAAAGAGAAGACGGAGAACAGGAAATACAGCCCCTCCGCTTGCAAAGACATCCTGAAATTGCGGATCTCCGGGCACCCCGACAAGAAGGAAATCTCGACCTCTTTCGTCGAGCGCCAGAACCTCACCATGCGAATGTCCATGCGTCGATTCACCCGCCTGACCAACGGCTTTTCGAAGAAATTGGAGAACCACAAGGCGGCTGTCGCTCTGCACTTCGCGTACTACAACTTCGCGAGGATCCACCAGACCCTTCGGGTGACGCCTGCCATGGAGGCAGGGATCACCGACCATCTCTGGACCATTGGCGATATCGTGAAGCTGCTAGATGGGCCACGAGCCGGATGATGCCGACTAAGGCATCAGGTCGGTTTGTCAACCCCCACCAATTTCAAACTGACCCACTACCGAATTTCCTGATTCATGCCGGTTGAACACGGGGTTTTCCGGTGTTCAACAGGGGCCGTAACGGGTCCCGTCGACATGACTCGAAAAAAAGCTAAAGGTTTCAACCGGGGGGTCCGAAAGAGAAAGGGTCGGGAGGTTCTCCCGCACCTAACCAGCCGGCAGCACGGATGCTGCCAAGGCACATCACGGAGGATGTCATGCCTAGTATTCTCAATAACGTTACCGCCATCTCTGCCAGCCGCCAGCTTGGCGTCACCCAGATGGGCCTGAAGCAGGCGATCGAGCGCCTCACCACCGGCAAGCGGGTCA
Source organism: Acidobacteriota bacterium (assembly GCA_043775845.1). Lineage (GTDB taxonomy): Bacteria > Acidobacteriota > Holophagae > Holophagales > Holophagaceae > Geothrix. The sequence continues at coordinate 4,362 of JAYVRY010000101.1, forward strand.
ACCGCGCTTCGGACGACGCCGCAGGCATGGTCGCCGGCACCGGCTTCACCGCCGCCGCCCGCACCGCAGGCGAACAGATCAAGGCCTACCAGAACAACTTCTTCGCGGCCCAGGCTTCTGACGGGTACCTGGAAGAAGCGACCAACCAGGCCTACCGCCTGGCCGAACTGGAAGGCAGCAGCAACAACACCTCAGCTGAGTACACCGCCGTTCTGGCGCTGGCTAACTCGGCTGCGGGCCTCGGCGGTGCCGGTGCCACCTCCACCAACTCCAGCACGGCCCTGGCGGCCATCAACACCCAGCGTTCCACCCTGGCCGCGTCCATGGCCACCGCCCAGAGCAATGCCAACATCAAGGGCATCGCTCACGAAAACAACTTGGCCCAGGCCGACACCATCATGGGTGCCGACATCGGCGCCGAAATGGTAAACCTCACCAAGTACCAGATCATGATGCAGGCCGGCACCAGCGCGTTGACCAACGCGAACTCCTCCAGCCAGACCGTCCTTGGCCTCTTCCGGTAAATAGGCTTCTACTGACTCCCGGAGGGGGCTGATTTATTCAGCCCCCTCCGGACGTTGAAGTTCGAAGAGGAGTCCACCCATGGCCGATCAAGTCAACCTCACGGGTAGCTTGGCATCGGGCATGACCTTAGCGGTCACTGCGTCTCCGCCGTCAAGGCCAACACCCGAAAAAGCCTCCACTGCCCCCAAATCCGAAGCCCAGTCCTCCAGGCTGGAGAATCAGGGTTCGCCCGATGCCACTGCGTCCCCGGAAAAGGCCCTGGACCAGATCAACAGCCATCTCCAGCAGTCCGCTACGGACCTAAAAATCCAGGTGGATAAAGCCACGGGTCGAACGGTTTTCAAGGTTGTCGACCAGAACACCGGCAAGGTCGTGCTCCAGGTGCCCTCGGAAGAAGTGCTCGCCCTGGCGCGAAACTTGCGATCCCTGGATCCCAAACTGGGCACCTCGGGCGTCCTGATGGATAAGCAAGGCTAGGTTTACGCGGCAATCGGAGGTGTGAAATGGCGACGAGTGGGAACTCGGCCATTAGTTTTCAGGGTCTCTCCACCGGGATCCAGACCGATGCCTTGGTGAGTGCCATTCTTGCCCAGGAAGGTCAGGGTCTTGCAGCCTTGAAGGCGAGGCAGACGCGCAACACCAGCAAGACCACGGCCCTGACCGCCATGCAGACCAGCATGACTTCGCTCTTCGTGAGTCTGGCGGCCCTGCAGGACAAGTTCAATGCCCGCACGGTCACCAGCACCGATGTCAACAACACCAATGTGACGGCGACGGCCAGTGGCTCCGGCTCGGGGAGCTACGATCTCAAAGTCACCAATGTGGCCACCAAAGGGCGAATTTCGCCCACTTTGGATGTCAGCGGGAATCCCACCAATCTGGCCGTGGTGAATCCCGCCGATGCCATTTTTAGCGGTGGGGCTACCTCTGGCAGTTTTGCCATCCAGGGCACCGATGGTGTCATCAAGACTGTGACGGTGACGAACAACAGCCTCAACGGGCTGCGAGATGCCATCAATGCCTCCGGGGCTGGTGTCACCGCCTCCATCATCAACACAGGCTCGGGGACAAATCCCTACCAGTTGGTGGTCTCCGCCAAGGAGACCGGCACTGGGAAAACCGGGGGGGTCGTCACCCTTGCCGATGTGACCAATGCCACGGCTGGCGGCGCGGGCGCCGCAGTCAATACGCTGGGCATCACCGCCGGTTTTGTGGATGGCACCGTCACGCCGAACACCCTGACGGGTCTGACCTCCGCCACCTCTGGGGCCTCGGCCAAGGATGCACTCTTTACCCTCAATGGCATCCAACTCACCCGGCAGTCCAACGTGGTCTCCGATGCCGCCGATGGCGTGACCTTCACCCTCAAGCAGGGCGGGCAGACGGGAACCACCACGTTCACCGTGGGCCAGGACATCACCTCCGCCACCGCTGGCATCCAGGATGTCATCACCAAATTCAACGCCCTGGTCAATGGCTACAAGGCCGCTTCTGCGGTCACCAAGAACGCTGATGGCAGCGCCAACCAGGCGGCCCTGGCCGGGGATGCGACCTCCAAGACCATCATCGCTCAGCTTCGCTCTGCCTTGACCGGAGCCTCCTCGGGAATGCCCGGGACCGCCACGTTCACCACGCCGGCCAGTCTGGGCGTGAGGACGAATTCGGATGGCACCTTGAGCCTGGACACAGCGACCTTCAAGGCGGCCATGGAGAAGGATCCCAAGGCCGCGCTGAGCCTTTTCACGTTCACCGGCGACTCCAGCAATGGCATTCTCGCCTTCAAAAGCGCGAGTTCCAAGACTGCCACGGGACCCGTCACCTTCACCATCGACCAGTACGCCGCAGGCGGCACTGTTTCGGGCCTCTTCTCCGGCACCTACAACGGGACGCCATTCACCAACCTCCGGTTGACGGGTTCCAACGGAACCCTGGTGGGCGCGGTGGGGACACCGTTGGAAGGCCTGACGGTGGCCGTGACCGCCCTGGGTTCGGGCACTGTGACCCTCAGCCGTGGCGCGGGTCAGGCGGCCAGTGACCTCGTCAGCAGCTTCTCCGCTTCGGGCACGGGCTTCCTCGCCACTGCCTTGAAAAACATTCAGACCCAAAACACCTCCCTCACCACTCAGATCAGTGCTGCCCAGTCAACCCTTGACCGGCGGAAACAGGTGCTTCAGAGGCAGTTCTCCGCCATGGAAAGCACCGTCGCCCAGATGAGAGCCGCCGCCTCGGGTCTTTCGGGCGCCTAGCCAATCCCTAATGGTTCGGGATTATTTGTCGAAAAGCTTGTCGAGGTACCTGTCATGAAGCCATATGCTCCCCCCACTGATGCCTACCTGATTCAACGCGTCATGAGTGCCGGGCCCGAACAACAGGCGGCGCTGCTCATGGAAGCGGGACAGCGTTTCATCGGAAAGGCCATCCAGGCCATGGAGACGAGTAACCACATGGAAGTGGGCCGCTGCCTCAGCCGGGTGACCGAGATCATCAACGAGGCCACCCTGCGCTTGAACCATGAAGAGGGCGGCGAGCTGGTCAACAACCTCAGCAAGGTCTATGACTGGTGGATCTGGGAAGTCTTCGAAGCCAGCTCGACCAAGGACACCGACCGGCTGCGCGTCCTCTCCCGCCACATGGGGGAGATCCGCCAGGCTTGGGAACAGCTGCACAGGAAAATGTCCGGAGGCGCGTCGGATTCGGAATTCCAGTTGCAAGACCGGGTTGTGTGAGCGCTGGTATGAGCGCTGGTATGGGAGCTCGTACGAGTGATGGTACGAGCGATGGTGCGGTGCTCTCCATCATCGATCAGATGGAGCGCTGGATCGAAGATCCGACCTGGGTTCCCGATTCCGAGGTGCTGGCCCAATGGAATGTCGCCTTTCAGGGGGCCATGGGTCAGGCCGACCGTGGCTCAGGCTGGGAGGCGCTGGTGCAGCGAGCCCATGCCGTGGGCGCAAGACTTGAAGCGCGAATGGTCCCCTTCATTCAGTTGCGGGATGACCTGAAGGCCGAGCTGGATGCACAGGAGCGAGGCAACCGGGCACTTAAGGGTTACGGCGCGGGCCTCCGCCCCGGGCCCTGACGGCACCCTGCCTCGAATCGACGCTGATCAGGCTTGAGCTTTTGGCGGGGCTGGAGCCGTGAGGTCTTTCACGACGTGGCGGATGACCGAATCCCAGTCGCCCGGCGTGGGCTGGCGATAAAGGCGCATGGCGGGGTACCACGGCGTGTCTGCCCGCCCCAGCATCCAACGCCAGTCTGGAATGAAGGAGAGGAGCAGCAGGGTGGGAATGCCCAGGGCACCCGCCAGGTGGGCCATGACCGTGTCGGCCGTGATGACCAGATCCATGTGGCTGAGGGCGTAGGCTGTGTTGGAGAAGCCCTTCAGCAGAGGCCCCAGGGCGACGAGGTTGGGAAGGGGCGCTTCTTCCGTGGTGTCGAACTGGAAGCTGTAGAGCGTGGCCCCAGGCAGGGATGCCAGGGGCGCCAGCACGGCGGACGGGAGTGAGCGTTTGGCATCCCGTGCGTATTGGTAACTGCCGGTCCAGCAGAGGCCCACGCGCACCTGGTCCGATGCCTCGTTCATCAGATCGGAAATGGCCTGCCGCTCGGGCACGTGTTCTGGAACGTCCAGGTAGGGGATGTCCACGGGAATGGCATCCAGGCCTGTTTGGAACAGCGACGGAAGGGAGAGCAGGGAGGCATGAACATCGAAAGGGGGAATGGCTTCACCCGGAAGCAGCACCTGATCGATGCCAGGACAGGTGGCAGCCAGGTCCGCCAGGGGCGGCTGGACTTCCAGAAGAACTGTCGCACCTGAGGCTTTGGCCAGGGGTGCGAAGCGCAGAAACAGGAGGGTGTCGCCAAAGCCCTGCTCCCAGGTGAGAAGCAGCGTCTTGCCATCCAGGGGTTCGCCCTTCCAGCGGGGTTTGCCGAGGGTGTGTGGGGCCTGAGGGCGATTGGGGATATCGAGGCGCGATTCGAAGCGGTGCCAGCCCTTGGGCATGTCGCCAAACAGCAGGTCCAGGTGGCTCGACACATAGTCTGCCTCGGCACCGGAATAACGGGCCACCTGCCGCTCCATGCTCTTGCGGAGGCCCTGCCAGTCACCCTGGAGAGCCATGAGGGTGCTGCGCTTGTCCATGGCGATGCCATGCCCGGGATCCTGCTCCAGCACGCCGTCCAGCAGCTGGCGGGCCTCCTCCACCTGCCCCTTCCGGAGGAGACAGTCGGAGAGCATCAGGCGTGCGGCAAGGCGTCGAGGCTCGTGACCAATGGCTTTGCGGAACAGGGCTTCCGAGGCCTCCAGCTGTCCCAGGTTCATCAGGGCACTGGCGAGGTAGCTCTGGGCGCCATAGTGCTGCGGGTCGAGTTTCAGGGCGGTCTCGCAGGCCCTCTGGGCCTCCTCGAATTGGTTGAGGGTCAGCAGAAGACCGGCACAATCCACCCAGCCTTCGGTGGCATCGGCATGCGCCTGCAGGAAGCCACGGAAGGCGGCCAAGGCTTCCTCGTGTTTCCCGGCCAGGTCCAGGCTGCGGGCGGTCTCGAGCTGGTGGAAGGTTTGTGTAGGCAAGTGACCCTCTTTTCAGTGCCAATGATTTCCTTCAACCATAGGCTGTTCCTGGTTTTGAAATAAGAAAGAATCTTGCCAAGGCGCCGTAGAATCGAGGTGGCCCGGGGGTTGACTCCTGATCGGGTCATGGGGTGTGCCTGATGTCCGTGATGACGCCAGTGTCCTGGGGTGAACTGATCGACAAGATCACGATCCTGCTGATCAAATCGGAGCGGATCCTGGATGCCCCCAAGCAGGCCAACGTGCGCCGTGAGTTGGAGGCCCTTCAGCCCCTTCGTGACCGGGCTCTTCTGGCCCATCCGGGGATCGCCAGGTTCGAATCTGAATTGAAGGCCATCAACGAAGCGCTCTGGTTGATTGAGGACGAGATCCGGGATTGCGAGCGTCGGCAGGCATTCGGCCCCCGGTTCATCGAATTGGCGCGGGCCGTCTACCAGGAGAATGACCGGCGGGCGCTCGTGAAACGCCAGATCAACCTGTTGTTGGACTCCGGCCTGATCGAGGAGAAATCCTATTCATCCTACTGAGAGGCCACGCATGGTTGCGCAACGCCGAGCCGTTTTCCTGGATCGGGATGGCGTCCTCGTGGAAGACAGGGGCCTGCTGGTGGATCCGGCCGACATCTGCATCCTGAAAGGCGTGCCAGAGGCTCTCGCGAAGCTGCACACGGCCGGGTTCGCCCTGGTGGTGGTCAGCAATCAGGCCGTGGTGGCCCGTGGCCTGCTCGGCGAGCCAGCACTGTTGCAGCTGCAAAGCCTGCTGGAATCGCAACTGCTTTCGCGGGGAGCGCCGCCCCTGGACGGGTTCTACTATTGCCCCCACCATCCCTCGGCCGCACTGCCGGAATACCGGGTGGCCTGTGCCTGCCGTAAACCCCGATCGGGCCTGTTGCTGCAGGCCAGCCAGGAACTGGGCCTGGACCTTGCTTCCAGCTTCATGGTGGGTGACCGCCTCACGGATATTCAGGCGGGGCATGGCGCGGGGTGTCGTGGCATCTGGGTGCAGACGGGCCGTCACGGCGACCAGCCCATCGAGACCCCAGAACCACACGAGGCTGAAGCGACTCCGATCTACACCTGCGACTCGTTGGCCCGTGCCGCCACCTGGATTCTGGAGCACGCATGAAAGCGATGGTCTTGGCCGCCGGTGCGGGCAGCCGCATGGGAGAGCTCACCAGGGACTGCCCCAAGCCCATGCTGCTGGTGCAGGAAAAACCCATCCTGGAGCACATCCTTCGCAATCTGGCGCGCCACGGCTTTCGGGAGGTGGTGCTGAACCTGTTCCACCACCCCCAGCTTATCGAAGCGCATTTCGGCGATGGATCAACCTTGGGCCTGAGCATCACCTACCTTCGTGAACCTCACTTGTTGGGAACCGCCGGGAGCGCCCGCAACGCCGCAGCCTTTCTCCGAGGGACCGAACCCTTCCTTTTGCACTATGGCGATGTGCTCACGGATCAGGATCTCGGAGCCATGGCTGAAGCCCACAGGCTCAGGCGGGCCCAAGCCACGCTTCTGTTGCACGAACGGGCCCACTCCAACAGCGTGGTAGTCATGGACGAGGAAGGGCGCGTGACCCGATTGCTGGAACGACCCAGTCCAGAAGAACGCGCCCTGGTGGATTCACCCTGGGTCAACTCGGGGGTATATCTCCTGGATCCCTCCGTACTCGAGCGCATCTCTCCGGAGGATCCCCAGGACTTCCCCCGGGATGTGTTTCCAGCCTTGATCGATGAAGGCCGTGTCTTCGGTTTCCCCTTGACGGGATACCGTTGCGCCATCGATTCACCCGAGCGCCTGAAACGAGCCAGAGAGGGTTTTCCCGGCTGAGCCAGGGTTAACCAAGGCGGCCTTACATCATTCTTTTATCGGTGTTCATCGGTGGTTCATTCATCTTTACGCAGGAATGTCGATCAGCCCACAGGAGGCCCCGCCAGTCCTTGTCCATCGGGTGGCTTCAACCAGTCCTGAGGGTGTCGACTTCAGAAAGCCCCCGGCTCCATCAACGGCTGGTACAACTCCACGCGATGGCCTTCAGGATCGCGAATCCAGGCGAAGCGACCATAGTCGTAATCCTCGCGTTTCTCGATGGCGACACCCGCCCCTTCCAGTCCCGCGCAGAAGGCCTGCAGATCTCCCACGCGCCAGTTCACCATGCACTCGGGGCGCCCTTCCCCCAGGGGCCCCTTGGCCTTCTGAAGGGAAAACACGGTGCTGGCCTTGGCACCATCGGGGTCGGTGTACTCGAACTCCAGGCCGAAGCAGGTGCCCGGCTCCCATTCATTGAAATTGAACCCGAAATGCCGCGCGTACCATTCGGCCAACCGTTTGGGATCATCCGCGAAGAGGAACACGCCGCCAAGGCCCTTCACATCAGGCTTCATTTCAGAACCTCCAGTGGCAAGGTTGGTCCACCTTCGCCTCGGCCCCGGGTGGCCAGGGCCACGGCCAGGGTCCACAGGGGGGCCAGGTTGAGGTAGGGCACCCATTCCGTGAGGAAGGAGGGCAGGAAGGCCCAGTGGAAGCCCAGCAGGGCCCACATGACGACCATGGTGATGAGGTCCAGTCCCACATCCAGGAACCAGCCCAGGGGCCCCGCGACGGCTGCGGGAATCTGGATGGCATCCACCGCCAGGGCGATGGCCCAGGCCGTGCGGATCCGAGTTTTGCTGAGGGGTGGTCTGGGAGCTGCGCTGGACACCATGCCGGCAGTCTACAGGAGTTGATGACTTCGCCCCCCCTGCCGATCCTGGAAGAAGGCGTTTCGGCCGAAAGGATCACCCCATGGTGCACATCCAGTGGAAGGATCGCTACAACATCGGCTACCGCGACATCGACGCCCAGCACAAGGCCCAGCACGCCATCTTCGTGGGGAAGCTCCTGGACCTGAACCAGGCTTACATCCGTCAGATCTCCACCTGTTGGAAGAAACACTGGCCTTCCTCAAGACCTGGTACGTCAACCACATCATGAAGGCCGACATGGACTATGTCCCCTTTCTGAAGCCCGGGGGCACCGAAGTCGGCATGCGGGCCATCGTCTTCGACTTCGGCAACGTGCTCTACCGCTTCGACAACCAGAAGTTCCTGCGGGGACTCTCAGGGCTTTGTGGCAAGCCCGTGGATGCGCTCGAACAAACCCTCTACCGCGACGCCACGTTGATGCAGGACTACGAGTCCGGAAAACTGGACTCTGCCGCCTTTTTGCAGGGCCTCTCGGACCTTTGCGGAACCGCGCTGTCCAAAGAAGCCTTCCTTCCAATCTACACGGGCATTTTTACACCCATTGCCGCCAACCTGGAGTTGGTGCGCCAGCTGAAGTCCAAGTACAAACTGGGCCTCATCTCCAACACCAGTCCCTGGCATGCCGAGCATGTCATCCGCACCGCAGGCGTCTTCCCCCTCTTCGATGCCGTGACCTTCTCCTTCGAGGTCGGCGCCAACAAGCCGGATGCCAGGCTCTTCGAGGATGCCCTCGCGAAGCTCAGCGTGCCGGCGGAACAGTGCGTCTACATTGACGACATCGCAGCCTATGCCACAGCGGCGAGCGAGCAGGAGATGCATGGCATCACCTACGTGAGCCCCGTCTCTCTCATGGCGGAGCTGCGGCGCCTGCAGATCGAGTTCTGAAAAGTCTTAACGGCCCTGCTTGAGAGCCAGCCAGTTCAAGGCCTCCAGGGGGGTCATGCGGCTGAGGTCCAGGGCCTCGAGTTCCGAGCGCAGGGGATCGGCTTCCACTTCGAACATGGGCAAGGCAGGTTGGCTGGGCATGGGGGCCCGGGGCGGGGCTTCCGGCGACTGAGCCAGCAGTCGCTGGGCCTTTTGGATGACAGATTTGGGCAATCCCGCGAGCCGCGCCACCTGGATGCCATAGCTGCGATCCGCAGGGCCGGGTGCCACGCGGTGGAGGAAGTGCAACTGCTCCTCCCACTCCTGAACTTCCACGTGCAGGTTCTGGATGCGGCTGTCGTCGGCCAGCTTGGTCATCTCGAAATAGTGTGTGGCGAAAAGGGTGCGCGGGGCGCCGGATGCAGACGGGGGGGGACCGCCCTGCCGCTTCGCGCTCTCTGCGTCCCCCCTCGCGCTCCCCCGCACGGCTTCTAGGCCAAGCCCAGGCGCCACGCCCGATTTCAGATCGCGGAGGAACAGGGCGATGGCTTCGGCCAACGCCAGACCATCCCGCGTGGAAGTGCCGCGGCCGATCTCATCGAGGATCACCAGGCTTGCCGAGGTCGTCTGATTAAGGATCCGCGCCGTTTCCGTCATCTCCACCATGAAGGTGGATTGGCCCTTGGCCAGCTGATCGGAAGCGCCAATGCGCGTGAAGATGCGGTCCACCAGGCCGAAGCGCATGAGGTCGGCGGGCACGAAGGAGCCGGTCTGGGCCAGCACCACCAGCAGGGCCGAGGTGCGCAGGAAAGTGGACTTGCCGCCCATGTTGGGGCCCGTCACCACGGCCATGGGCTGGGCGGCGCTGAACTGCAGATCGTTGGGGATGCACTCGCGGCCCAGCCGCGCTTCCAGCATGGGATGACGGGCAGCGGCCAGCACCAGTTCGCGCTCTTCGCCCAGCTCAGGGCGCGTCCAGCCCGAGAGCCGCGCCCGTTCGGCGAGAGCCGCCAGCACATCCAAGGTGGCCACGGCACGGGCCAGACGCATGAGATCGGCCCGGTGCTCCAGCACCAGGGTCAACAGGCGTTGGAGCTGGATCGATTCGAGCTTGACCTGATCGCTCTCGGCGCTCAGCAGCCTCTGTTCGAAGGCCACCAGTTTTTCCGTGGTGAAGCGCTCGGCGTTGGCCAAGGTTTGCTTGCGAAGGAAATGTGCAGGAACGGCGCCCAGGTTGGCTTTGGTGATTTCGAAGTAGTAGCCGAAGACCCGGTTGTACTTGATTTTCAGGCTCTGGATGCCGCTGTCGCGGCGTTCCTCTTCTTCCAGTTCCAGCATCACCTGTTTGGCATCACGGGCCAGGCGGCGCACGGCGTCCAGCTCCGCATCCACGCCTTCGCGGATGACGCCGCCCTTCTCCAAATCCAGGGGCGGAGCTTCAGCAAGAGCGCGCTGAAGCTCCATGAGGAGGGCGGAGCAAAGCGGGGTATCACCGGGCCACAGGCCGAGATCCGCGACCTCAGAGGCCCAGCCCTCGTCCTGGATTCTCGCGGGCAGTTTCTGAAGCACGGCCAAACCGCCCCGCAGCTGGGCCAGCTCCGGTGGCGTGGCCAGACCGAGCGCCACACGCCCCAGCAGCCGATCGAGATCGGGCACCTGAGCCAGCAGGGTCTGAATGGGGCCCCGACGGCGGTCTTCCGTGAGCCAAGCCACCTGGGACCATCGGCGTTCGAGCGAGGAGCGATCGCGCAGCGGCTGTTCCAGCCAGGCCTTCAGCAGGCGTGAACCCAGCCGGGTGCGGCATTGGTCCAGCAGGGCAAACAGCGATCCGGAACGTCCGCCATCCAGGCCATTGGCGAGGACTTCGAGGTGCCGCGCGCTGGTGGCATCCAGCAGCGGACCCGCCGCGCCCAGTTCCAGCGATACGCCCTGCAGGTGCGCCGGGCGCCCCTTTTGCGTGGTCTCCACCTGATCGAGCAGCGCGGCCAAGGCACCCAGCGCCGCGGGGTAGGGATCCAGACCCACGCCCTCCAGGTGCTGCCAGCCGAAAAAGGCCAGCACCTGCTGCCGAGCCCGGGAGGCCTCGAAGCGCCAGGCGGGCAGGCGCGTGCGGGCGGCCTCGAGGTCCGCGATATCTGCCGCTCCCTCGGCCAGAATCAGCTCCTGGGGATGGAGGCGATCCAGCGTGGCGCGCAGCGCTTCCTCACCCTCGCCTGGCAGCACCCGCAGGGCGCCCGAAGCCAGTTGCAGGAGGGCCAAGCCCCATGTACTTCCCGTGCGATGCAGGGCGCAGAGCCAGCGGGCATCGTCATCCAGCCAGGTGCCGGGCGTGATGATGCGCTTGATGGCCCGGGGCAGCAGGCCCTTCACATCCTCGGCCTTGGCGGTGGGTTCGGCGATGGCCGCCGAGAACCCCGCCGCCAGGAGCTTCGGCAGGTAGGATTCCAGTGCGAAGTGGGGCACGCCGCACATGGGCGTCTCGGACTCAGAGCCCTTGCCCCGCAAGGTGAGGGCGATCTCCAGCACCGGCGCGGCACGGATCGCATCCTCGCCCAGGATCTCGTAGAAGTCCCCCATGCGCGTGAGCAGCACGGCCTCGCCCGCCTCGCGCTTGAGGCCGGCGATCTGCTGCAGCATGGGTGTGGACATGGGTGTTGTATACCAATAGGAAAAGAGTCAATAAGCGGAGGTTGGCGGAGGAGCGGAGGAGAGCGGAGAAAGCCTGGAATTCAGGATTCGTTTAATGCCTCCATCTTTCAGGGGCCATCGCCAGAAATTCAGAAGAAATCCGAGCCGCTTGGAAGAGAAACGGAGGTAGGTCAGGAGCTGAGCTTCGTGGAAATCCGTAAGCCGCTCCACAGTTTTCAACTCCAGAACGATCATATCCTCCACCAAAAGGTCCAATCGGTAGGCCACTGGAATCCGGATCCCTTCATAGGTGATATCAAGCGGCACCTGGCGTTGGACCCGGAGCCCAGCCTGCTCCAGCTCATAGACCAGGCAGGCTTCATAGGCACTCTCGAGCAGACCCGGGCCCAAGGCCCGTTGAACTCTGATGGCACAACCCAGGATCACCTCAGTAAGGGCTTCAAGTTCAAGGCCTCCGCTTTCCTCCGCCACTCCGCTTTCCTCCGCTGTAAAAATGCATTTCTGATCGAGCAGGTCGCCATCTTAGTGAGATTTCCAAACCTCGATCTTCCCACAGGCGCGCAACGCCACGAAGATGGAGCCATGGAACGCATCGAGTGCATCGAGTGCATCGTCATCGGGGCTGGCGTGGTGGGCTTGGCCGTGGCTCGGCATCTGGCGCTGTCGGGCCGCGAAGTGGTGGTGCTGGAAGCCGAGGATCGCATCGGCACCGGCATCAGTTCCCGCAATAGCGAGGTCATTCACGCGGGCATCTACTATCCGGCCGGGTCGCACAAGGCCCGGCTTTGCGTGGCGGGCAACCGCGCCCTCTACGCCTACTGCGCGGCCCACGGCGTGGATCACCGCCGCTGCGGCAAACTCATCGTGGCCACGGATGCCAGCCAGGTGGAAGCCCTCCGACAGCTCCAGGCGCGGGCTGCCGCCAATGGTGTGCGGGACCTCCAGTGGCTCGAGGCCGCCGAGGCCCGCGCCCTGGAGCCCCGCCTCCACTGCACGGCCGCCCTGCTCTCGCCCAGCACGGGCATCGTGGACAGCCATGGCCTCATGCGGGCCCTGCGCATGGAAGCCGAAGGGGCCGGTGCATCGGTGGTGTTGAAGAGTCCGGTGCTGGGCGGGCGTCTCTCGGGCGACGGTCTCGTGGTGGAGGTCGGCGGAGAAGAACCCGTGACCCTCCTGGCCCAGCGGGTCTACAACTGCGCAGGGCTGGGTGCCATCGCCCTGACCCACCGCTTTAAAGGCGCTCGGCAGGACAGTCTGCCGCCGCTTCCCACGCAGCTCGCCAAGGGCAACTACTTCAGCCTCTCGGGCCCGGCGCCCTTTTCGCGACTGGTCTATCCCGTGCCGGCCCATGGTGGCCTGGGCGTGCACCTCACCCTGGATCTGGGCGGCCAGGCCCGCTTTGGCCCCGATGTGGAATGGATCGACGGCGAGGACTACAACGTGGATATTCGCCGCGCCGACAGTTTCTACGCCGAAGTGCGCAAGTACTGGCCCGAGCTGCAGGATGGCGTCCTCCAGCCCGCCTACGCGGGCATCCGGCCCAAGCTGCATGGACCGGGCGAAGCGGCGCCGGATTTCCTCATCCAGCGGGAAGACGCCCACGGCCTGCCGGGCCTGGTGAACCTGCTGGGGATCGAATCTCCGGGCCTCACGGCCTGCCTGGCCCTGGCGGAAGAAGCAGCAGGTTAGGGCGTTTCGGCCAGCCTTGTGGCCGTGCGCATCCGTGCCACCAGGTCTGACTGCGGCGTGGGAACGGCCAGCTCATCGTAGTACTCACTCCGATCCATGAGATCCCCCAGGACGGCCAGCGCCGCAGCCCACAAGGGGTGCGTGCCAACGATCCACAGGGGACCCAGGAAACCCACCCCCATGCGGAGCACGGAGATCCAGGGCCGGAGGGGCCTGCCGATGCGGACGAAATGCTGCTTCCGATGCAGGTAGAGGGCGCCCTTGAGCAGACCCATGCCCACCGCCAGCAGCGGGAGGTGAGCCAGCAGAGCCAGCAGGAACAGCCCATTGAACAGGGTGTGGGCGCTGTGAAGATTCCAGAGCCCCACTTTCAGCGCCACGCCATAAATGCGGTCGATGACAAAGAGCGCCAGAAAGCCCACGACGGCTGCAGGCGTTTCTAGGGAAGGCCGGAAGATTACTGCCAGGGCGCCCACACCCAGGAACACCGAGACGGCGGCCACTTCGTGCGACAGCCAGCTGGTGCGGAGGTGCGCCATGGCCCTCCAGGCCCGGTCGGGCCGCCCCAGATGGGCTGTGCTCAAAGCCATCACCAGCCCGCCCAGGATCAGGAAGCTCCAGGGGTGGACGGGTGGTCCCCCAAAGCGGGACGCGCCCATCCAGGCGGCCAGCCCACTAATCACCGTGGTGAAGAGCAGCAGGGTCCACTCTCCCCGCAGGGTGATTTTGGACTGCGGCACCACCAGCCAAGTCTGCAGGAAGGCCCGCAAAGATGCTTCCGGTGGCCGGTGGCCCAGGCGGGGCGGGCCGGGACGGCGCAGGGGGGCGATGCGAATGGCGGGAGCCGTCGCCGAAGGCGGCAGCCCCGGCACGCCTACGAGGGGACGCTCCGCATCAAGTTCAGACACGCCCAGGGCCTCCATGGGGCAGCGGGCCACGCAGGCGGGTTCCAGTCCTTGGGTCGCGCGTTCGGGACACAGGGTGCACTTCTCGATGGTCCCCAGCTCCTCGTTGAATTTCGGGGCATCGTGGGGGCAGGCCCAGGTGCAGTACCGACAGCCCATGCAACGATCCGCGTGGATGATCACGGCGCCGGTCTGGGGATCTTTCGTGTAGGCATCGGCCGGGCAGTGCTCCAGGCAGGCGGGTGCCTCGCAGTGGTGGCAGGCGAAGGAGAGATGAAACACCGGCAGATCCGGATGACCGCAGGCATTGAAGGTATGCACCGTGCGCCAAGGGCGTGACTGGAGGGCGTGGTTCTCCATCCAGCAGGCCACCACGCAGGCCTGGCAGCCGGTGCAGCGGTTGGGATCGAACGTGAACTGAGTGGCCATCAGGCGCGCTCCACGTCGACCAGGTTGTCGTGGAAGCCCGCGCCAAAGCCCATGTCCGTTTCGCGCCCCAGCGACAGCAGGTTCACCGAGCCGCCATCTTCGGACCCGAAGCCATTGAAGGCCGCCACAGCCCCCGACCGCATGCCGATGCTGATGCGCAGCGGCATCTCCAGGCTCCCCCGGTCGTTGAAAATACGGACCCGTTCTCCATCTTCCAGCCCACGGGCCTGGGCATCCTCGGCTCCCATCTCGAGGCTGGGACCGGACAGGCATTGTCGAATCACCTTCAGCGGCAGGAACTGGCTGTGGATGCTGTTCTTGGTGTTGGGCGTGAGCAGCTGCAGCGGATGACACCCGCCCCCGGCGGCCTGGCTCTCGACCGGCGGGGCATAGTCGGGAAGGGCACTCACCCTCCAGCGGGCTGCGGCTTCGGCGCTGAACAGCTCCACCTTGCCGGAAGGCGTGGTGAAGCGTCCATCGGCGAAGGCCACGGCCTCGGCCCCCGGGGCCAGCACCGGGCCCTCACGCAACTGCGCGAGGCTAAGACCCAGGGGGGCCAAGCGGGCCTCCAGCCAGGCCTCCACGCCGTCATCACCGGGTTCGGGCAGGCAGGCTGTCAGCTGCTCGGGCGTCAGGCCCAGCCGCAGGCCCAGGGCCCGGTAGACCTCGGTTTCGGGCCGCACCTCGCCCGGCGGTTCCATCACCTTCTGGCGGATCTGCAGGTAGGCGTGCCAGTAAGCGCCGATGACATCCGTCTGGTCAAAGAGGCTCTTGCTGGGCAGGACCAGATGGGCTTCGCGGGCCGTGTCCGTGAGTCGCTCATCCACCACCACCAGGAAGTCCAGGTTCCGAAGGGCGGCCAGCACGGCGGGCGTTTCCGGATTCTGCGCGGCGGGGTTGCCCCGTTCCACCCAGCCCACCTTCAGTGGCGGGTCCTGCTGCGCCGCCATGTCCGTGCCCAGCCGGGCCGTGCTCACGGAAACCCGCACCACGCCATCGGGCTGCTCGGGGGGATAGAAATCCAGGGGATCTTTCAGGTGGCCGAACACCTGCGTGGCGAGGTTGGCGTAGACCCACCCGGCGCCGGGCTTGCCGAGGTTCCCCGTGAGGGGCAGCAGGGCCTGGATGGCCCGCATGGTCTGGCCGCCGTTGGTGTAGCGCTGCATGCCGAAGCCCGCGCACAGGCTCATGGGCGCCACACTCCCCATGAGGCCTGCCAGTTCGCGAATCTGCGTTTCGGGAACGCCGCACACGTCGGCGGTCCGCGTCGGTGTCCAGGCCTTCACCATCTGAGCGAAGGGCTCAAAGCCCAGCACCTGATCGCGAAGGAAGGTCGCGTCCACCTGCCCCGCCTCGATGAGCAGGTGCGCCAGGCCCAGGGCCAAGGCCCCATCGGTGCCAGGCCGGGGTTGGAGCAACAGGTGGGCCCGATCGGAGGTGGGCGTGCGCCGTGGATCGATCACCACCAGCGTTGCTCCCTGTTCCAGCGCCTGATGGACGAAACGCATCTGGTGGAGGTTGGTTTCGGAGGCGTTCTTGCCCCACATGACGATGAGGCGTGCCTGGGCGATGTCTTCGGGCGCGCTCTGCCGGTTGTCGCCGAAGGTGAGGCGCGTGGCCTCCAGCCCTGCGGGCCAGCAGAGATCGCCATAGGTGGTGGTGCAGCCGCCGAATTGTCGCCAGAACGCCAGGCCGCAGCTGTTGAGCAGGCCCTTGGTGCCGCTGCCGGTGTAATAGAAAACAGACTGGGGACCGTGCTCGCGGCGTGCAGTCTGAAGGTGGTGGGCGATGAGGTCGAGGGCGGTGTCCCAGGCAATCCGTTCGAAGGCTCCAGAAGCGGTGCGCCTCATGGGATGCAGGATGCGCTCGGGACTGGTGACCCGCTCCAGGTAGCTCAGGCCCTTGAGGCAGGGCCCCTCGGCGGTGGCCACGTTCCCTTCATGGGGATCGATGGCCGTGACCTGACCCTGCTCCACCGTCACTCGCATGGCGCAGGTGCTGTAGCAGTTTCGGGGACAGGCGGTGGTGTAGATGGCCATGGCTTCATCAGCATAGGGAGGGTCGTCCCGCCGGGGCACGTCCCTCCCGCTGCTTGTGATCAAGATCCGCGTGGGCCTGCGCCGCAGGACGTGAGAGGCGGAGGCGTTACCCTGAAGCATGGACGTTCCGAACCGCCCCTCCTCCCAGTCCAAGACCCCACCCGAGATTGAGCTCTGCCTGGAGCTTGGGCGGGCCTTTCAGGCTTTCGGCATCCCGGCCCACCGCTTCGAGGATGCCCTGGCCCGCATCGCGGCCCGGCTGGGCCTGGAGGGGCAGTTCTTCGCGCTGCCCACGGCCTTCTTCGCATCGCTGGGGAAGGACGGCCATCAGTGGACCTTCATCCAGCGGAGCCCTTCAGGCGATGTGAACCTCTCCAAGCTCTCGGACCTGCAGGAAACCACGGACGCCCTCATCGAAGGCCAACTCTCCACCGCCGACGCGCGCACCCGCGTGCAGGAGATTCTCGCGGCCCCGGACCGCTGGGCGCCCCTTCCCACCGTGCTCTGCTTCGGCCTGGGCTCGGCCCCGGCGGCCATGTTCTTCGGCGGCGGCTGGCGCGAGATGGGGCTGACCGCCGTCCTCGGTTCTCTCGTGGGACTCACGGCGGTGCTGCTGGGCCGCAAGGCGGGCCTGGCCCGGCTGGTCTATCCCGTGGCGGGGACGATGGTGGGGTTCCTGGCGCTGGCTGCCGCCTACCGCTTTCCCCACGTCTCGCCCCAGGTGCTCACCTTGGCGGGCCTCATCGTGCTGCTGCCGGGCCTGCGCCTGGTGGTCTCCATGAACGAGCTGGCCACGGGCAATCTGGTGGCGGGCACGGCCCGCCTGGTGGACACAGCCATGACCTTCCTCTCCCTGGGCTTCGGGGTGGCGCTGGGCCAGCGGCTGGGTGTGCACCTGCTCGACCGGGCGCTGCTAGGCACTCCGTTGCCCCTGCCGGGTTGGACCATCTTCCCCACGCTGCTGATGGCGGCGGCGGCCTTCGTGGTGATCTTCAAGGCCCGTTTCCGCGACCTGCCCTGGATCGCCGCCGCCTGCGTGCTGGCCTTCTTTGGCACGCGCCAGGGCTCGGCCTTCCTGGGGCCTCAGTTCGGCGTGGGCTTGGGCGCTTTCACCCTGGGTCTGGGCAGCAATCTCTACACCCGCATCACGCACCGTCCCTCGGTGGTGACCCTGCTACCGGGGCTCATGGTGCTGGTGCCCGGAGGCCTGGGCTTCAAGGGCCTCGAGTTCATCATTCAGAAACAGTTGGTGGTGGGCCTGGACACCGCCTTCCAGGCCCTCTTCGTGGCCATCGCCCTGCTGACTGGCCTGCTGCTGGCCCATGCGGCCGTGCAGCCCAGGACGGCGCTGTAGGGGTTCGCCACCTGGCTGACCTGATAGGGCTCACTCCCCCAAGGCCCTGAGCCCGGCGAGGGCCTCCTGAAGCCGCTCTGCGAAGACTCGGGCTGCCTCCAGCATGGAGGAGGCATCCCGGGAGATCACGGCATCCTCCAGGTGCAAGGCGGCCTCCATGAGTGGCAGGGCCCCCACGAGCTTGGCGGCCGAGATCATGGAATGGGCCAAGCGCTGGGCCCCTTCCAGGTCGTCGGCCTCGAGGGCAACCCAAACCTGGGTGGCGTCCCCAGCCCGCAGCTCAGCGAACTTGGCGGCGACAGCCTTGAACCTGGCGGGATCGCCCAAGTGGAACTCCAGCGCCACAGCCATGTGGATCGGACTCTGGGCAGGCTCGGGTGAAACCACTTTGGGCAACGCCTGGACGAAGGGCGGGAGACCCGGCGAGGCGTCTTGAGTCCAGCGGAGAATGATGGCCGCGAGTTCCTCGGGAACGATGGGTTTGGAAATGTAGTCATTCATGCCTGAGGCCAGGCAGCTCTGCCGTTCCTGCAGCAGGGCATGGGCCGTCATGGCGATGATGGGCAGGGTTGTGTTCTTGAGTTCTTCCCGAATCCGGCGGGTGGCCTCATGGCCATCCATGATGGGCATTTGCACATCCATGAGCACCGCATCGAAAGCCTGCGCCCGAACCTGTTGCAGCGCCGTGAGGCCATTGGCGGCGAGACTCACCTGGGCGCCCAAAAGCTCCAGGAGCTCCGTGGCCACCTCCTGGTTGAAGTCGTTGTCTTCCACCAGGAGCAGATGCAGGCCTGCCAAGGGAGCCCCGGCAAGGGGCAGCGGCGTCACGGGATGCTCGGGGGTGACGTGGGTGATCTTGAACCCTGAGCAGGCGTCCATCAGGGCGTCCAGCAGGGAGGAGGCCGTGATGGGCTTGGAGAGGAACCCATCAAAGCCTGCCGCTTCCGCCTGCCGTCGTGTGTCGTCATCGCCGAAGGCCGACATGAGGATGAGTTTGGGACTGGGCTGCAACCCAGGCAGGGACCGGATCTGAGTCGCCGCCTCGAAGCCATCCATGCCCGGCATCTTCCAGTCCAGGAGCACCAGGTCGTAGGGAGCCTGCTGGGCACTGACCAGCTCCTGGATGCCCGCCACGGCGCTGGCGGCCGTGGCGGCATGGAAGCCCAGGCTCTTGATCATGCTGCCGAGGATGGTGCGGGTGTTCAGGTTGTCATCCACCACCAGGACCCGAAGTCCGTCGAGGGGTTGGCGGATGCTCTTGGGTGGCAGATCCGCCTCATGGCTCAAGCCCAGTTGCACGGTGAATCGGAAGGTGCTGCCTTGCCCAGGTTCACTTTCCACGCGGATGTCGCCACCCATCAGCTGGATCAGGTGGCGGCAGATGGCCAGGCCCAGGCCTGTGCCCCCGAAGCGCCGGGTGGTGGAGGCATCCACCTGGCTGAAGGGCTGGAAGAGGTGCTGCGATTGCTCGGGACTAATGCCGATACCCGTGTCCGTCACGCTGAATTGGAGTTCCACTCGATCTTCGCTTGGACGCCCCGTCAGGGAGGCGATGAGGATGATTTCCCCCTGTTCCGTGAACTTCACCGCGTTGCTGCAGAGGTTGGTGAGGACCTGGCCCAGTCGGAGGGGATCACCCATGAGGGTCGCAGGCACATCCGGAGCCACGTCCACCATGAACTCGAGCTGTTTTTCCGTGGCCTTCAAGCCCACCAGGTCGATGACGCGGGTGATGACATCCTGCAGGTCGAAGGGGCGGACTTCCATATCCAGCCGACCTGCCTCGATTTTGGAAAAATCGAGAATGTCGTTGATGATCCCCAGCAGCGATTCCGACGCGATCTTCGTCTTGGCCAGGTACTGGCGCTGCTTGGCGGACAGGTCGGTCTGCAGGGCCAGGTAGGTCATGCCGATGACGGCATTCATGGGCGTGCGGATCTCATGGCTCATGTTGGCCAGGAATTCGCTCTTGGCCCGGGTGGCGGATTCGGCGGCTTCCTTGGCCTGCAGCAAGAGCAGCTCATTCCGCTTGCGTTCCGTGATGTCCCGCCCGAACACGGAGACACCGATCACCGCATCTCCCTGTCGGATCTGGCTGAAGGCCAGCACCAGCACCCGCGTGCCGGTGGACACCGTGTATTCCAGATCGAAGGGGCCTTCCTGGATGGCCTGCTGGTAGAAGGATCTCCAGAGCTTGGCGTACTGCTCCGGCAGGGTCTCCTCGGGTGTCATCCCCCCTTCCAGGGTCCGACCCAGCTCGGCCTGGAAATACTGCTGGAACGCCTGATTGAAGGTGACCAAGCCAAGACGCTGACGATCCACGGACCAGATTAAATCGGAGGTGCTTTCCATGATGGCCTGCAGCCGAGCCCGGCCTTCATCGGATTCCGCCGTGCGGGCCTGCACCAGGGCCTCCAGATGATTCCGGTGCCCCACCAGTTCCTGATCCCGGACCTGGATCTGGTCCAGCATGCCGTTGATGGACGAAGCCAGCAGGCCCAGTTCCGATTCGCCCATTCGAGTCAGGCGGATGCCGTAGTCCCCTTCCGAAGCAATGAGTCGGGTGGCGTCCACGAGGGTCTGGATGGGGTTCACCACCCGCGCCTGGAGCACCCGGGCCGCAGCGAAGACCAGGCCGTAAACCACGCCGCCCAGCCCCACCAGCACCCAGACGGCGAGCAGGATCTGATCCCGGAGTTCTTTCGTGTCCTTGCTGAGCAGGAGGGTGCCCAGGTGGCGCTCGCCCACGCGGATGGGGCGGATCAGGTCGAGACGCCCCTCCCGGAAACCCAGTCCAGCCGGGTCAGGCGAGGTGGCAGGGAACTGCGCCAGGGCGCTGCCCTTGGGATAGGCCAACAGGGGCCTGCCCTCGCTGTCGTAAAGGCAGGCACCGATGATGTGGCGATCTTCCGCCAGGCTTGAGAGGGTGCGCTCCGCAGAGGTGGGATCCCAGAACTCGAGATCGAAGGTGAGGCTGCGAGCCACCACCGCCGCCTGGGCATCGGTGCTCCGCACCAGGGAACGCCGTGTGGCCTGGATCTCGAAGCCCAGGAAGACCAGGGTGGCCAGCAGCAATCCGGCGCCGGAGGCCCCAGCGACCAGGAGGGTGATCTGGTGCTTGATGGAACGGGGTCGGAACGGAGTCGCCATGCCTCACCGCCCCACGAGAATCGCGCGGGCCTGGACGCGGGATTCCACGGTGATGCCCGCTGTGCGCAAGCTGGTCAGGTTCAACTCAATCACCGGCCGACTCTGCTGAATCATCACGTTGAGCATCACCCCCCGGGTGGCGAAGCCTTCGGTATCCGACACCGTGAAGATGGGCTTCCCCCGGAGGCGCTGCAGGAGGCCTTCCAGAGCATCGAATTCCGATTCACCGATGAACAGCACCTGGCAGCGCTCCACCTGGGCCAGATTGGCCAATTTCAATACCTGGATGGGCTTGCCCTTGAGGGTCCGCAGTTCCTTCAGTTCTTCTTCCAGGTAGGCGGTGAGCAAGGAACTGCCCAGCACCCCGATGGTGAAGGGCTTGGCCTTGTCCTGCACGGAACTACCCTGGGGCCATTCCGCATAATCCGCGATGCGCATGAGGAGCTTGGCCTTGAGCTTGAATTCCGGCTGCACCGGGATCGCGGCCTGAGCCGGAATCTGGGCCTGGACCAGGCAGCAGGTCAGCCCGGCCAAGGCCAGCCAACCACGCCACCGTCTGCGCGTACCCATCTGATGCGTTCCTCAGTCAATGCATCGGACCATCGCCCCAAAAACTGGTGTTTTTGCCCCCATTTTCCAGCGTCCTTGATGCACCTGAACTCAAGTGCATCCCAAGCCCTCCCGATGCGGGATGTTCAGGCTGGACCAGTGACATGACCCCTCGGATTGCAAGGACAGCGGCGAGAACCCTCTTCGGGGCCCTGCTTGCGCTTCCGTTGGGCGCCCAGGCTGACAAGCCCGAGGATTTCCTGCAGCTCCTCGATACGAAGGTCGTATCGGCTTCCAAAACCTGGGAGAAGGTCTCCAAGGCCCCGGCCACCGTCATCGTCATCACGCGGCAGGAGATCGAGCAGCGGGGCTACGTGAACTTCTGGGAGATCTTCGATGACCTCCCGGGCTTCGACCTGGTGCTGGCCTACGGGGACACCTTCCTGAAGCCCTACGCCCGGGGCTTCCGCAACAACATCGGCGATTCCTTTCTCATCCTCGTGGATGGTCAGGTCTTCAACCACCTCTGGTTCAACGCCACCTGGGTTCCTCTGGCCGCCATGCCTCTCTCCAACATCGACCATGTGGAAGTGGTGTACGGACCCGCCTCCGCCGTGTACGGGTCCAACGCCTTCATGGGTGTGGTGAATGTGGTCACCGTGAAGGTCGGTGATACCGGTACCTCGGGCAGGGCGGATCTCATCGGTGGCAGCCTGGACAAGGGCGGCACGGACTTCACCCTGCGCCTGCCCCTGAACCAGTGGAAGCTCAGTGTCACGGGCCGCTTTTACCAGGGCGACATGGATGCCAAGGTGGGTAACCAGTACGAGTACAGCTCCGACAAATACCTCGGGAATACGGTTCTGGGCCGCCAGATCTACGGCCGCATGCAAGACATCTGGGGCACCGAGGGGAATTCGCCGTACTCCGAACGGGCCGCCGATATCCGCCTGTCCAAGGGCGCCACGGAATTCGGCATTCAGCACCTGGGGTTGAAGTCCGGGTACGGCCGGAACTACGCCGCCGACCGCTACCTGCCCGCCTCCAGCACCTGGTACCAGCTGGAGTGGGCCTTCTGGGCTCAGCACAGCCTGGAGCTGAGCCCCGACCTGACCAGCAAGGCCCTGGTGCGCTACCGCCGCAGCGACATCTCCAATGAAAGCCTCGATTTCGAGGTGGCCTGGAACAAGGGCCTCAAGGCCTTCGTGGTGGCACCCCAGCACTGGCCCTCCATCAACTCGGCCCTCAGCTACACCCAGGATTTCGAGTACAAGCAGGCTGACTTCCTCAACTTCAACTTCGGCTTCGTGGTGAGCCACGAGGGCATGGAAAAGGGCTACGAGTTCAGCAACCCAGGCCTCCGCTACCTGATCCCCACCGCCACCTTCGATACCTCCCAGATTCAGCCGCGGACCATCTCGGATCTCACCAATGCCAACCACATCGGCATCGAGCGCCGGGGCGCCTACCTGCAGTCCCGCATCGAACTGGACGCCAACCAGAACCTGATCCTGGGCGTGCGCCGGGACTGGCATTCCATCTTCGGGGGCGCGACCACCTTCCGTTCGGGCTACACCGGCAACTGGGAGGGCCTGGCCATCAAGGCCCTCTACGGCCAGGGCTACCAGGAGCCCAGTCACCGCCAGTTCTTCGGCGGCTGGCTGGGGGCCGGCAGTAGCACGGGCCTCAGACCGGAACGTTCCAACACCTCCGAATTCAGTTTGGG
>JAYVRY010000102.1:0-2206 GCA_043775845.1 Acidobacteriota bacterium
GTGTGACGAGACTGAACTGGGGCGAGCGCTCACCCAGCAGGGCCGAGATCGAGGCCATGGCCATTCCGAGGGCCAGGAGCCGTAGGAGATGGCTGACGGTCTTCAGGGTCAGCCGCTCGCGTTCCAGGCCGCTATTGCCAAGACCAGTCTGAACGCGGCTGCGCAGGCTCAGCGCAGGCGGGACCTGCAGAACCCAGGCGCCACCCAGGCCCCAGAGGGCGATGGCTGCTTCAGGTATCCCCTGCCACAAGGAGGCACCACCCAACGCCAGGCCGGCCCAGGCAGAGACAAGGGCCAGGCGGGAAGCCCGCGAGAGGTCTGCGTTCATCGCGTCAGTTTCCGGTACTTGATGCGGTGCGGATCGAAAGGCTTCAGGCCCAGCACATCCTTGCGGTACTGCTCGTACTGGCTGTAGTTCCCGTCAAAGAACTGGACCTGGGAATCGCCCTCGAAGGCCAGGATGTGGGTGGCGAGGCGGTCCAGGAACCAGCGGTCGTGGCTGACCAAGACGGCGCTGCCCGCAAACGATTCGATGGCCTCTTCCAGGGCCCGCATGGTGTTCACGTCCAGATCGTTGGTGGGCTCATCAAAGAAGAGCAGGTTGGCTTCGCTCTTCAGCGTGAGTGCCAGGTTGAGGCGGTTCTGCTGGCCACCGCTCAGCTCCGAGATCTTCTTCTGCTGGGATTCTCCGCTGAAACCGAAGCGGCTGAGCCAGGCCCGGGCATTGATGAGCTTGCCGCCCAGCTCGATCTGCTCGTAGCCGCCCGAGACCGCCTCGAACACATTCTTATCGAGGTTGAGGCCGGAACGGAGCTGGTCTACATAGGCCATGCGCACGGTCTCGCCGATGCGGATGCTCCCCGAATCCGGCTGTTCCTGGCCTGTGAGCAGGCGCAGCAGGGTGGACTTGCCGGCGCCATTGGGGCCGATGACGCCCAGGATGCCGGCACGGGGGATGGCGAAGCTCAGGTTCTCGAAAAGCACCTTGTCGCCGTAGGCCTTGGAGACGCCATTCAATTCGGCCACAAGGTCGCCCAGGCGCGGACCGCTGGGAATGTAGATCTCCAGTTCCTGCTCCTTCTGGCGGCCCTCCTCCCCGGCCAGCTGCTCGTAGTTGGCGATGCGGTCCTTGCTCTTCGCATGCTGGCCCTTGGGTGACATACGGATCCATTCCAGCTCGCGCTCCAGGGTCTTCTGGCGCTTCTGGTCCGACTTCTCCTCGCGGGCAAGCCGACCATGCTTCTGCTCCAGCCAGCTGGAGTAGTTCCCTTTCCACGGAATGCCTTCGCCGCGATCCAGTTCGAGGATCCAACCGGCCACGTGGTCCAGGAAGTAGCGATCATGGGTGACGGCGATAACCGTGCCCTTGTAGTCCAGCAGGTGCTTCTCGAGCCAGGCCACGCTTTCGGCATCCAGGTGGTTGGTGGGCTCGTCCAGCAGCAGGATGTCCGGTTGCTGCAGCAGCAGGCGGCACAGGGCCACCCGGCGGCGCTCGCCACCCGACAGCACGTCGATCTTTGTATCGGGATCCGGGCAGCGCAGGGCATCCATGGCCTGCTCCAGCTGCGAGTCCAGATCCCAGCAATCATGGGCGTCGATCTTCTCCTGCAGCTCGCCCTGCTTGGCCAGCAGCACGTCCATATCCGCGTCGGGATCGGCGAATTGGTCGCTGATGGCGTTGTAGTCCTTGAGCCAGCCCACCTTTTCCGCGGCTCCCTCCTCGACGATTTCCCGCACGGTCTTTTCAGGGTCCAACTGGGGCTCCTGATCGAGGATGCCGGTGGTGTAGCCCTTGCTCAGCACGGCCTCGCCGTTGAAGTCGTGGTCCACGCCCGCCATGATCCGCAGCACGGTGCTCTTGCCGGAACCATTGAGGCCCAGCACACCGATCTTGGCGCCGTAGAAATAGCTGAGGGAAATGTCCTTGATGACGGGTTTGCTGTTGTAGATCTTGCTCACCCGCATCATCGAATAGATGATTTCGGGCTGGACTGATGCCGAATTGGGAACGGTCTTGGCCATGGCTGAATCCGACAAAAAGGCCGCGCGGTGCGCGGCCTCTCCAGGATAGCTGATTCAGACGCTGTGAGCGGGCTCTGCCCGATCGCAACGTGGGGAGCACGGGCGGGCGGTCCCCCTCGTTCAAGTTGGGCCCTAATTCTCCAGGGCTGCCTGGGCCGCTGCCAGCTTGGCGATGGGCACCCGG
>JAYVRY010000103.1:0-2184 GCA_043775845.1 Acidobacteriota bacterium
GCCGTGACCCTAGCCAGTCGCCCCCCCGTGGGCCGCCTGGGCACGGGCATGCTCATGAACCTGGACCTGCCGGAATGGGTGGCCTATTCCGAGGCGGAGTACATCGAAAAGGCGTGCAGGTTCGCGCGTGATCCCCAGGCCTTGAATGCCCTCCGGCTAGGAATGCGGGAGCGGATGCAACGCTCCCCCCTGATGGACGGGCTAGGCTTTGCCCGTGGCGTGGAGAATGCCTACCGCGCCATGTTCGAACACTGGGTGAAGGAGGTCTCTCTTGAGTAGCCCCGAAGCTCCATTGGAGCGCTCAAATCAGCTAATCATCCTGTTCAACGCTGGGGAGGTCGCAGAAGCGGAGGTTCAGGCCCGGGCCCTGGTGGGGGAATTTCCCCTTTCCGGCGAGGCTTGGTCGATTCTGGGGGCCGCCATGCAAGCCCAAGGCAAACTGGGGCTGCCCGCCCTGAAGCGAGCCGTGGCCCTGCTGCCGGGAAACGCCGAAGCCCACTGCAATCTGGGGGTCGCCCTGGAAGGACTGGGACGGCACCGAGATGCCGAGGCCAGCTACCGGCAGGCTGTGTTGCTCGCTCCCGGGTCCGCCAATGCCAAGGCCTACCTTGGCAATGCCCTGAGGAGGTTGGGGCGGAACGAAGAGGCCATCGCCAGCTATTCCCAGGCCCTGGTCCTTGATCCGGTGCACCCCCAGGCGAACCATGGCTTGAAGGCCCTGTATACGCGGGTTGGCCGGCTGGTGGAGGCCGAGGAACTCTGTCGCCGGACCCTCGCGATCAAGCCTGATTTTGACGAGATGCGTCAGTACTTGTCCAACACCCTGGCCTACCTCTCCACCTGGGAGCACGTCGTCCAGGAAAGTGATCAGGCGCTGGAACGGGCCAAGGACCACGCCGTGATGTGGGAGCAGCGTCTGTTCTGCTTCTCCTACCATCCGGACCTGAGCGCCGAGGCCATCCTTGACGAGTTCGTGCGCTGGGGTGACCGCTACCCGGAGCCGGTTACGGACTTCCGGGCTCACGATCGCAATCCGCAGCGGCGCTTGCGCATCGGCTATGTCTCACCCGACTTCAGAAAGCACACCTCGAGGTTCTATTTCTGGCCCCTGTTCGCGAATCACAATAAGGGCGCCTTCGAGCTGTTCGCCTATTCCAACGTCCAGAACGAAGTCGCCTGGACGCGCCTCTTCCGGGAGCAGTTCGAGCACTGGCGGGACATCCGGGACCTGGATGACGAAGCCGCGGCCAAGCTGATCCAAGCGGACGGGATCGATATCCTGGTGGATCTCTGCGGCCACATGGAAGGCGAACGGCTGGGCCTGTTCGCCCGCAAGCCCGCCCCCATCCAGGCCACCTGGCTGGGGTCGGCCTGGACGACCGGGCTAAAGGCCATCGACTATGCCCTCTTCGATCCCTTCGTGGCCCCCGAAGGGACCCAGGCCCGCGAGGCCATCGTCCGGCTCCCCCACTCCTTCCTGTGCTTCCAGCCGCCCGTGGAAACCGCCGAGATTGTGCCGCCGCCCTGCCTGAAGAATGGGTTCGTCACCTTCGGGTACACCGGGCGCACAGAGCGGCTGAACCACCGCATCTTCAGGGCCTGGAGCGAGATCCTGCGCCGCCTGCCGGAGGCTCGGCTCATTCTCGATTTCGGCCCCTTTGCCGACCCCAGGACCCAGGTCCACTACCGCGAGCTCATGGCCCAGCACGGTATCGACATCACCCGCGTGATCATGCGGAAGAGCCCCAGGATCTTCGAAGGGCTGAACGACATCGATATCATCCTGGACGGGTTTCCCCACAGCGGCGGCACGATGCTCATGGATGCGTTCTGGATGGGCGTGCCCGCCGTGACCCTGGCGAGCCGCCCGCCGGTGGGCCGCCTGGGCACGGGCATGCTCATGAACCTGGGTCTGCCGGAATGGGTGGCCACCACCGAAGCGGAGTATGTGGACAAAGCCTGCCACTTTGCCGGCGACCCGCAGGCCCTGCAGGTGCTCCGGCTGGGGATGCGGGAACGCATGAAGAACTCCCCATTGATGGACGGCCCAGGCTTCGCCCGGGGCTTCGAGGACGCCTATCGAGGCATGTTCGTACGATGGGCCAAGGAGGTCTCCAGTGAATAACCTTGAAGCTCCCGTGGATCAACTGAACCGCCTTCGAGCGATGTTCAATCAAGGAAAAC
>JAYVRY010000104.1:0-27212 GCA_043775845.1 Acidobacteriota bacterium
GCAGTGACCGCAGTATTGGATGACCCGGATACAACCGCATTGAGGGTGGTGGTACCTCCCGTGGTCAAGCTGGTCGAGACTGGTGTCAGGGTAATACTCACGATTGGAGCCAGTGCTGTGACCGTGATGGCCGAAGAGGCCTTTTTAGTGGTGTCGGCGACGGCGCGGACCTCGAGGAGGTGACTGCCAAGCGTGGCAGGGGCGGTATAGACGATGCCGCTCCCGCTTCCGGACAGGGTTCCCACGGCGGTACTGCCGTTGGGAATGCCATCCACCGTCATGTCGACTGCGGTGTTGGATGCCCCGGACACAACTGCGCTGAAGGTGACACTGCCTCCCGCAGTCAAACTGCTGGAGGCTGGTGAGAGAGCTACAGCCACCGCAGAAGGCGGGGCCTGGACTGTGATGTTTGCTGAGGCTGATTTCGTCACGTCGGCGACGCTGACAGCCTTTAGCGTGTGGCTGCCTGCCACCGTGGGAGCGGAGTAAACGACGGTGTTTCCACTTCCCGTCACAAAGCCCGAGGCACCGTTACCGTTCTGCACGCCATCGACGAACCAGGTCACGCCTGTGTCCGCCGCATTCATGACCGTGGCCACGAAGGATTGGGTGGTGCCGATGGTGAGCGTAATGGTTGCAGGACTCACGTCCACGATCACGGCATTGGCCGAAGCCTTGACGTGCACATTGGATGTAGCCCGTTTTGAAGAATCGACCAGGCTGGTGGCAGTCAGTACGTGGGTGCCTGCTGCATCAGGGGCCACGTAGCTGATGGTACTGCCACTCCCCGAAATGGTGCCCACGGCGGTGTTCCCGCCAGGTATGCCATCCACAGTCCATGCCACAGAGGTGTCGGTCGTCCCGGTCACGGTGGCGGTAAGAGCAACATGCTCGCCAGCATTGATTTCGGTTGTGCTGGGAGTGATCAGCAGGCCTATGGCTGCTGGGGCAGTTAGCGTTGGTGTTGCGGCCGCAGCCGCACTGCCACCCCCACCACTGCAGGCGATGGTGGAACAAATCACCCCGATGGCCAGGATGCCGAGAAGACGAACTTGAATACTCCCTGCATGCACGGGAGCTCCCTTGTGCAACCAGATTGCTTTTCGGCCAAAAAGGCGGAAACTTGAATCAATCACATTTATATGACATCGCTTGCGAATGTCCACGGGGGGCTTATCATCCATTTGTGAGAATTGGCCATGAATTCCATCGTCAACCAGCGCAATTTTGAACGCATCCCCTTCAACCAGAAGGTTAGGGTGATTACTGCGGGTCGAATGGTCGCCTACGCCATGGTGATCAACATTGGGATGGGTGGCATTCTGCTGGGCTCCACCTCTCCCCTTCCGGTGGGGAGCCAATGCAAAATCACCATTCCCGTTCCCGGCGGCGATGCCATCAAGCGCATCATCACCGAGGGCATCGTGGTGAGAGGCGATGATGGGGGCACGGCCGTCAAGTTCACGAAGCCCATCGAACCCAGCCGTTTCGAGGCCTTGTTCCGGGAACCCGTGGGAATCGCCCAGGGTTCCCTGTTCAGCAGTTATCTGGCCTATTTCCAGGTCAGTCGAAACAAGGATCTTGCCGATTGTGAGAAGCTGCTGGGCGTGAGCAAGCAGACCTTTCGGACGACCTTTTATATTTCCTTCGCATCCTGCATTTCCGTGTCCATCCTTGCGGTATGGTTGGCCCGGACCAGCCTTCCGGCCTATCCCAACTGGGTCAAGGTGGTGCTCTGCTTTGTGTATGGCACCATCTGGCTGGCGGTGGTTCAGCCCTCCATCGACCTCACTGTTTTCCGCATTCTAAGATCCCGCCAGACCCCTCGACCCACTGCCTGATTGGGGAGGAGCTTTCTATGGTTTGATGCTGACCCGCGAAGTATCTATGTCTGGGAAGCAGCAGTGTCTAGAGGATTCTGTTAGTCCTCGATACCTGAACCAAGCCATCCAAGACTTCCGGATTCATGACAACCATCACTGGCTCATTCAGCGCCACAAACGCCGTCCGCCTGATCTCCTTCGCCGAGACCTCCTTGGCCAGCAATCCACCGGGTAATTTGTCGGCCCCGTAAGCCCCGCTCTGGCGATTAGGCAGCCATGGGTACCTGCTGGCCGTGGTCCAGTGGCGGCCGTTCGATGGTTTTCGGGATGGGAATCCCGCTAATCGGTTCGAACGTGAACTGCAGCTAGGCAGTTGGACGTCTCGCCCAAGGTCTCAGCGGAAGATGGCACCAAGGGTCCGGAAGATGATTCGAAAGTCGCCCAACACGGAGTGGCTCTTCGCATATTTCAGGTAGAAATCCAGCTTGATCGGCAGGATGTCTTCGATGTAGGTGCGCTCGGGATCCTTAGAGGCATCAAGAAGACTGTTCTCATTCCGAAACTCGATGGAGGCATTGTCAGTGATGCCCGGAGGAATGGACAACACCAGGGCTCTGACTTCATCCGGGTAGCAGGCCACATAGCGTGGCACTTCAGGACGAGGACCCACTAGGCTCATCTGCCCCAGCAAAACGTTGAACAGCTGGGGCAGTTCATCCAACTTGAACCGCCGCAGGAACTGGCCAGCCCTCGTAATGCGCTTGTCTTCCCCGGTGGTGAGCTGAAGGCCCAGGGCCTCGGCATTGGGGACCATGGTGCGGAATTTGAAGAGTTCGAAAACCTTGCCCCGAAGGCCAACCCTCGTCTGCTTGAAGAACACTGGCCCCCGAGAATCCAGCTTGATCCATAGACTGATCAGGAGAAGCAGGGGGGCGATGGCGAGCAGTCCCGGGATTGTCAGTGCGAGATCGAAGAGTCTTTTACTTGTCATAGGGTGAGAAGCCTTCGCACTTCGCCAATGACCCGTTCCACATCCGCATCCGTCATCAGCGTATAGATGGGCAGGCTGACGGCCCCCTCGAACGCCTTGGTTGCCACCGGAAAATCCTCAGCCTTGAGGCTGTAACGCGCTTTCCAGTAAGGCTGAAGATGCAGAGGAATGTAGTGGACGCTGCAGCCGATCCGGCCTTCAGAGGACATGCGCTCGATGAAGGCGTTGCGCTCGATGGGGGCCTGCTCAGTCAGACGAAGCATGAACAGGTGCCAGGCATGGTCCCGATCCACTGTTGGCCCTGCGGGCAGGATGACGGGTAGGTCATGAAAAGCCGCTAGATACCGGTTGGCGATCTCAGTCCGGCGGCTCTTGAAGGGCTCGGCACGACTTAGTTGATGGATGCCGACCGAGGCCGCCAGATCACCCATGTTGTATTTGAAGCCAGGAGCAATAATTTCGTAGTACCAACCGGGTTTATCTGAGGTGTAGCGGTCGAAGGCATCGCGATCAATGCCGTGGAGCCGCATCACCCGACACCGCTTGGCCAGGGCTTGATCTTTGGTAACCACCATGCCGCCCTCTCCGGTGCTGATGGTCTTGGTGGCGTAAAAGCTGTACACCGTGAAATCAGAATCCAACGTGCCGACCATCCGGTCTTTATAGCGTACGGGAAAGGCATGGGCCGCATCCTCCACCACGCGAAGCCCATGTTTCCGGGCGAGCGCAATAATCCCGTCCATGTCGCAGGCCAACCCGGCCAAGTGAACGGGGATGATCGCCTTGGTTCTGGGTGTGATGGCGCGTTCGATGGCTTCCGGAAGCATTTCCAAAGTCACTGGGTCCACATCCACGAGTACAGGTTCAGCACCCAGGTAACGGACGATTTCTGCTGAAGCAGTAAAGGTATAGGTAGTCGTGATGACTTCATCCCCAGGTCCAATTCCACACGCCTCAAGGGCAAGATGAAGTCCAGCCGTTGCTGAATTGACAGCCATAGCTTCGACACCACCGCCCAAAGCCTGAGCAAAATCCGATTCGAATCGCTTGGTTTTGGGGCCGGTGGTCAACCACCCAGACCGGAGTGAGTCTACGACTTCATCGATTTCCTGCTGACCGATTTCCGGGAGCGCGAAAGGGAGGAACGGAGCATCAAGCATGGTGATCATCCTGTTACAGGGCGTTAAGAAGATTGGAAGTGATTACTAGACAGGCATGCATTGCCAGTGTAGATAGGTGTTCCTAGCCAAATAGATGCCATCAACCTCCTCGTGTGTAACCGAAGCCAGAACCAGGTTGTTTGTATGGAGGTGTAGGCGAAGGGTGCACTGACGATGGTTATGGAATGACCTGTCATTTTCCATTTCTGTGTCATGTAGTAGGGCCGATAGTCCATTCCAAGTTTTGGCGTGCCGACGGAATGGTCTATGAAGAGGGATCTCATATCTGAATTTTCCGGCAGTCGGTGAACGACGAGATCGTTAATTCTAGCAACACTCATTGTCCTGCCACTACTCCCCATTTCCAGGATGGTGGTCTTCCCCCAAATCTGAGTACCAAATGAAATGTTAGGGCTCACCCTGGAAGTGGAGAACCCTGATGCGAAAATCCAAGCTGACCGACGAGCAGATCGTCGGTGTCCTTCGAGAGGCGGAGCGCGGCGAGAAAACGCTCGTGGACATCTGTAAGAGAGCCGGTGTGACCGAGCAGACCTTCTACCGATGGCGAAAGAAATTCGGCGGGAACACGGTCAACGATGTCCGGAAGCTGAAGCAGTTGGAGAAGGACAACGCCAGGCTGCTGCGGCTTCTGGGGCAGCGGGATGTGGAGATTGACGCCATGAAGGAGCTGCTCGCAAAAAAATGGTGAGCGCTCCTCAGAAACGCGAGGGGGTAAGGCTCTTGAAGTGCAAACGGATTTCCGAGCGCAGGATTCATGCGCTCCTGGGCATTTCCAGGACCGGCCAACGGTATCGGGCCCGGCCCAAGCCTCAGGACCATATGGCAGAGCCGATCAAGGCTCTGAGCGCCGAGCACCCTCGGTATGGCCAGAACCGCGTCTGGGCCCTTCTCCGGCGCAGCGGGGTGGTGATCAACATCAAGGCCGTGAGCCGGATCTGGCAGAAATTCGGCCTCCAGGTCACCCGGAGGCCCAGGCGGAGGAAGATCAGGACCGGGGATAGCGTTCCGCAGAAGGCCGAATTCATCAACCATGTCTGGACCTACGACTTCGTCTTCGACTGGTCCTTCAGGGGCGTCTCCCTGAAGTTCCTGACGCTGGAGGACGAGTACACCCGGGAGTCCCTGGCCATCGAGGTCGGCCATTGCTTCACCTCAGTCCATGTCCGAGAGGCACTGGCCAGGGTATTCCAGGAGCGGGGCGTGCCCAAGTTCTTGCGCAGCGATAACGGCCCGGAGTTCATTGCCACCAACTTGAAGCTCTGGATCGAGGGCCTGGGCATTGACACCCATCTCATCGACCCGGGAAAGCCCTGGCAGAATGCCTTCGCCGAAAGCTTCAACTCGAAATTCCGGGATGAATGCTTGAATCAGGAGACCTTCCACGGGGTGCGGGAGGCGGCGGTGATCGTCCAGGCCTACCGCCGGAAATACAACGAGGAACGGCCCCACTCCAGCCTTGGTTTCTACACCCCGAAGGAATTCGCCCAGCTTTCCAGATTGGGGGCTCTGCCCCCGAACCCCCCGGGATTTACCGCCTTGGGGCCTCCCCGCAGTCAGCAAGAGGACTGCACGCAACCCTCTTGCTCCTGCGGTGCAGGCCCCTGGATCGGCGCTCCGGTCGGATCCCTCCGTAGCCCTATCCTCCGTCCAGTTCGCGGAGAAGGTATCATGAACGCCGCCAAGCATATCGCTTGGAGGCCTTTTAGCTCCCCAATAACCCCGAGGACTAACCTTTCGAATGGTTCTCAAATTGGGGGAAGATCACCCATCACCCCCGTGGCCGCTGTGGCCTGGGCCTATCGCCACCTGGACGATCCAACCCCGGGCCCTGCCCAGCTGCGGGACCACCTGCTGGAGGTGCTGGCTGCGGCCCAGGAGCAGGGCCTGCCGCTCTACCTGCCCCGGGGCTCCTTCCAACGCTGCTTCGAGGTGGGCCTGCGGGTCCTCCTCCTGCGGCGCATCCTGGTGCAGGAGCAGGGACACCTGGTCCTGCCCGCCCACAAGGCCCCCCTGCTGGACTACTACGCCCATGGCGTGGCCCATCAGCTGGATCGGCTGGGCGGGTTGCGGGATGGAACCAGTGCCCGTTGACCGGCATCCAACAGTCGGTTCAACCGAGTGCTTTCCACCCGGGTCTCATTCCTGCACCCTTGCAGTTCCCCTTCAGAACTCGCACCTTGGTTCCACCTGTTCCGCGGAGTCCCCATGTTGCCCCGTCCCCGATTGCTTCCCCAGTTGATGTTTGGTTCCCTAGGTGTCCTGGCCCTGCTGGGCTGCTCCGGTTCCCACTGGCACGATGGCCCGGCCTATGGCGAGCTGGTCAACGGCATCGCCGTGGCGGATATCGACGCCAACGGCTATCCGGACATCCTCGGCATGGTGTCCACCAGCGTGGACGGCGGCTCCACCCAGGGCTATGTCTCCACCCGTCTCCAGACCAGCACGGGGGGCTATGTCATGCCCACCCGCTTTGGGGTGGGCCGGGGGCCCGCCAACCTCGTGGCCGCTGATGTGAATGGTGATGGGCGCCCTGACCTGGTGGTAGCCAATGCCGACGATCAGACCGTATCCGTGCGCCTGGCCGACCCCGCCAAGCCCGGCTACTTCCTGACCGCCATCGTGCTATCGACGCCGGGCCGCACGCCCATGGATGTGGCCGTGGGCGACCTCAACGGCGATGGCCGGATGGATATCGTGGTGGCCGCCAGCGGCGCCAACAGTGTGCTGGTCTTCACGCAAACTGCCAGCGGCACCTTCAATCCACCCGTGGCCTATGCCGTGGGCGGCGATCCCCAGGCTGTGACCGTGGCCGACCTCGATGGCAACGGCTTGGCCGACATGGCCGTGGCCACCACCGCCAACACCGTCTCGGTCCTGCGCCAGACCAGCGCGGGCGTCTTCGCCTCCGCCGTGGACTACACCACGGGTGTGCAGCCCATCGCCATCAAGGCGGCGGACCTCAACGGGGACGGCAAGCTGGATCTCGTGACCGCCAACTACGGAGCCTCCATCAGCCCGGGCAACCAAGGCCTCAGCGTGCTGATCCAGGGCGCCCCGGGCACCTTTGCCGCCCCCGTCCACTACGCCACCGGCTACCGGGCCAGCGCCCTGGCCGTGGGCGACCTGAACGGCGATGGCAAGCTCGATGTGGTGGTGGCCTGCGCGGGCCTCCCCGGTGACCCTGGCGCCGTGTCGGTCTTCCTCCAGGATGTGGCCACGCCGGGAAGCCTGCTCGCCGCCGTGACCTACACCGGCGTCTACGGCCCCATGGGCGTGGCCATCGCCGACATGGATGGCGACGGCCACCCCGATCTGGTGTTGGCGGATGGAGACATCGTGGTCCGCCTCAACAGCGCCACCGCACCCGGCACCTTCGGTTCACCAAACTTTTTCTACAACTGACGCGAAAACAGCCCTGGAATCCGGGGCTGTTTTCGCGAGGGCTTGTGGAAACGCCCTTCCCTACCCAAAGTCATGCATCGATGGCGACACTCCGAAGAGCGCTTAGCTAGTGCTGGAGGTGCGCATGGCCGCTCGTGGATGGCTCCGATTCAAAACCCTCTCCGGCAAGATGTTGGGGTTGAGCCTGCTTCCCGTGGCGCTCTTCATCCTGTTCTTCGTGGCTTACGTCATACCCACCCTCTATAAATCGGTCATGGAAGCCAAGCAGGCAGGTGTGCGTCAGATCGTGGACCTGGCCATCACCCTGCTCCAGGAGCAGGAGAACCAGGTCAAGGCCGGCAAGCTCCCCCTCGAAGCCAGCCAGGCCCGCGCGAAGGAGGTTATTGCAGCGCTCCGCTATGACCAGACCAACTACCTTTGGATTCAAGCCCCCGGACCACGCATCGTCCTCCACGCCACGCATCCGGAATGGAATGACAAATCCACCGACACCCTGGGTGATCCCGTCCTCGTCAAGATGTTCCGCGATTTCGAACGGGTGGCGGCCCAACATCCGGAAGGGGGTGTCCACGCCTACGAATTCGGCAAGCCGGGGCAGCCGGGCCTCTTCCCCAAGGTGAGCTATGTCCGGACCTTCGCCCCCTGGGGCTGGACCGTGGGGACCGGTGTGTATGTGGACGATGTGGATCGCCAGGTCCGGGCCATCGCCCTGGTCATGGCCCTGGGCATCCTGCTGGTGTCGGGCCTGATCTTCTTCCTGGCCCGGGCCATCTCCCGGAAAGTGGTCCAGCCTCTACACCTGCTGGTGGATGGGCTCAAGCACAGCGACCTCACCAAGCAGATCCCCATCACCGTGGAAGATGAGATCGGCGAGGCGGCCAGGGCCTTCAACGACTACAACGGCGGCATGCGGAAGACGGTGATGGATGTGTCAGAGTTTGCCGTCCGGGTGGCCTCCGGCAGTACGGAACTGGCCGCTTCGGCGGACGAAATGTCCAAGGCCGTGGCCGAGATCGCCCGGGTGAGCGAGGACCTCAAAACCGCCGGGGAACGGGTTTCGAATTCCATGAGGGGCCTGGGCTCGAACGCGGAGCTGGTGGCGACGCGCACCCAGGAGGCCGAGCATCGCAGCCGCGAGGTCGTGGACGAAACGGACCGCAGCGCCGAAGCCGGCCAGGGCACCGCCCAGGGCATGTCCGACATCCAGCAGGTCACAGATCAGATCGTCAAAGCGGTCACCGTGATCCAGGAGATCGCGCGGCAGACCAACCTGCTCTCCCTCAACGCCGCCATTGAGGCCGCCAAGGCCGGTTCCATGGGCAAGGGCTTCGCCGTCGTGGCGGAGGAAGTGCGGAAGCTCGCCGAGCGCTCCGGCACCGCGGCCCGGGAAATCGAAGCCCTGATTCTGCGCACACAGGAGGTCGTCTCCGGCGGCGTCCAGAGCGTGGGCACCACTCTGGCCAGCCTGAACGCCATCCGGGAACGCATCGGCGGAATGGCCCAAAGCATTTCCGACATCGGCGGCCTATCCCGCCAGCAGGCCACCACCGGGCAGGAGGTGGCGGGGATGATGTCCCAGACCACGGGCCGCCTGTCCCAGAACGCTTCCGCCACCCATGAGCTGGCTTCGACCGTCCTGGAAATCGCGAAGACCTCTGAAGAGCTGGCGCGGGTGGCCGAGGGCCTGCGGGCCGTGGTGGGGGGCTTCAAGCTGTAGGCTGCGATCTCGAAGGGCCCCGATGACTTGGGTACACTTGGGGCTCCGGAGGATCCCCATGCGCAAGCCCATCCTCGTTCTTGGGCTCATCACAGCCGGTGTTCTGGCGGGGTGGTGCAGCCACGCCATCACCCCCAGCCTGGCGCGACCCCGCTCGGTGGAGCCCCGCAGCCCCTTGCCCGAGTGGGAACAGACCTCCATCCGCCGCTTCAAGGAAGCCGCCCCCAGCGTGGTCTACATCACCACCACGGAAGAACGCAGCCGGGATTTCTTCGGGCTGGATGTGGTGGAAGTGTCGGCTGGTTCGGGTTCGGGTTTCATCTGGGATGCGGAAGGCCACGTGGTCACCAATTTCCATGTGATCCAGGGCGCCGCCCGGGCCTACATCACCCTGTCGGATGGCAGCCGCCACGAGGCCGCCTTCGTGGGCGGCGCCGCAGACAAGGATCTGGCCGTGCTGCTGCTGACCAAGACGCCGCCCAAGCTGCGCCCCATCCCCCTGGGCACCAGCGCGGACCTGCAGGTGGGCCAGTCGGTGCTGGCCATCGGCAATCCTTTCGGCCTCGATCAAACCCTCACCACAGGCGTAGTGTCCGCCCTGGGCCGCGAGATCCAAAGCGTCACCCGGCGGCGCATCAACGGGGTCATCCAAACGGACGCGGCCATCAATCCCGGCAACAGCGGCGGCCCCCTGCTGGACAGTGCGGGCCGGCTCATCGGCGTGAACACGGCCATCCAAAGCCCCAGCGGCGCCAGCGCGGGCATCGGCTTTGCCGTGCCCGTGGATACCGTCAACCGCGTGGTGCCCCAACTCATCGCCCGGGGTCGCCTGGAGCGCCCCGACCTCGGCTTCGAACCCGTGGCTCCGCGTATCGTGGAACGGGCCTTCGGTCCCCAGAAAGGCGTGATGGTCGGTAGGGTCACCAGGGGTGGCGCCGCCGATCAGGCGGGCCTCCAGGGCGTGGGTGCCGAAGGCCGCCGCGTGCTGCCGGGCGACCTCATCCAGAGCGTGAATGGCCGTTCCATCGAGGATTGGGACAGCCTGCTGGACGCCGTGGAAGCCTTGCCCCTGGGCAGCGCTGTGAACCTGGAGATTCAAAGGGAAGGCCGACGTCAACGCGTATCAATCCGGTTGGAGGCGGCCCGGGATTAGGTCGTTCAGGCCTCGGCCTCCAGGGCCTCGGCCACCTGTTTGGTATGCAGGATCGAACTGGCGATGAGACCCAGGGCCTCCTCGGGATCACGGTCATCCACGCAGCCCTGGCGGACCTTCCAGTTGAGCTCGAAGACCAGGTCCACGGCCCCTCCTGGGGCGGCGCGAAGCCGATTCACGACGGTCCCATCGTAGACCGGGTGATCCAGCAGGGTGAAGGTGATGGACTGATCCACATGATCCGAGGAGATGCGTTCGCGGAAGGCCACCCCGCCGGGAAGGACCAGCTGGCGAATGACGCTGCCCTGTCCGCGATCCAGGATCTCCGCGTCCAGGGCATCCTCGATGTAGCGCTGGGGGTGTTCCATCTTGTCCAGCAGCACGGCCCACACCGTTTCCGGCGAGGCATCGACGTGGCTGCTGACTCGGTGCATGGGCATGGGGCGTCCGGAGAGGGACCCAGCCTACGGCCATTCGCCAGCCCGCGCCAGAGGCATGCCTTCCGCGCGGAGGCAGGCCAACCTAGAATCAATCCCCTGGTTTGCGCAACTGGTCGAAAATGTCGCGCGTTGGCAGTGACTTCGGATCCTGTCTTGGCTTGAGCTTGGTTTTTGGAGGCGCTTTCTCCAGCCGGGTCGGCGTCGGAGTGACCACGGGGTCGGGTGCCAGGACGGGTGGGGGTGGCGGCAGGGCCTGGAGGGCGAGGTTCAAGCTGTGATCGTCAGGCCGCAGCGTGTGTTCGAGGGATTGGTACCCAGACCGTTGAAGCGTCAACGTTCCCTGAGGGGGGCTCGGCAGATCGAGGTGCAGGGGCGTGACACCCAGCGCCCTGCCATTCAAGTCGACGGTCGCCCCCAGGGGCGTGCTGAGCACCTCTAGGACCACGGTGCGGGGAAACAGCAGCCACCCGGTGCCAGCCAGGAGCCCTAGCACCACCAGGCCGATCCCCAGGGGAAGGCGCCACCTGGAAGCAGCTGGACGCGCCCTCGGCCTTGCGGGTTCGCGCCATTTCCCGATTTCCGATACGGGAATGGCATCGGATTCCTCACCGCGATCCAAGCTGGGGCCAGCCGGAACGGCGAACGCCGCTTCATCCTGATGCTGGGCGGTCTGCATGAGGATCTCTTCGAGCCTCAGGTCGATCTGCTGGGTGGGATCGTGAAGCTGTCCGTCGATCTCCATTTTCGGTGCGGTCGCGCCAATCAGTTCCTGAACGGCCTCCATGCCTTCCTTGTTGCGGAAGCGGGCGTTGATGATCTGGCCTTCCCGCACGTAGAAGAAACCCATCCGCCGCCCCGACGACACGCGGATCGTGCAGGTCTTCCGTTCCATGTTGAGCATCTGCAGGAGGCTGGGCAGGCTGAGCCCCTGAATGACGCCCCAGGTGGCGTGGCAGAGCTCATCTCTAGACTCATCTCTAGACTCATCTCTGGGCTCATCCCTGGGCTCATTCATGGACGCCTCCAGCAGGCCCTCGGAAGGGAGGGCCCGCTGGAGGTGCTTCACGACCCGGATGGTGCTCGCGCCCCTATCCATGTCTGCTCCGGGGTGAGGGGTGGTGGGCCAGGATCAGCGCAGTTTCCGGATCATTTCCCGCGTGACATCAGCCGGAATGGGAATGAGGCCCGCTCCCATGGCGCGCTGGCCTTCCTCCGAAAACACGTAGCTGAGAAACGCCACCACGGGGGCTGTCATGGGCGGTTTCACATACATGTACAGGAAATTGCTGAGCGGGTACTCGCCCTTGGTGATGCTATCGGTGGTGGGCAGCACGGGGTTGCCGGAAGACCCCACGATGGGCACGGCCTTCACCAGGGAACTGAGGTCGGAGATGGAGGAATAGCCCAGGCCTGCGGCATCCAGCGAAACGGCATCCACGAGGGCGGCGGCTTCTTCCTTGATGGCGATGCCGGGCCGGAATTCGCCCTTCAGCAGGATCTTGTCGCGGAAGCTGGCGCGCGGGCCGGAGAATTCATCACGGCCATAGAGCGATATGCGCCGGTTCTCCCACTGCGGATCCTTGATGCCAAGGGCGCCCCAGGTGGTGATCAGCCCCTTGCCGCCCTGCTTGCGGGTGGTGGAGTAGATGGCATCCAGCTGCTCCAGCGTGATGCTCTTGATGGGGTTGCTGGGATTCACGAAGATCACCAGCGCATCCACGCCCACCACCAGCCGCGTGGGGCGAATGGCGCCGAATTCCGACAGTTCCAGCTTCGACATGTCGCGCGACATGCCGGCCACCTGGGCCTGGTTTTCCATGAGGGCCAGCACGCCGGCGGTGGAGCCTTCCGGCGCGAACTTGGCGGTGATCCCGTGGCGTTGGAGTCCCGCGGCCCATTGGTTGAAGATGGGCTCGAAGACATCCGATCCGACCACGGACACCGCCCCGGTGACGCCAATGGGGTGGGCGTAAGGCGTATACCGCGCGGTCTGCGCCTGGAGTGCGCCACAGGCAGGCCATGCGAAGGCTATGGCGAAAGCTGTGGCAAGGGCTGCGGCGATGTTTCGAGGATGCATCTGAACCTCCTGTGGAATGTCGCTTCGTGAACCGGAGTCAGGGGTGCCCGGGGGCTATCTCTTGTAGACGCCGCAGGCGATGACAAAGAACTTGTGCTTCTCGACGTAGCAGACCTTGGTGGCGAGCTGCAGGGTTTCCGGGTGCTTGAACTTGTATTCGATCCAGCCGCTGCCATTCGCGAGGGCTACCTCCACGGCCTTCTGCGCGTAGGCGAAGCCATCCGGATCCTTCGCGCCGGAGAAATCCTGGCCCACGAGCTTGGGATTGGCGCCGTGAGCCGCCATGTTCTTTTCTTCGAGATCCACCATCCAGATGTAGAGCTCGCCCTGCCGGAACTCCGGATCCTGCCGGTTCACGGCCTGGATGAGCTTGTAGGTGCCATTGGCCTTGGAGAACTCAATGGCCTTCTTGACCAGGGCCTGGGCATCCTCCTTGGTCTGCCCGAATCCTGGCGCCGTCAAGCAGATGGTGAGTGTTGCGATGAAAGCCGACCTATTTATCATGAATCGCCTCCCGATGACTCTCATCGAGCCGGAAGTCAGAATCCATGAGGTTAATTTTCGTAAAGGCGACGAAGGCAGCTATCGCTTGGGAAAACTCAGTGGTGGATGTCCCGTTTCATATAGTGGGTGTGAAGCAGGTGGTGGGAGGTCTCCCCCAAGGGCGCGCCGAGGAACTCGCGATAGAGCGTGGCAATGGCGGGATTCTCGTGGGACATGCGCACTTCCTTGCCCTCATCCTCAGCGAAGATGGCCTTCATGCGCTCCTTGCGCACCTCGTTGGTGGTGAAGCGGGGTTGCCCACCGCCACCGATGCATCCGCCCGTGCAGGACATCACTTCGATGAAGTGGTACTCGCCCTGCCCGGCCTTGATCTGCTCGATGAGGCGGCCGGCATTGGCCAACCCATGGGCCACGGCCAGCTTGAGCGTCTGCCCCTTCAGGAAGGACCATTCGGGCACCGTGCTGGGGATGGTGATGGAGACTTCCTTGACGCCTTCCAATCCCGTGATGGGCGCCACATGCATTTTCTCGAAGGGGAAGGGCAGGCCCGTGACCAGGCACCAGACCGTGCGCAAGGCCGCTTCCATGACGCCACCGGTGTTGGCGAAAATATCCGCCGCACCGGATCCCAGTCCCATGGGCAGGTCCATGGGCTCGTCGGGCAGGGCCACGAAATCCAGACCCGACTGGGTGATCATGCGCCCCAGTTCGCGGGTAGTGAGCACGGCATCCACATCCTGGCAGCCGCTGGCGTTCATCTCTGGGCGCTGCGCCTCAAACTTCTTGGCCGTGCAGGGCATGACAGACACCACATAGACATCCTCGGCTTTGAGCCCAAGCGATTGGGCGTAGTAGGTCTTGGCGAGGGCGCCAAACATCTGCTGGGGCGACTTGGCGCTGGACAGGTTTGGGAGGATCTCCGGGTGGAAATATTCCGCGAACTTGATCCAGCCCGGGCAGCAGCTGGTGTACTGCGGAAGGGCCACGGGCTGCTGATCGACCAGGGCCGACTTCAACCGCATGAGCAGTTCCGTGCCTTCTTCCAGGATGGTGAGGTCCGCCGTGAAGTTGGTATCGAAGACGCCATCGAAGCCCAGGCGATGGAGGGCCGCCGACATGCGGCCCGTGACGGGCGTGCCCGGGGCCAGCCCGAAGCATTCGCCCAAGGCGGCGCGGATGGCGGGTGCCGTTTGCACGATGACGTGTTTGGTGGGATCGGCCAGGGCCGCATAGACCTGTTCGATGTGATCCTTTTCCGTGATGGCGGCCGTGGGACAGACGGCGGCGCATTGGCCGCACTGCACACAGGCCACGCGATCCAGGTCCTGGCCGAAGGCGGGAGCCGCCACGCATTCGAAGCCCCGGTCCTGGGCCCACAGGGCGCCGGTGGCCTGGATCTCGGAACACACCGTGATGCAGCGGCGGCACATGATGCACTTGGCGGAATCGCGCACCAGGCCCGGGGTGCTCTCATCAATGATCTGGT
Source organism: Acidobacteriota bacterium (assembly GCA_043775845.1). Lineage (GTDB taxonomy): Bacteria > Acidobacteriota > Holophagae > Holophagales > Holophagaceae > Geothrix. The sequence continues at coordinate 14,775 of JAYVRY010000104.1, forward strand.
GGTGCTTGGCGCCGGTGAACGGCAGCGTACGGATGTCCAGATCCCGGGCCACGGCCAGGAATTCGCAATCCGTGGAACGGCCGCAGGTCTGGCAATCGCCCTCATGATCCGAAAGCAGCAGCTCCATCACCGTGCGCCGACCGGCCCGCACTTTGGGCGTGCTGGTGCGGATCTTCAGACCTTCGGACACGGGCATGGAGCAAGAGGCCTGGAGGGCCCGGGCTCCTTCCACTTCCACCAGGCAGACCCGACACCCGCCTGCCACGTGGACGCCTTCGAGGTAGCAGAGCGACGGAATCCGGATGCCCGCTTGGCGCGCCGCGTTGAGCACCGTGGTGCCCTCGGGCACCACCACTTCTCTGTGATCGATGGTGAGCTTGATCATCGCATTCCCCTGAATCTGGCAAAGGAAGAAGGACACGGCATGGAGGTGGCAGTTACCAATGTCTAGTGATCCGAATCCCGGTAGTCGCAGCGCAGGCAGCGGTGGGCCTCACAAACCGCAACCTGTTCGGTCCAGGACTGCTCCACCTCGCTGAAGTTCTCGCGGCGGCGTTCCACCGGCAGCAGTTCCATCTTGGCCCTGGCATAGCGCACGGGCTCGGCCTCGGGATCGAAGGCGACTCCGCACGCCTTCTCCTTCTGCCAGAAGGCGTGCTCGGCGCCCGTGAGCTGGGCGTCGATGGCCACGGCGGCCCGCTCGCCCCCGGCCACGGCTTCCACCACCGAGGAGGGTCCCGTGACTGCATCACCCCCGCTGTAGAGCCAGTCGAGGGAAGTGCGCCCGGTGTAGGGATCGGCGGCGATGAAGCCATCCCGGTTGAGGGCCACCTTCAGGTCGCCCAGGATCTGGGCTGGCTCCAGCCGCTGGCCGATGGCCGTGATGACCTGATCGGCCACCACCACGAAGGGCGCGTCCGAGGAAGGCGTGGGCCGGCGCCGACCACTGCGGTCAAACTCACCCAGGTTCATGGACTGGCACGAGACGCCGGTCACCAGGCCGTCCCAGGAGAGGATCTCCAGGGGGGCCGTGAGGACGCGGATCTTCACCCCCTCATGCTCGGCCTCCTCGATCTCCTCGGCATAGGCGGGCATCTCCTCCCGGGTACGCCGGTAGAGCACCGTGACGGATTCCGCGCCCAGGCGGATGGCCGTGCGGGCCGTGTCGATGGCCGCGTTGCCGCCACCGATCACCACCACCTGCTGACCCACGGGCACAGAGCCCCGGATGTTGTACTCGCGGAGGAAGCGGATGGCATCGTCGACCCCGGCGGCCTCTTCGCCCGGCACGCCCAGGTGCAGGCCCAGCGGCGCGCCCACGCCCAGGAACACGGATTCGTAGCCCTGGTTGCGAAGATCCTGCAGGCTGAAGTCGCGACCCAAACGTTTCTTGGTTTCGATGCGCACGCCCATGCGCTCGATCATGCGGACTTCCAGTGACAGGATCTCGCGCGGCAGGCGGTAGGCGGGAATGGTCTGGACAGGCATACCGCCGGGCCGGGATTCCCCTTCGAAGACATGGGGTTGATACCCGAGTCGCGCCAGGAAGTAGGCGCAGGAAAGACCCGCGGGACCGGCACCGATGATGGCGATCTGGCGCTTGGCGTTGGCCTCGCTGGGTCGCACCTCCGGATGCTGCATGGTGGCTTCGGTGTCCACCATGAAGCGTTTGATGCCGCGGATGGAAAGGGGCTCGTCCACCATGGCGCGGCGGCACTTGTCCTCACAGGTGTGGAAGCAGACCCGGGCACAGACGGCCGCGAAGGGGTTGCGCTCGCGGTGCAGCCTCAACGCCTCGGCGATGCGGTTCTGGCCCACCAGGGCCACGAAGCCCGGCACGTCCACGTTGGCCGGACAGGCGCTTTGGCAGGGTGCCCGCACCAGTTCGGAACAGACGCCCGCCACGCAGCGCTTCTCACGGATGTGGGCTTCGTACTCTGAACGGAAGTGGCGGATGGTGGATAGCACCGGATTGGGCGCGGACTGGCCCAGGCCGCAGAGGGAAGTCTCCCGGATGATGCGGCCCAGCTCCTCCAGCTTTTCGATGTCGCCCTCTTCCCCCTTGCCCGTGCAGATGCGATCCACGATCTCGAGCATTCGCTTGGTGCCGATGCGGCAGGGCGGGCACTTGCCGCAGGATTCGTCCTGCACGAAGTCGAGGAAGAACCGCGCCATGTCCACCATGCAGGTGTCCTCATCCATGACGATGAGGCCGCCGGAACCCATGATGGCCCCCAGCTCCTGCAGGGCTTCGTAGTCCACAGGCACGTTCAGGTGCTGCACGGGAATGCAGCCGCCGGAGGGCCCACCCAGCTGCGCGGCCTTGAACTTCTTGCCGTTGGGGACACCTCCGCCCAATTCGTAGATGATGTCGCCCAGGGGCGTGCCGATGGGGATTTCCACCAGGCCCGTGTTGCGCACCGCACCCGCCAAGGCGAAGACCTTCGTGCCCTTCGATTTTTCGGTGCCGAAGCTCGCGTACCAGGCCGCGCCGCGAAGGATGATGGCCGGGATGTTGGCGTAGGTTTCCACGTTGTTCAGCATGCTGGGCTTGCCCCAAAGCCCCGCCTGCGCCGGGAAGGGCGGCCGGGGGCGCGGTTCGCCGCGCTTACCTTCGATGGAGGTCATGAGGGCCGTTTCCTCGCCACAGACGAAGGCGCCCGACCCCATGCGGACCTCCATGTCGAAGGAGAAGTTGCTGCCCAGGATGTTGGTTCCCAGGAAGCCCCGCTCCCGGGCCTGCTGGATGGCGATCTCCAGGCGCTCCACGGCCAGCGGATACTCGGCGCGGACATACGCAAAGCCCTGGCTGGCGCCAATGGCGTAGCCCGCGATGACCATGGCCTCGATGATGCTGTGGGGATCGCCTTCGAGGATGCTGCGGTCCATGAAGGCACCTGGATCCCCTTCGTCGCCGTTGCACAGCACGTACTTCACGGGGCCGCGCGAACGGCGGCAGAGCTCCCATTTCTGGCCTGTGGAGAAGCCCGCGCCGCCCCTGCCCCGCAGCCCCGAGGCCTTCACCAAGGCCACGACCTCTTCGCTGGACAGGGTGTTGAGCACGAGCTTGAGGGCCTCGTAACCCTGATGGGCGATGGCATCGTCGATGCTCATGGGATCGATGACGCCGCAGTTCCTCAGGGCGATCTTCACCTGCCCCTTGAAGAAAGGAATGTCCTGGACCCGGGGCTGGGCTTCGCCGGTTTCGGCCTTGTGGCAGATGAGGCGGTCGATGACTTCCCCGCCGACCACCGTGCGATCGACGATTTCGTCCACATCGGCCAGGGCCACCTTCTGGTAGAGGATGCCCTCGGGTTCGCAGAGCATGACCGGGCCCCCGGCGCAGGGTCCCAGGCAGCCGGTTTCGATGAGTCGCACGTCGAGGCCGCGGTGAGTCAGGGCCTCGCGCAGGGCCGCGCCCACGGGGACGGAACCAGCCGCGACGCAGCCGGCGCCAGAGCAGAGGTGAAGGGCGTTGATCCGTGCCATGGCAGACTCCAACTCACTCGTAGGAAGACAGGATCGAAGGGATCTGGGTGGTCTTGAGGCTCTGGTGGACATCGTTGCCCACGAGGCAGGCGGGGGCTATCCCACATGCGCCCAGGCAACGGGCCACTTCCAGCGTGAACTGGAGATTCGGTGTGGTCTGGCCCACGTCGATCCCCAGCTGCTGTTTGTAGGCCTCCAGGATTCGCTTGGCCCCACGCACGTAGCAGGCCGTGCCGAGACAGACGCGGATGGTGTGGCGCCCCCGGGGCACCGTGGAGAAGAAGCTGTAGAAACTCACCACCCCGGCCACTTCGCTGTAGGACTTGCTCAGCCCAGAACTGATGCGGTGGAGGGCCTGTTCGGGGAGATGCCCGTAGATGCCCTGGGCGATCTGGAGCACGGGAATGAGTCCCCCGGGCGTGCACTGGTACTGCTGAATGGTCTCCTCCAGCTTCAACAGCCGGTCGACATCCGTTTCCACACTGCCGCAGGCACACGTGCCACAAGCGTTCATGGATCCTCCTCCGGAAGAAGCGGGATCGGCCGGCCCTGTTGGTGGGCGACCTCATCCCGCATCAAAACCTGGAAAATTGCACCTTCATGTTTTGTCTTGGATCGAAGTGAATGGTCCGTTCCAAGGGGTGTGGTATTGGATGCCGATCATCCTGATTCGTACACAACCTTGAAGTCAACAAAAGATCAACGGACAAATGGGTGCCCCGAATTTCGGATCAAAGGATTTTTATATCCCTAGGGAAAGCCCTCAGGGCAGAACCCGTGGTTCACCGAGCGCGCCCCTTGTGGTGCCTCATTTGAACGAAGCGCGTCCATCCTGGATCCGCTAGTCCCCTTGGGGCTCAGTGACATCGTTCAAGCCCCTGGTCGCGACTCAGATCAGGTCGAACTCCACAATTTTCCAGCGTCCTGGCGGGTTGTGATTTTAGCCCTGAATCCACACCGGCTTGAGGCCCAACAATTTCGTGACGGCCTCTCGTCCGCGGGGGCCTGGATCCACTGTGAAGTCGTTCACCCACGCATTCACGTAACGGCCGATCATCTCGCGATCCATGCCGCGGCCAAAGGATTGGCTGTAGTCCACACTCTCCCAGTGACGCTCCCGGGCCAGTTCCACGCTCTTGCGCATGAGGATGGCGAAACGCTGTTTCACCTCGGCGGGCAGGTCCTTGCGGATGGCGTTGCCTCCCATGGGCAGAGGCAGATCGTAGGCGTGCTTCCACCAGGCGCCCAGGTCCACCACGAGCCGCAGCCCCGCCTCCCGGTACATGAGCTGGCTCTCGTGGATGAGCAGGCCGGCCTGGTAGCGGCCTTCCACCACCGCAGGCAGAATCTGGTCGAAGGGCAGCAGTTCGACCGCAGGCTCGAAGCCATGTTCGGCACACCACTTCCGCATGGAGAGATAGGCCGAGGTCCGGCGTCCGGGAATCACGAGGGTGAGGCCCTTCAGCGCGGCCGCATCCATGGGCGTGCGGCTCACCACCAGCGGGCCTGTGCCCTCCTGGATGCTCGATCCCGCCGTAAGCAGATCGTAGCGATCCTTCAGCTCGGGGTAGGCGCCGAAACTGATGGCTGTCACGTCGTAGCGGCTTTCGGTGGCTTCGGCATTGAGCTGCTCGATGTCCTTGCGGATGAACTCGATGTCGAAACCCGCCCTGTCGGGATCGTCATCCATCCAGCCCAGGGCCAGGGGCGCCATCATGTAGGCGTCGTCGGAGTCGGGGCTGTGGGCGATGGTGAGTTTCATGACGGACCTCAGCTCCAGTTCAGCACAGTTTGCACTTCAAAGGATGGGCCCCCCCTCGGCGAGCTGCTCCATGTGGCCCTGGAAACCCGCCATCACCAACCCATGGATGACGGCCTGCGTGAACCGGTAGAACAGCCACGGCAGGGATGGGTCGAAATCGTGGATGGCCACCATCGAATACTGGCCATGCAGCAGATCACGGAATTCCAGCCGCGCCGTTCGACCCCCGAGGAAGCGGGCCAGGAGGCCCCCGGTGATGAAGTACATGCGGCGTTCGGGAGAGCTGTGCCCTGGCTTGAAGGTGAGCTCCAGCATGGACAGCCCGCCGGGCCGCTGCCGCACGGTCCAGGAGCCATCCGGTGCCCTTTCGGTCCGGAGGAAGGGGCGCATCAGATTCCCCAGCCAAGCGAAGTAGTGATCCCCCAGCCACTCGGCATTCCGCCCTTCGGGCAGTCGCAGGCGTTGGATGGAGCGCACCCGGCCCAGCTGCCGGATGGCCTCGTCATCGATGCTCCGGTGGAGCGGTGGGACTACTGCGGCTTCGCGTGCCGCTTGCACGGAGGCGCTCAGTGCCTCGCTCAAGGGCTTCCAGTTCCGCGCGATCTTCTCGGCCAAGGGGTTGGTTTCACCCGGAGTGTCGCCGGAGAACATGTCCAGCAGGTAGGCCCGGAAATCCGGGTGGAGCGAGGGGCGAGCCAGCCTCAACAAGGCCCCGAAAAGCCCCTTGGGCATGGTGGGCCAGGACAGCAGACGGACCGGGCGGCCCAGCTGGGCGGCGGTCTCCTCCAGCATCCAACGGAGAGAAACTGGTTCGGGTCCGAAGAGGTCATAGGCCTGGCCGAAGGCCTCCGGATTCCCCGCACAGTGCAGGACGGCATCCAGGAAGTTCTCCAGGTGGATGGGCCGCAACCGGGCTTCCGCCAGGTGGGGTAGCGGAATGACGGGCAGACGCTCCACCAGACTGGCCAGCAGTTTGGACAGTTCGCCGCCGGGTCCGAGCACCAGGCCCGCCCGCAGCACCGTGACTGGCACACCATGGGAGCTGAGCACCGCTTCCATGTCCGAGGCATCCCGAGCGGTGCGTCGCTGCGTCGAAGCCAGGAGGGGCGCCCGGAACAGGATCTGCCGGACGCCCGCGCGGGCGGCCGCCCAGGCGAAGTTATCGGCCACCAGCAGATCCATGTCCCGGGACTGGGCTTGATCCAGGCGCGCGGAGGGATCTCGGTTGTGCACCAGGTAGATGACCACGTCCACACCCTGAAGGGCCGTTTCTAATTCCTTGCGGGAGAAGTGATCGCAGGGACGCACCTCGAAGGCCCCTTCTCCGGCATTCACGGCCCGCGCCATGGAGCGGGTCAGGACCGTCACGTCGGCGTGAAGAGAGAGGGCCTCACGCACCGCCGCGCCAATAAAACTGCTGGTACCTGCGACAGCCACTTTGAGGCGAGTCGGGGCCGGGGAATCAATCACTGCGGCCTTCAGCTGATCGCCTCCGGCTTGCGAACCACGAGCTTGCCCTTTACGCGCTCCACCGCCTTGGCAGCCAGGGCGTAGCGGGGATTCTCTTCCAGGGCATGGCGGAAATGCTCCAGCGCTTTGTCCAGCTGATCCTTGGCTTCATAGACCCGGCCCAGGTTGAAGTGGGGAAAGCAGTAGCTCTCGTACCGCTTGGCCTTCAGCGCCATGCGCAGCCAGGGGATCGCCTCATCTGGTTCGTCCTGCTCCACGTAGTAGGCGCCGATGTCGTTGTATGGATTCCCGAATTCGGGATCCAGGTCGATGGCCCGGTGGCAGTCCTCGATGGCCGAGGCGTAGTCCTTTTCAAAGGACCGGGCCCAGCCCCGGAACGTGTAGGCCTCGGCCGTGGGGCAGATCTCGATGGACTTGGTGTAGAGGGCGATGGCCTTCTCTACCTCGTTTTTCATGTGGAGCTGGTAGGCCTTTCCCACCCACTCCATGGCCTCCTGGCGCTTGTCCTTGTGCTCTTGTGCGTCGCTCATGGGTGGACCTCGACGCCCCAGGATAGATCCTCCCGGAACCCCCCTCCGCAGGAATCTTCAACCGCCTGCAGAGGCAGCCCTTGATCTCAAAAACAACCACCGGATCATCTTTGAGGAATGTTTGTACCCGAATTTGTGTTTAATATGGTCATTGGTTTCTTTTTGGGAGTCCCAGCATGGACACAGCCCTTCTCAATGCGCCAGCCTACGTGGCCAACAAGAAATTTCTCGGGTGGCTTGAAGAGGTCGTGGACCTTTGCCAACCCGACAACATCCACTGGTGCGATGGCTCCGAGCAGGAGTTCGACATGCTCTGCCAGCGCCTGGTGGACGGTGGCACCTTCCGGAAGCTGAATCCGGCCAAGCGCCCCAACAGCTACCTGGCCTGGAGCGATCCCATCGATGTGGCGCGAGTGGAAGATCGCACCTTCATCTGCTGCAAGCAGAAGGCCGATGCCGGCCCCACCAATAACTGGATGGAACCCTCCGAGATGAAGGCCAAGCTCAAGGGCTTCTTCGCGGGTTGCATGAAGGGCCGCACCCTCTACGTGGTTCCCTTCAGCATGGGTCCCCTGGGCAGCCCCATCGCCCAGATCGGCGTGGAGCTGTCCGATTCGCCCTACGTGGCCGTGAACATGAAGATCATGACCCGCATGGGCCGCCAGGTCTGGGATGCCCTGGGTGATGGCGACTTCGTGCCGGCTCTGCACTCCGTGGGCATGCCCCTGGCCGCCGGCCAGAAGGATGTGTCCTGGCCCTGCAACAAGGAAAAGTACATCGTCCACTTCCCCGAGGAGCGCAGCATCTGGAGCTTCGGCAGCGGCTACGGCGGCAACGCCCTGCTGGGGAAGAAGTGCTTCGCCCTGCGCATCGCCAGCACCATGGCCAAGGAAGAGGGCTGGCTGGCCGAGCACATGCTGATCCTGGGCCTGGAGAAGAAGGGCGAGAAGACCTACGTGGCCGCCGCCTTCCCCAGCGCTTGCGGCAAGACCAACTTCGCCATGATCCAGAGCCCGGAGGCCTTCAAGGATTGCAAGGTCACCACCGTGGGCGATGACATCGCCTGGATCAAGCCCGGCCCCGATGGCCGCCTCTACGCCATCAACCCCGAGGCTGGCTTCTTCGGCGTGGCCCCCGGCACCTCCATGAAGTCCAATCCCAACGCCATGCTCACCATCACGAAGAACACCATCTTCACGAACGTGGCCCTCACCGCCGATGGCGATGTGTGGTGGGAAGGCATGACCGATGAGGTGCCGGACGGCCTCACCAACTGGCAGGGACAGGCCCACGACAAGGCCAGCGGCAAGCCCGCCGCCCACGCCAATGCCCGCTTCACCGCCCCCGCCGCCCAGTGCCCCACCATCGATCCCAAGTGGGAAGATCCCGCCGGCGTGCCCATCAGCGCCTTCATCTTCGGCGGCCGCCGGGCCACCACCGTGCCCCTGGTCATGCAGCCCGTGAACTGGAGCTTCGGCGTCTACTTCGCCGCCACCATCGGCTCGGAGATGACCGCCGCCGCCGCCGGCACCCTCGGCCAGGTGCGCCGCGATCCCTTCGCCATGCTGCCCTTCTGCGGCTACCACATGGGCAGCTACTTCGACCATTGGCTCCAGATCGGCCGCGAACTGCCCAACCCCCCGAAAATCTTCCTGGTGAACTGGTTCCGCAAGGGCCAGGACGGCAAGTTCCTCTGGCCCGGCTACACCGAGAACATGCGCGTGCTGAACTGGGTCGTGGAGCGCGTCCACGGCCGGGCCTTCGCCATGGAAACGCCCCTCGGCTGGATGCCCCGCAAGGAAGACCTGGATCTCACAGGCATCAAGGATTTCGACGACAGCCGCTACTCCGAGCTCACCTCCATCAACAAGGACGAGTGGCGCCGGGAACTGTTGCTCCACGAAGAGCTCTTCGAGCAGGTCTATGACCGCCTGCCCAAGGAATTCCCGCCCATGCGCCAGCTCCTGCTGGCCGCCCTCTGGCGCACCCCCAGCAAGTAGAAGATCCCTCCCAACCAGCAGGGGGCGTCACCATGTGGCGCCCCCTGCTGCGTTTATTAGGGGACAGCCCCTGCCTGTTCCCTTCTATCCTGTTGCCATGGCCAACGACCTGCCCGGCTCCTTCTGCCAGAACTGTCTTTCCTGGAATCCCGGGGAACGGGAGACGTGTCTCAAGTGCGGGACGCGGCTCCTGATCCTCGCGGGGGACCAGAGCTGGGAAGACGAGCCCGAGGACACGGACGGCGGCGAGGACCTGGAGGAACACCTCCTGGAACGCATCACCGGCCTGGAAGAGACCCTGCGCCGCGTCGAGACCTATCTGGAAACCGTCTCGGACCAGCTGGGCAAGTTAGAACGAAGCGAAGTCATGCTGCGCAACGGCCTCATGGCGCTGGTACAGGAGATGGAGCACAACCGGCAGCTGGATGCCCACGCCTTTTCCGAGCGCTGGGAAAGCCTGGTGGAAGACAACCTCCACCTCATCAGCGCCCGCGAACTGTTCACCCGCTACCGCGCCCGCATCCTGCCCATCGCCCGCCCCAAATCCATGGCCCAGCTCAAGCGGGCCCTGCTGGAAACCACGGCCCTGCTGGAAGCCGCCGACCTTCCAGGCGCCGCCCAGCGTCTGGGTCAGGCCCTGCCCCTGGATCCCAAGAACTACGAGCTGCTCTTTACCGCCGCCTCCATGCACGAGGCCGCCCAGAACTTCGAAGAGGCGGAAATCCTCGCCCGCAAGGTCGTGGGCCTGAGCCCCCGCCACTTCGAGGCCTGGATGCTGCTGGGCAAGCTGCTCCAGGACCTGCCGGAGCAGGCCGACCAGGCCATCGAGGCCCTGCACAAGGCTTCGGATCTCCGTCCCGAAGATGCCGAGCCTCGCATGATGCTGGCCGAACTGCACCTGGACCAGGACGATTTGCAGGGAGCCTTGGAGGCCGCTCAGGAAGCCGTGGCGCGGCGCAAGGATGGCGAGACCCTGCTCCTTTTGGGGCAGGTCTACCTGGCTCGCGGCGAAAGCCTCCTGGCCGTCCCCGCCCTCAAGGAGGCCAGCGCCTACCTACCCGGCGACCTGCATGTGCGCGAAGCCCTGGCCGAGGCCTACCTCCTGCAGGATGAGCGCCCCAAGGCCTTCGCCATCCTCCAGGAACTGCTCCTGCAGAACCCCGGCGATCCCCAGCTTCTGCTCATGGTGGATGCCGAAAACCACCCCCAGCTGCGCGAGGCCCGCGATGGCCGGGCCGGCACCCAGCTCATGCTGGATGAGGTCGAGACCCTGCTCGAGGAAAACCAGACCGAAGGGGCCGAGGTGCTGCTCAAGCGGGTGCGCCGCAAGGGCCGCAGCCAGCGCTCCGACTGGCTCGACCTCCGCCTGGCCTTCCTCAAGGATCCCGAGAAGCAGCTCAAGGCCGCCCTGGCCTTTGCCCGTTCCGACCGCCATCCCCGCCTGTGTTTCCTGGCCCTGCGCCTGGTGCTGGAACACCTCATGGAACAGAAGCGGGAAGCCGAAATCACCCGCGCTCTCGACACCTACCTCACCCGCCATCCCAAGAGCACCGGCGCCTGGGAAGCCGCCCTCATGCGCCAGGCCTACCGGCTCATGAATGGCGACCTCACGGAGCAGGACCTGGTGGAAGTCCGCCGTCTCCACGCCCATCCCCTGCCCGGCCTCGAACCCCGGGCCCGGACCCTGCTGGGCCAATACCTGCTGGCCCTCAAACGCCATCAGGAGGTGGTCGACCTCCTGGACCCCCTCATCGAAAAGGAACCGACCCTCATCCACCACTTCCAGCTGGGCGCCGCCCTGGCGGGCCTGGGTGACCGGGACAGCGCCAAAGCCCTGCTCCAGGAAGGCCTGGACTCCGAGCCCGGGGACCTCAACGAAAGCCAGGCCAAGGGGGTCAAGTCCCAGATCCGGGGCCTGTTGAAGGAATTGGACGAGGGTCCTGGTAAGTAACGTGATTCCAGCCACAGCATATTAAGTTGACAATTTTGGTCGGGATTCCAGAATAGAAGGCTCGGGAGCGTGTCCATGAACTCCACTTTGAATGTCGTCACCAGCCAGGAATACAAGTACGGCTTCGTGACCGACATCGAGGCGGACAGCGTCGCGGCCGGCCTGAACGAAGACGTGATCCGCTTCATCTCGGCCAAGAAGGGCGAGCCGGAGTGGCTGCTCGAGTTCCGCCTCAAGGCCTACCGCCATTGGCTGACCCTGGCCGAGCCGGACTGGGCCAAGGTGAACTACCCGCGCCCCGACTTCCAGAAGATCGTCTACTACAGCGCCCCCAAGGCCAAGACCCCCAAGTACGCCTCCATGGACGAGGTGGACCCCGAACTGCTCCGCACCTTCGAGAAGCTGGGCGTGCCCATCAACGAGCAGGCCACCCTGGCCGGCGTGGCCGTGGATGTGGTCTTTGACTCCGTGAGCGTGACCACCACCTACAAGGAAAAGCTGGCCACGGTCGGCATCATCTTCTGCAGCTTCAGCGAGGCCGTGCGGGAACACCCCGACCTCATCAAGAAGTATCTGGGCAGCGTGGTGCCCCCCGCCGACAACTTCTACGCGGCCCTGAACAGCGCCGTGTTCACGGATGGCAGCTTCGTGTTCATCCCCAAGGGCGTCACCTGCCCCATGGACCTGAGCACCTACTTCCGCATCAACAACAAGGATTCGGGCCAGTTCGAACGCACCCTCATCGTGGCCGAGGAAGGCGCCAGCGTCAGCTACCTGGAAGGCTGCACCGCGCCCCAGTTCGACACCAACCAGCTACACGCGGCGGTGGTGGAGCTGGTGGCCCTCGATAACGCCTCCATCAAATACAGCACCGTCCAGAACTGGTACGCGGGCGACAAGAACGGTGTGGGCGGCATCTTCAATTTCGTGACCAAGCGCGGCCTGTGCAAGGGCCGCAACAGCAAGATCAGCTGGACCCAGGTCGAGACGGGCAGCGCCATCACCTGGAAGTACCCGAGCTGCGTGCTGCTGGGCGAGAACAGCGTCGGCGAGTTCTACTCGGTGGCGCTGACCAACCACAAGCAGCAGGCCGACACCGGCACCAAGATGATCCACATCGGGAAGAACACCAAGTCCACCATCATCAGCAAGGGCATCAGCGCGGGCGACAGCTCTAACAGCTACCGCGGCCTGGTCAAGGTGATGCCGAAAGCGGAAGGCGCCCGCAACTTCAGC
>JAYVRY010000105.1:0-7035 GCA_043775845.1 Acidobacteriota bacterium
AGCTCAGGGATGAAGGGGGCTTTGGAGGTCAGGGCCTGGAGGGCTCCGGCGTGGGGCATGGGCAGCCTCAGGGCACTCATGGCGCAGGCGTCAGGGTCAGGGTGACAGTCACGTCGGGCTGAATCGCCGCAGGACTCTTCAGGTGCATCCGAACGGGATGGAAGAAGGGCGCCGTGCCAGCCAGGGGGATGACAATGACAGGTGTGGTGCCGCCGGTGCCGGTGAAGGAAAAGGTCCGGGGCATGTAGGGCAGATCCAGGTCGATCACATTGCCCGCATCCAGCGCCGGAGCAATCACGGCCTTGATCGTGCAGCGCTTGTCGACACTCAGGCTGAAGCCGCTGTAGGCGACTTCCCCTCCAGACACGTTGGGGTAGGCGAGCTGGTAGCCGAGGACGCCGGGTGACAGGGTGTAGGGCATGTTCACCTGCACGGCCTTGGCCATGCTCAGGGTGACCGGGGGCAGGACGCCCACCGGGTCTGTTCCCCAGTTGCTGACGAAGGAGGCGAAGGAGCCCGTGCTGGGGCGAGGCCAAGTCACCCCATAGGGGGCAGTGACGGAGGTCAGGACGGCATCGGTGAAGATGGCGGCAAGATCGGTGGGTTCGGCGCTGGCCTTGGATTCTTTAAGGCGAGTCAATTGGGTGTAGATGCTCACAGGTTCGGCACCATTGGCGCCGGTACTGGCACTGGAAGGAGCCAGGAAAAAGCGCTGGGCGGTGAGGGGATTGATGCTGGCCCAGTCGGTGGCCGTGCCGGGAGTCGACAGGCTGTTGGCCTTGAGGATCACCTCCCAGGCCATGGCGCGGATGGCCGGGGCGGAGTAGGGGGTCTTCTGTGAAGCGCTTAGCCCGCCGATCAGCCTGATGTCCCGTGGGGGGGCAGCGAGGCCGATGCCCTGGGTGTCTGCGAGATAAGGAGACTTGAGGGCGTTGGCGGCCATGGCATCAGCCAAACCTTCGATGCGAGCCAATTCCGGGCTCAGGTCTGCAAGCGTGGTGCTGTTGGGGAACAAGGCGTTCAAGGGAATAGCGAAGACGCTGTTGTTGCTTGCGTAGAGGGCGCTCCGGGCCAGCAGGGGCATGATGACCCCTTCGTCCCAGGCGTCATCATTCGTGGGTCCGCCCTGCAGGGAGCCGAAGAAGCGGTGCCGCCCAGCGGCAGGATCAAAGGCCTGGGGGTACAGGTCACGGTTGTATTCGATGTAGGAACCCCGGGCCTCAGAACGGCTGGGCCAGTAATGCAGGTCCAAGGTGAAGCCCGGCGTGGCCGTGCCATAGTCGGTTACGAAGGTGGCGATGGTATCGCCGATGCCCAGGATGCGGCTGCCGCTGCCCAGGCCGGCGGTACGGCCGGAGAGGGTGGTTTCCAGCACGGTTTGATCGAGGTACGGCGTCAGGTTGTTGGCGGCGGTCTCGGGGTTTATGACCCACCACACATCATTGAGGCCCACGGTGAAATCCACGGTGGCATTGGCGGTGGCCTTCGAGTTCGGAGTCTTGATGCCGACCGGGGAGGTGCCATCGGCGGCCTTCCTCAGGGCGTAATGCAGACGGTTGGCCACAGGGGTCAGGCTGTTGATGCCGCCCGGTTCGGCCACCAGATTCACGAAGGCGCCGTTGCCACCAAAGAAGGAACCTTGCACTTCCACCATGGTGTTGCGGTCTTTGGCGACCGTCATGGAATACTTACCCGTACTGTCGGTGACAGCGTTGGAGGCCAGCACCCAGACGAGGGTGGGCGTTGTTGTGTTGGGTGGAGTTTGCTCAACCTGCTGGTAGGCGAACACTCGGGTCCCTCGGGCCGGAAGGCTCACCAGGTTGGCCGCGACGGCGGCATCCTTCAGTCCCGTCGGTACCCCGTTGGCATCAACGGCCAGGGGGACTCGCAGGTAGGTCACGGTGCCTGAAATGCTGACGGTGGTTTCTGCGGCGGGGTCGGCACTCTTCTTCCCATGACAGGCCAAGGCCAGGGCCAGTAGCGCAGTGGCCCCCAGGGTCTGGAGGAAGGCTCGGTACAGCGGCATGACCACCTCGAAAAGGCGAAAGGACCTAGTCTATCACGGGCTTCCGGGTCGATCCCGCGATGGGATCAGGAGACACGCTCTCTTCCTGTGCCGCAGCGGGGCAGGAAGTTCGGACCGGATGGTTTCGAATCAACGCCGGGAGGCTGTTCCCAGCAGGGCGTTTTGGGCGGCGATCTCCGCAGGAATCTCTTCCTCGTCGTTCAGGGCGGGCAGGGGATTCCGCTGCACACCGTTCACCTTGAGCTCGAAGTGGAGGTGCGGGCCCGTGGCATTGCCTGTGCGGCCCACTTCGGCGATCTTCTGCCCACGATGGACAATGTCGCCTTCGTGGACCAGGTTCAGCTTGTGGTGGCCGTAGAGGGTGGCCACGCCGTTGCCATGATCCACCACCACGTAGTTCCCGTAGGCCTTGTGCTTGCCGGCGAGGATGACCTGCCCGTCCATGGCGGCGAACACGGCGGTACCCATGGGCGCGTTCAGATCGACGCCTTTGTGGCGGCCCTTGTAGCGCACACGCTTCTTCCGCTGGTTCTTCACTCGGACGGTCTTGGTCCGCATGCGGGGGCCCCAGGCCGAGCTGATGGTGCGGGTTTCCACGGGCCAGAGCAGGTCGAGGTGGTCGGGATCGGCTTCCGCGAAGGTGGGCAGGAGGGCGTTGAGTTCCGCCTCGGTCACGGGGGGCAGGACCTGTTGCATGCGTGCCAGCAACTGGCTGGTGGAGGCTGGGGCTGCATGGGTATCGAACAGCATGGCGCTAACGGATTCGCTTGCGGGGAATGGCCCACGCACCTGGTAGGGCAGAAGCCGTTCCAGATGGGGCATGGGCGAGGGAATGATGATGGGAGTGCCAGGCAGGGCGGCCAGGGCGGGCCGGGGGGGCGCGGCCGGGTCGATGGATGACAGGCTGGCCAGCGCCGGGGCATGGATCCGGGCCGTGGTCAGGCGGGTGCCCACCGACAGCTTGGACAGGTTCTTGCCGGGGTTCAGGGCGGCCAATTCGGGCAAGCTCAGGCCACTGGCCCGGGCCACCTGGGCTGCAGTTTCGCCCTTTCGGACGACATGCACATCACCAGCAGGAGCGTGGGCGGCAGGCCGAGAAGCGTGTTTCTTGGAGGGCTTCTTCGGCGCGGCCTGGAGGCCAAGGCTGAAGGAGGCGAGAACAAGGGTCAGAACGGCAAGACGCATGGGGGAACTCCGGCTGGAACGGAAAAGCCTGCTTCGCTAGGCCTCCATGAGGGGGTCGTGACCCCGTGGCGCGATGAATTGGGAAAAGTCCAATCCCTATTCTACCGGCCCCATGGGGACCTGGAAATGCAAATGTTTTCCAACTAGGGGTCCCTGGATCAGGGCTTCCAGGGGCAGTCCGCCCAGGGCAAGGTCACGGTGCCCCGCCGACCGCCCTCTTTGCGGAGGAGCCTCGCCGGCCCCAGGCTCATGCCGTGGCTCACGGCCTTCAGCATGTCGTAGAGCACCAGCAGGCCCACGGTGACGCCGGCCAGGGCCTCCATCTCGATGCCCGTCCGTCCTTCGCAACTCACCTGCACCTTCAGCCAGGCCCGGCGGGTGGTGGGGTCCCAATGGTGGACCACGTCCACGGCTTCGATGGCCAGGGGATGGGCCAGGGGGATGAGGTCCGAGGTGCGCTTGACGCCGCCCACGGCGCCGATGCGGGCCACGGACCAGGGGTCCCCCTTGGGACCGCCACCCTGGGCCAGGGCCTCTGCGGCAGGCTCATCCAGTTCCAGGTAGCCCGCCGCCACCGCCACCCGACGGGTGATGGCCTTGGCGGACACATCCACCATCACGGGGCGGCCTTCGGGATCGAGGTGGGTCAGCTTGGCCATGGAGTCCTCCTTAGCGTGTCTCCGTGGTGGATGTTCATGTCATTCGCACCAGGCCAGCAGAATGTCCCGCATGGCGGCCGTGTCGGGCGCGTAGGCCCGGGGGCCGCAGGCGGCCAGGGCCTCCTGATCGTAAAAGCCGTGGCCCACGGCCAGGCTGGGTACCCCGGCGGCCAGGGCCATGTTCAGGTCGAAGGGGGTGTCCCCCACCATGAGGATGTCCTCGGCGGCCAGTCCGGTCAGGGTCTGGAGCAGTTCCAGGGATTCGGGGTGGGGCTTGCCGTGGGTGACCTCGTCCGGCGTGATAATGGGGTCGAAGAGGGGCTCCCAGTTCCACTGGGCCATCTGGCGCAGAAGGGGCAGGCGCCGCTTGGAGGTGACCACCGCCATGCGCTGGCCCCGGTCCCGGAGTTCCCCGAGCAATTCGGGAATGCCCTTGAAGGGCTGCATCATGTGCTCGTGCTCCGCGTGCCCGAAGCTGCGGTAGGCCTTCAGGACTGTATCCCCATCCAGACCCAGGGGCCCGAAGGTGTTGCGGATGCCGGCCTCCACGGGCAGCCCCACGTACTTGAGCCATTCCGCCATGACCAACCTGGGCTGGCCCAGGGCGTCCAGGGCATGGGCCATGCCCGCCTCGATGAGGGGACGGCTGTCCACAAGGGTCCCGTCAAAATCCCAGGCGATGAGTTTCAAGCAGGCCTCCAGGCTTCCATGATGCCAGACGCGGTGGCATAGCTTTGCCTTGCCACCGCGTGAGGGGTTCCGGGGAGCAAATCGCGAGGGCCAGCGAGCAGGCGGTCCCCCCCGGTCCTGGTCAGGCCGAAGGCAGGTGCAGGGCCTGGATGAAGGTGGCTTCGGTGGCCTTCCCGAGGGCTTCCACCACCGGGACGGGCACCGGTGAATCCACGGACAGGATGACCATGGCCTCGCCCTTTTTCTCCCGGCGGCCCAGGTTCATGAAGGCGATGTTGATATCGTGCTGGCCCAGCAGGGTGCCGATCTTTCCGATCATGCCGGGCCGGTCCTGGTAGCTCAGCAGGAGCATGTGGGGCTCGGGCATGAAGTCCATGGCGTAGTCCCGCAAGCCGACGATGCGCGGGCTGCCCTCGAACAGGGTGCCCGATACCACCCGGGTGCCCCAGGCGCCTTCAAGGGTCAGGGTGATGAGGTTGGAGAAGGCGCCACCCTGGGTGGACTTGCGCTCTTCCACCACCAGGCCCATGCGCTCGGCCACCAGGCCCGCATTGACCATGTTCACGGGCTCGTCCGCCACCCGGTCCAGCAGGGCCGCCAGGCCGCACACGGTCAGCGGAGCGCAGTCATGCTGGGCCACGGCCCCGCTGAAACCGAAGATGATGCGGTCCAGGTTGCCCTTCATGAGCTGGAGGCCGAATTCGCTGAGGACAGCCATGAGCTTGAAGTAGGGGCGCATCTGGTCCATGACCGCCGGATCGAAGCGGGGGAGGTTCACGGCATTCTCCAGGGGGGCCTTGTCCAGGTAGGCGATGATCTCCTTTGAAACATCGATGGCCACGTTCACCTGGGCCTCCTGGGTGTTGGCGCCCAGGTGCGGGGTGACGACGAGCCGCTCTTGGGCGATGAGCTGCTGGAGGGTGGCGGTCTTCGGGGGTTCCTCGGACCAGACATCCACGGCGGCCAGGCTCACCTTCCCGGACAACAAGGCGGCAAGCAGGGCGGGCTCATCTATGATTCCGCCCCGCGCCACGTTCAGCAGAATGACGCCTTCCTTCATAAGGGCCAGCTGGGGGGCGTCGATCATGCCCTTGGTTTCTTCGTTGAGAGGGGTATGAAGGGTGATGATGTCGCAGCTCAGGCAAAGTTCTGGGAGATCCACCAGCTTCACGCCAAGATCATGGGCCCGCTTGGGGCTGATGTAGGGATCGCAGGCCAGCACCTCGCACTCGAAGGCCTTGAGCCGGGTGGCCACCCGGCCGCCCACCTTGCCCAGGCCGATGACGCCGGCAGTCTTGCCCTTGAGCTCCACGCCCGTGAACTTGGCCCGTTTCCACTCGCCGGCCTTCAGGCTGGCGTTGGCGGTGGGCACGTGCCGGCAGGCGGCCAGCAGCAGGGCCAGGGTGTGCTCGGCAGCGCTGTTGGTATTGCCGAAGGGGGCGTTGACCACAATAACGCCCTTGGCGCTGGCGTAATCCACATCTACGTTATCGATGCCCACGCCGGCCCGGGCCACGATCTTCAGCCGGGTGGCCGCGTCCAGGAGTGCCTTGTCCACACTGGTGCCGCTCCGGGTGATCATGGCGTCGTACTCGCCGATGCAGCCCAGCAGGGCCTCCCTGGAAAGCCCCAGGCGAATTTCCAAACTGACTCGCGGGTCCGCCTGAAGCAGGGCTAGACCCTCGCCGGTCACCTCGTCAGTCACGATGATCTTCATAATGAAGTCTCCGCCTTCAGGTGCGCGCGGGTGGCTGCGCGAAGGGAATCCTTCACTATACCTGTAGATACAACGGATGGCAAGGAGGGGGAATCCGGTCCCGGGGGCCCGCAAAGGCCCGATGGATCGAGGGTTTCCTCTTACTTCTTGTAGATTCCGGCTCCGAAGATCAGGTTGTCCCAGACTTCGATATAGCTGGTCTTGGGCTGCCTCTTCTTGGTCGTGGGGTTGACGTACTGATAGTCATGCCAGCCCTTGCCCTTGGACTTGGCCAGCTTGATGCGCTCTTTCACGAATTCCACGCCGTCGGGATCCTTGGCGTTGATCTGGTTGACGCCGATCTTGCCGGCGCCCTGGCCATGGGCGATCACCTTGCCGTCCAGGTCGTAGATGAAGAGGTAAAGCTCACCGCCGTGGCGGTGGAACTTCCCACCGGCCTTGGTGATCTCCTTGATGGCCGCATCCTTGCCGTTGGTTTTGGCGAAGGCGATGGCCTCCTTCACCAGGGCTTCGGTCTCGGCCGGGGAGGCGTCCTGGGCCACCAGTCCCACGCAGAGTGCGGGAAGGCATAGCAGGGTGCAGAAGGCTCGAGGCATGGGATCTCCTGTAGGGGTCTCCCCCCTGCTTCGGCCATGCCAGCAACCTTGATGATTTTTGTTCACCCACTGAACCCGCAGATCACGGAGCCTCCACCCTCCAACCACAGGTCTTGCGCCCCCACATTGCCCCCGCCTCACGCCGGGGTCATCTGTCTCGAC
>JAYVRY010000106.1:0-27054 GCA_043775845.1 Acidobacteriota bacterium
TCCCGAAACGCTCACACCGGAGTTGCGGGCGAAAGCCAAAGTGACGGAGAGCCGGGGCCATGCGCTGCTCGTGGCCATGAGGCGCCCGGGCATGGCGCAACTGTTGTTCATCTCGCTGCTGGCCATGTCGGGCTTCGCCATGATGGAAGGCACCTTCAGCCTCATGGCCAATGCGCGCTTCAACTTCGGCCAGAAGGAGGTGGGCTGGCTTTTCGCCTATATCGGCGTCCTCATCACCCTCTACCAGGGCGGCCTGGTGCGGGTGGTGGCCAAGCGCGTGCCCGAGCGGGCGGCCCTCATCACAGGCCTGGTGCTCATGGGCGTGGCCCTGCCCCTGATGCCCAAGGCCGCCTGGATGTGGCCCTTCGTCCTCCTATTCATCCCCCTCTCCTGGGGCAGCGGCATGGGCAACACGGCCGGTTCGGCCTTGGCCAGCCGCCTGACGCCCCCCGAAGATCAGGGCAGCCTCTTCGGCGTCATCAATGCCATGACTGGCATGGGACGCATCATCGGCCCTGCGGTGGGCACCTTCACCTTCGCCCGCTGGGGCGGCCAGGTCACCTACACCGTGGCCGGACTCACCCTGGGCCTGGCCCTGGCCCTCGCCCTCACCCTCTCCCCCAAGGAAGTCGCATGATTCATCTGGATGGCCGTTCCCTCACCGCTTCCCTGCTGGCCCGCATTGCCGCTGGCGAAGGTGTCACCTTGGATGAGGGCGCGCTCGCCCTCGTGACCGAGAACCGCGCCGTGGTGGACCGCATCGTGGCCGAAGGCCGCACGGTCTACGGCATCAACACGGGCTTCGGCCAGTTCGCCACCGTGGTCATCGCGCCAGACCAGCTGCAGCTGCTCCAGCTCAACCTCATCCGCAGCCACGCGGCAGGCGTGGGTGAAGCCCTGCCCAAGGACCAGACCCGGGCCCTCATGGCCGCCCGCATCAACTGCCTGCTGAAGGCCCACAGTGGCATCCGCCCGGAACCCATCCACCTGCTGGCCCAGTGCCTGAACCAGGACGTGGTGCCCGTGGTGCCTTGCCAGGGCAGCGTGGGCGCCAGCGGCGACCTGGCTCCCCTCGCCCACATGGCGCTCCTGCTTGTGGGTGAAGGCTTGGCCTGGTCGGGCGAGAAGCACATCGGTGGCGGCGAGGCCCTGGCCAAGGCAGGCCTCAAGCCCGTGACCCTGCAGGCCAAGGAAGGCCTGGCCCTCATCAATGGCACCCAGCTCATCACCTCGTTGGGCAACCTTGCGGTGGAGCGCTTCACCCGCCTGACCGCCCTGGCCGACGAGATCGCTGGTCTTAGTTTGGAGGCCCTGCGCGGCACCCGCGCCGCCTTCGATCCCCGCATTCACGCGGCCCGTCCTCATCCCGGGCAGATTGCCGTGGCCGAGCGTATGCGCGAGATCCTCGGCACCACCAGCGCCATCGCCGAAAGCCACAAGGACTGCCACCGCGTGCAGGATGCCTACAGCCTCCGCTGCATCCCCCAGGTACATGGGGTCACCCGGGATGCCCTCCAGTTCGCGGGCGCCATTCTGGAGCGTGAGCTGAACAGCGCCACAGACAATCCGATGATCTTTACTGACACCCAGGAATCCCGCTCGGGCGGCAACTTCCACGGCCAGTACCCGGCCTTCGCCTGTGACGTGCTCGCCATCGCCGCAGCCGACCTGGCCAGCATCTCCGAACGGCGCCAGGAGCGCCTGGTGAACCCGGCCTATTCCGATCTGCCCGCCTTCCTCACCCAGAACGGCGGCCTGGAATCGGGCTTCATGATGGCCCACGTCACCTCGGCCGCCCTCGTCAGCGAGATGAAGGGCCTGGCCCATCCCGCCTGTGTGGACACCATCCCCACCAGCGCCGGCAAGGAGGATCACGTGAGCATGGGCCCCATCGCCGCCCGCAAGCTGCTGCGCGCCGTGGACGCTCTGGAGCAGGTGCTGGCCATCGAAGCCCGCATGGCCCTGGAGGGCCTTCGCATCCTTGGCCTTGCCCCGGCCGTCGGCCTGCAGCCCCTCATGGACTGCCTGGCCAAGGCCTGCGCCCCCTGGGCCGATCGCATCATGTATGAAGAGATCACCGCCACCCTCGGCGCGCTCAGCGCCTACGACAAAGCCCGGCCATGACCCTTACCTCCTGGCAGACCGCCTGTGAACACGAGCTCCGGCGTTTTTCCGACGCCGACGCGATCCGGTTCTGGGGCATCGGCCATGAGGTGGAGGGTGTCTATCAGCCCATCTTCAACTACCGCTTCGAGCACACCTACGCGGCCGTGCTCCTGGCCCGCTGGCTGGCACCCGCAGTCGGGGCGGATCTGGAGGTGGTGGAATGCGCCGCTTGGCTGCACGATGTGGCCAAGCGGCTGAAGGATCCCCACGCCAAGGACACGCATGCTCAGGATGCCTCGGCCCAGGTCGAAGAGATCCTGCGCGGGACGGATTTTCCGGTGGAGAAAATGCCAGCCGTACGACATGCCATCGAGCATCACGTGGGACTGAAACTCACCAAACGGCTGGAACCCCTGGAAACCGCCTGCCTCTGGGACTGCGACAAGCTCAGCAAGATCGGGGCCGCCAGTCTGATTCATTTCGGCTGCATCAGCGGGGCTTTCCAGCCCATCACCACGGCCGAAATCATCCGTCGGGGCACGGCCTGGCTGGATCTGGCCCGCACCATCACCGGCTGCTTCAACACGGAACCGGCCCGGCTTGAAGGTCAGCGCAGGCTCACCTTTATCGAGGCCCACTACGCCCAATTGCGGCGAGAATGGTCGGATCCCATGGAGATGACGCCCCCATGAGCGACTTCCAGCAGCTTGCCCAGAGTCTCGCCGTGGCCCTCAAGGCCCTGCAGATGTACACCGCCCTGCACCCGCGCGCCCAGGAGAGCCTGGCGACCTGCCACCAGGCCCTGCAGGGCTGGTTGGGTGGCCAGGAGCGTATCCAGTTCGTCACGTCAGGCAGCAAGGCCTTCGTGGATGGCCAGGTTCAGGATGCCCGCAGTGCCCAGATCACGGCCCTGGCCAGGCTCGTGGCGGACCGGAACATCAGTGGCTTCATTGTCGAGCGCGGCGTGTCGCCGGAGGACCTCCTCGTCTTCCTCCAGGGCTTGGCGACAAAGCCAGGCCGACTGGAAGAACAGGGTGGCTTCGAAGCGGTGCTGAAGGGTGCCGGGATCACCCGCATCAAGGTCTCCCAGACGCGCTACCAGGAAATTTCGGAGGGTGAGGAATCCGGCTCCGGAGACAAGGCCCCGGCCTTCTCGCCTGCGGCGCCTTCCCCCGCGCCATCGCCCTCACCGGAAAACCTGGTGAAGTTCATCCGTGAGGCCCTGCTTTCGGCCCTCGCCAAGGGTTCCACTGGCAACAGCGGCAATAGCGGCAATAGCGGCACCAGCTCGGGCGCCGGTACCGGCGTCGGTTTCGGCACCACCGGCTCTTCGGTGGGAGGGGTCCGCAGTGGTTCAGTCGGTGGTTCCGAGGATGGTGCTCCCGGAGGCATGTTCGACGAGGGCGGCCTCGGTCCTCTCCCGGGGTTTGGCCCGGCCGATCTGAGTGGTCTTGGGCCGCTGGGACGAGAGCTCGGGCTGGGCGAGGGCATGCCGACCCCCGGACAACTCGGCACCCTCCGCCAGGTGCTCATGGGTCTCTCCCCTGAAACGCAACTGGGACTCCTGGCAGGCCTGGGCAGCCTTCCCGAACACCCCGCCGGTCTGGGCCTGGGCGTGAAGGCCCTAGCCGGGGAAATCCTGGCCGTGGCCACCAGCACCCTCCTGGCCAAGGGGGCCTCCTGGCATCACCTGAGGGGGCCCCTTCAGGACATCCTCCGTCCCATTCCGGATCGGGATCGCCTGGTGCACACCCTCACCTCTCATCTCCGGATGGCGGGACAGGATTTCGCCCAACCGGATGCCATTCTGCGGGCGCTGGAATGGGAAGCCCTCAGCCTGGAAGCCAAGCTGGTCAAGGTGCTGGAAGAAGGCCACCTCTTTGAACTGAGCCTCGAACACCGGCTGGCCCTGCTGCGCGAGCTGTTGGATCTGCGCCGCTTCGATGAGTTCCTCCGGGTTCAAGAGGTTCTGATCGACACCCTCAACAGTGAGCATGCCGCCCTGAGGCTCAAGGGCATCCAGACCCTGAACGGCGTGGCCCGCTGGGCCCAGGATCCAGGTCTACCGCCTGGCGGAGAGGGCCCCCTGACCGAGGCCCTCCGGGCTCATTTCGCCTGGGAGGCTGATCCCACCCTGCACCGCTGGTGTACCGAGGCCCTTGAATCCTTGCTGGTGGCCCTGGTCCACCGGTGGGAACTGGGCGCCATCCTGTCCGACCTCCGGGAGCTCGAGGGACTCTGCACGTTCCTCGAACACCAGCATCCCTGGCGCCAGGAGGCCCTTGCCTGCCTGCGCACCGCCCTCCAGCGGCCCCTGCTCCTCGATGAGGCCATCAACCACGCGCTCACCCTGAAGCGGGAGGAAATGCTGCAGGAGGTTCAGCCCTACTTTGAATTCATCGGGGAACCCATGGCCCACCAGCTGGTGGATCGCCTCGCCGAAGAAAAGGATCGCGCCCGTCGAGGCAGACTGGTCGAAGCCCTGCGGAGCCTGGGACCGGTCACCCTGCCCACGCTCGTGACGGCCCTGAATGCCTCCACCTGGTACCTCGTACGGAATGCCCTCACCCTGCTGGCCGATCTGGGCGGTGCCGACTGCGTTCCCGCCATCCTGCCCCACCTGCGGCATCCCGAGCCCCGGGTTCGGCGCACAGCGGTGCGCGCGCTCTGGAAACTGGGTGGCCCCGAGGCCGAGCCCCACCTGCTGGCGCAAATGAAAGACACGGACGCGGAAACCATCCAGGAGATCCTCTTCGCCCTGGGCCAGTTGCATTCTGTTGCGGGGGTGCCGCAGGTGATGGAACTGGCCCAGGACAAGCGTGTGCTGGAGCGCATCCGCATCCAGGCGCTGGAGACCCTGGGTCTGATCGCCTCTCCCAAGGCCCTGCCGGTACTCGTGGAATGCATGCGTCGCAAGGGCTTTTTCGGCGGCGGCGAACCCCAGCCCATCCGCCTGGCTTCGGCCAAGGCCCTGGCCGCCCTGGGCACGCCCGAAGCCCGTGCGGTACTCCAACGCACCCTCGAGGGCGAGCCCAAGGGTGAAGACCGCGACGCCTTGCTTCGCCTCCTGGACCGACCGGTCCTGTCATGACTGAAGCGCAGGCCCGGCCGGATCCTCGGCAGCTCCTGGAGGCCTTCGAGGCCTTCACGGCGGCCTCCGAGCATCTGCAGGCCCGCTATGAAGCCCTCCAATCACAGCTGGGCCAGTTGCAGGGCGAGCTTCAAACGGTCATCGAGGCCGTGCCTTTCGCCATCTGGGTGCTGGCGGAAGATGGTTCCCTGCGCTTTACCAACCGGCCCCAGGGCATGGAAGGGCGTTTTCTCCAGGATCCGGCCCCCTGGGAACCCGGGAGCCCCGGAGGCCAGCGCCGTGTTCAAACCGCCGAAGGCCGTGAACTGATCTTCGAAGAGGAGCGTCGCTCCGCTCCCCACGGCGGCACCATCGTCACCCTCCGCGATGTCACCGAAGCGGTGCTGCGGGCCCAGCAGGCCACCCGCGAGGATCGCCTGGCCGCCATGGGCCGCATGGCCGCCGAGTTGGCCCATGAGATCCGGAACCCCCTGGGCAGCCTTTCCCTTTTCTCCGGCATGCTGGTGCAGGATCTCGCCGATCAGGCCGGGCCCCTGGAACTCGCCCGCAAGATGCAGGAAGGTGTGGGACGCCTGAACCGCGTGGTGGGCAACACCCTGGCCTTCAGTCGGGATCTCCAACCCAAACCAAGCCGCGTGAACCTCCGCAGCCTCTGGGAAGACGCCATCGGCCACACCACCCTGGCGGAAATCGTGCCCTGGGAAAACCTGATCCCGGAAGGGGCCCACTGGCACGGCGATCCCGACCTGCTCCGCCAGGTGGCGCAGAACCTCATCCAGAACGCCACCCGCGCCCTGGAAGACACAGAGTCCCCCCGCATCACCCTCAACGCGGTGGAGGAGCGGATGGACGACCTGCCCTTCTGGCACCTCACCATGTCCGACAATGGCTGCGGCATCCCCACCGAAGCGCTGGCCAAGGTGTTCGATCCCTTCTTCAGCACCTTCGGCGGCGGCACGGGGCTGGGCCTCGCGGTCTGCCATCGCATCACCGTGGCCCACGGCGGCCTGCTCTTCATCGAGAGCCAGGCGGGCCGTGGCACCACGGTGCACTTGCGACTGCCGGCGGGAACCCAGGGCCTATAGGCGTTTGCCAATCTTGAGAACGCTGTCTGACAGGGTCACACCCGAGGCGGAAATGTTGCCCATGTGGAGGTAGATCTGGGGCTTTCCGCCTTCCTCCACGATGGCGATGGCGCCACCTTTGGGCAGGTCGTCCAGCTTGGCGCAAATGACGAATTTCCCTGCCGCCTTCAAGCCAGCGACTTCACCGCTCTTGGCCCAGGCCACCTTGGAGCTGGCATCCTGCGCCACGCCGATCTTTTCGAGCTCTCCCATGACTTCGGCATCCTTGCAGATCACCTTGCCGGGGAACCCGGCGGCAGCGGCAAGGATCTTCACGAACTTGGCCTGGATGGCTGGGGGCAGGTCGGCCGCGCTCAGGGTCATACCCGTGGCACACACCATGGAAGCGGCGAGGAGGCAGTTGAGAGGGAATGGTTGTCGGGACATACAGGCTCCTAGTAGTTGTAGCCAAGGCGGAAGGTGAGTTCGCGCCCCTGCGCTGGGTTGGGTGACGGAGCGGTCTGATAGCCTCCCGCGTAGTAGAGCTTCGCATCGGTGAGATTGGCGACGCCGAGGGAAACGAAGAGCTTGGCTTCGGGCAGACGATAGTTTGCGAAGAGATTCAGGATGGTCTTGCCTTCCTGTGTTCCCGGCACCGTGGGATGGGTTTGGTCGTAGGCATAGTACGAACCGGAATGGATCAGGGAGGGCGCGAGGCTGAGCGATGGGGTCAGCGTGAAGTTGGCGTAGGCCGTGAACTTCACCCGGGGTGCGCCCAGCAGGGTCCGGTCATTCTGGGGCACGGCATAATCGGGGACCTGGTTGTTGCTCGCCTGGTAGTAGGCCCCCGTGAGGTTGATGTAGCCCCAGCCACCGCGGATGGCCAGCGTCGTTTCGAGGCCCTGGCTTCCCGTCTGGGGCAGGTTGGCATAGGACCCATTGATGGACGTGTTGGCAAACACGATGGGATCCTGGATCTTCAGGTTGAATCCGTTGACCGTGAGGATCATCTGCGGCGAAAGCTGGTACCCGGCTTCCACCTCAAAGGCTGTCGTCTTTTCCGGATGGATGGTGCCGCCTTCCAGATTCTCGATCACCGGGGTGCGGAAGGCCCTGGCCACCAGCAGCTTCGCGTGGAACTTGCCCATCACCTTGGTGAGCCCGAACCGGGGCACAAAAGCCGATCCGGCGGCGCTGTGATCTTCGTACCGGCCCCCGAGCGTCACATTGACAATGGGCAGGTTCCAGAGCGCCTGCGCATAGAGCGCCTTCGTGGAGTAGCTGATGGTATCGGAACCATTGCTC
Source organism: Acidobacteriota bacterium (assembly GCA_043775845.1). Taxonomy (GTDB): domain Bacteria; phylum Acidobacteriota; class Holophagae; order Holophagales; family Holophagaceae; genus Geothrix. The sequence continues at coordinate 7,567 of JAYVRY010000106.1, forward strand.
CATCGCTGGCCCGTCCCCCTCGCCTTCCCCTCATCTTTGAAGGACAAGGCGCCAAAGACAATATTCAAATCCTTGGTGGCATCCCAAAGCCCTTGAACCTCGCCCGTGAGGCGCGTGATCAGCTTGTTATTGGTGGCTTCGAGGGAAGGGTAGAACCAGGACTGGCTGGTCTTGTAGTTGAATTTGGGCGTCAGTGTGAATCCATCGCTGACCTTCCATGCATAGTTCAATTCCGCGTAGCGGTGGTTGAATTCGATCCTCGCGAGGTTGGAGGTCTGGTAATCGAAGCTGGCGTACCGATCATTGATGAACCGGAACCCCAGTCCTTGACCATTGATCCCCACGTTCACGTTGGCGTCGTTCTGGTAGCCGCCGTTGTTCTTCATGGGAACCACGGTGGTGGTGGTGGCGCCATCCCAGTTGTAGAAATCATGATCCGACCGGTTGCCCCGCGAGCCGACCGCCGCCACGGAATATTTGAAGTCCCCGGCAATGTCTCCATACGAAGCGGAGAGTGTTTGGTGCCCCCAGCTATCCGGCGTTTTCCCTAGGGCCACCGATCCGGACACGCCCTTGAGCTCATTGGCGCCACGGGTGACCACGTTCACCACGGCCAGTTCGGCGAATCCGCCGTAGGTCGCGCTGCCGGGTCCCCGGATGATCTCGATGCGCTGGACCGTTTCCGTGAGGAAACTGTTGCCAAGGTACAGGCAGGCATAGCGGAGTTCGTTCGCTTCCTGTCCATCGACCCGGATGAGCACCTTGCCTTCATGGCCCCAGATGCCTCGGACAAAGACACTGGTGATGCCCTGGGTATCCGTTCCGATTTCGAAGCCAGGCACCAAGCGCAGGACGTCGAGGAGATCCTTGGCGCCCGAGGCCACGATTTCATCCCGGTTGAAGACCGTGATGATGCCCGGGCTCTCGCGAATCGTCATGGCCTTGGTGGAAGCCACGGTGATCGGTGTATTGAGCAGATCCTCCAGTTCAGCCGCCAGGTTTTGTTCCTTCGCGGGTGGAGCCTGGGCCTGGAGCAGGCCGGAAGCCAGAAAGAAGGTCAGTGCGGTTACGGTTTTCATGGTTCCTCCAGAGGCAGGACATGGCCCAGGGTTAAGTGGCCCATCCAGCAAGTTCGGTGGCGGTTGAGGGCGTGGCGCAAGGGTTCTCCACAAACACACGCGGCCTGAGCGAAGCATCAGACAACGGTTTCTCCACTGATTCCCGAGTGATCGGTCCAAATATGGACTTGGTTGAATTTCGTCCATTCGGGGACCCCCACATGCGAAAATAAAGGCCTTCACGGAGCCTCCATGTCGTTTATCCACCTCCATCCGGGCAAGCAGGCGCCTGAGATCGTCAATGCCATCATCGAAATTCCCACCGGATCCCGGATCAAATACGAGATCGATCACCACACTGGCCTGGTGCATGTGGACCGGGTGCTGTTCTCCCCCTTTCACTACCCTGCGGAGTACGGCTTCGTGCCCGGCACCCTGGCCGATGATGGCGATCCGGCGGACATCCTGGTGCTCATCAACGGCTCGACCTATCCCGGTGTCGTGATCCGCGCCCGCCCCATCGGCCTGCTCCGCATGACCGATGACAAGGGACACGACGCCAAGATCCTGGCCGTGGCCACGGACGATCCCACCTATGCCCACGTGACGTCCCGCAGCGACCTGCCGCCCCATTTCCTTCTGGAGGTGGAGCACTTCTTCCTCACCTACAAGGATCTGGAGCGGAAGACCGTGTCCAGCGACGGTTGGGGCGGCAAGGACGAGGCCCACGCCTTCCTCCGGGCCTCCATCGAGAATTACAACAAGAAGAAGAACTAGCTGCCGATGGAAAAGCTGGAGACGGCCCCCGGGCTGGTCTGTTTCGATCTGGATGGAACCCTGGTGGATCCCCTGCTGGGCGTTCGCCTGTGCCTCGAAAAGACCTGCGCGGCCTTCGGTCTCGACATGCCGGAGGAACCCGTCATTCGCGGCTGGATCGGCTTCGGAATGCGGGATTCCCTGGCCACCCTCAAAGGCCTCGAAGAGCCCACGCGATTGGAAGCTGCGCTGGCGTTCTACTGGGAGCGCTACCGCGAGGATGGCGTCTTCGAACACGAGCTCTACCCCGGCGTGTTCCACCTGCTCCACCGCCTGAAACGCCAGGGACACCGCATCTACATCGTGTCAGCCAAGCCCAGCCTCTTTGCCCGCCGCATCGCCTACCAGTTCGACCTGAACCTCATCTTCGATGACATTTTCGGCAGCTCTCTCAAGGGGCAATGGCAGACCAAGACCGAGGTGCTGGGACGCCTGGCCGACCAGGGCACCATCTGGCCCGGGGGCGTGTTCATCGGAGACCGGGGCGTGGACATGGAGGCCGCCCGAACCCATGGTCTGGAAGCCATCGGCGTGGGCTGGGGCTACGGTACCCGGGAAGAGCTAGCTGAAGCTGGAGCCGAGCACATTTTTGCGACGGTGCCAGACCTTGACGCCTGGCTGCGGCTTCGCTTCCCAGAGCCGGAACGCTTCGACGCCTTCAGCCGTTCGGAGTAGACCAGCGGGTGCCCGCTGGAACCTTGGCATCGAAGTAGCCGGGTGCCAGTTTCACCGGGGATTTCGGATCCAGCAGCTCCAGCTTCTGCTTCGCTCCGGTGGGATCTGTCCACTCCAGGGCACGGAGCAGACCCTTGCGGCCTGTGGCCTTGAGTTCAGGCAGGCCGGGCTCTCGCGGCGTGAGCTTCACCGTTTCGCCGCCATAGGTGTCGATCCGGTACAGCTTATCGAGGCGCGCCGGATCCAGCAGGATGCCCAGCAGGGGGAAATCCCGCACGGCCCGGGCCAGTTCCATCCGCTGAGCCGTTCGCGTGTCCGGGTCGTACTGCACCAGATGGCGCCCGTCGCAGGTGACAGTCAGGCCGCCGTTGTAAGCCACCTTCAACCGGCCTCCTCGGGCCAGAGCCAGTCTTCCCTCCCGGGCCAGCTTGCCAAAAACTGCGCTTTCGCTTTCCTGCCGGAAGCGGCTTTCCAGGCCCGGCATCTTCGTAAAGGCGGTCCACCAGGCCGGGGTTGAGGCGGTAAGCGGCATCACAAGCGGGGTCACGGCCACCCACAACGGCAGGGAAAACCGCACCTCAGCCCCGCTTCAATTCGATGCTGAGCTTGCCCGTGGTGCCCTTGCCGGGAACGGGACGGTGGATCTGACCTTCCGCCACCACCTGGCCCTTGCTGCGCAGTTGCACCACCACCTCAAACTCCTGCCCGTCCACATCGGCCGGAACGTCGATCCGCAGCACCGACGGGGCGCCCAATCGACCCACCTGGGTCAGCTCGCCCATCAGCGAATTGATGGCGTCCTTGTGATCGATGGACTTGGGTTTGGCGGGAAGCCGCTTCGTGTCCGACTTCAGCTGGGCCAGGGCCGCCAGCGGATCCACCTTCACCATGGGCTTGTGCGTTACGGCCGCGGCAGGCATGGATTGCTGAAGGATGGAAGCCACGGATTCCTGCACCACCGGAAGCGGTGCCGGGATTGACGCTGGGAACGGTGCCGCAATCGGTTCCGGTCGGCGAGCCACCTCGGGCTGGCTGATGGCCGCAGCAGGTGGATCTTGTTTCACAGGCTGAGGTGGAATGGCCGGGGTCTTGTCCGCCTCCACCAGAAAGGAGATGTCGTCTTCGGCAGTCCCAGGATGTTCGGGCAGGACCGGGGCCTCGATGTAGAAGCCCGAATCCTCATCTTCATCGGGCAGTGGCGTGGCTCCGGAGGCTCCGGCATAGGGCGCGGAGCCCTCCATGTCGAGCAGGTCCGTGATCGAAGGCAGATCGGACAAGGTCAGCGCTTCGATGGAAGACCGCTGTGGTTCGGGCACCGGCGCGACGGACACAACGGGAGCCGCCGGTACGGACGGGGCCTGGGACTCGCCGAGCACATTGGTTTTGATATGGAACAGGGCCAACTTGGTAATGCCTCGCAGTGTCTCGAAGACACCCGTGCCGTCTGAGGCCACGGATTGGAAGCTGGGCATGCCCTTGGGGTTGAACGCGGCTTCCAGTTCCTGCACGGGGACCACGTTGCGCAGATCCCGCTTGTTCCACTGGAAGACCGTGGGAATCTCCCCGAGGTTCAGGCCCAGCTCCCGGAGGTTTTCCTCGAGGTTCAAGTAGCTCTCTTTGCAGGCATCCAGCATGGGCGTCTGGCTGTCCACCACGAAGACGATGCCGTCCACGCCCTTCAGCACGAGTTTCCGGGTGCTGTTGTAGAAGACCTGGCCAGGCACGGTGTAGAGCTGGAGCTTGGTCTTGAAACCGCCCACCATGCCCACATCCATGGGCAGCAGATCGAAGAAGAGGGTGCGGTCCGTCTCGGTGTTGAGGCTCACCATCTCGCCGCGGGCCTTCTGGCTCGTCTTGCCGTAGATGGTGTTGAGGTTGGTGGTTTTTCCACACAGACCCGGGCCGTAATAGACGATTTTCGCCGTCATCTGCCGGGTGGCGTGGTTGAAGAACACCATTTCTTGACCTCGCGTGGTTCTCGGAAGTCTAACTTGGAAGGTGCCATGGACTCAATGCAAATGCAGGAATCCCCTAGGAAATCTCCTTCAGGAAACCCAGCACCTGCCGGTCGTGATCCTTGGTCCTGGTGTCTGTGATGACTTTCCGGACAATACCCTTGCGGTCGATGATGAAAGTCACACGTTGGGCGAATCCGATCAGGGGCATTTTCACGCCATAGGCCTCGATGATGCGCTTGTCCGGGTCGGCCAGGATACTGAAGGGCAGGTGAAACTTCTCCGCAAAGGCCTTGTGGCTCTGGGTGGAGTCGGCACTCACCCCCAGCACCACCGCCCCCGCGACCTGGATCGCCCCGAAGCCATCCCGCAGGCTGCAGGCCTGGGCCGTGCAGCCGGGCGTGTCGTCCTTGGGATAGAAGTAGAGCACCACGGCCGCCTTGCCCTGGAAGTCAGACAGGCGGATGGTTGCGCCATGTTGATCTTGTGCCTCAAAGGCCGGGGCCTTGGCACCTTCTTTGAGCTCTGTCGCCGCGGCAAGCCCCAGCATGGTCATGATTCCCATTCCAACCCTCCAGTTCCGATGCATGCGAACCTCATGAAAACTGTTGGAGTGTGGCACCATCGGCTCTTCGGAAGGAGAAGCAGACTTGGACAAACCGCTTCGCTTGGCCCTCATTCCCGGCGACGGGGTCGGTGGAGAGGTCATGGCCGAGGCCCAACCCTGCCTGGACTGGGCGAGGTCTCGGGGCAGGCAGCTCGAGTCCATCCTCTTTCCCCATGGCGCTGAGCATTTCCTGGCCACGGGGGAGACCCTGCCCGAGTCCGCCTTTGCAGAGCTGAGGGATCACTTCGACGCCATCCTGTTCGGCGCGGTGGGGGATCCCCGCGTTCCCGATGGTCGTCACGCCGAGGAGATCCTGTTGCGGTTGCGGCAGGGACTGGCCCTCACAGTGAATTTCCGCCCCTGTTCCGGTTCCACCGATCCCCGGCACAGCACCCTCGATATCGAAGTGTTCCGGGAGAACACGGAAGGTCCCTACTGCCTTCAGGGCACCACGGAACCAGGCCGCGCAGTGGATCTGGCCATCCACACGGAACCGGCGGTCAGAGCCCTGCTCCATGCGGCCTTCCAGCGGGCCGAGGCTCGTCAACGCCCCCTGACACTCGCCCACAAGGCCAACGTGCTCAAGCATGGACATGGGCTGTGGCTGCGGGTCTTCGAAGAGCTCCGCCGAGAGTTCCCTCGGGTGACCGCCCGCAGCATGCATGCCGACGCGCTGCTCTGCGCCCTCGTACAGGACCCCACCACCTTTGGCATCATCGCGGCCGACAACTACCTGGGTGACCTCATCAGCGACCTCTGCGCGGCCTTCATCGGCGGCATGGGCGTGGCGCCTTCGCTCAGCTGGGCGCCCGTCAGTCACTTCCGCTGCAAGGCCCTGGCCGAACCGGTCCATGGTTCGGCCCCGGACATCGCCGGGAAGGGCCTGGCCAACCCCACCGGCATGATCCTCAGCACAGCCCTGCTGTTCCGCCACCTGGGCTGGGAAGCCGAGGCCAAGGGCCTGGAGACGGCCGTGAGTCATGCCTTGGCCTCAGGCGCCAAGACCCGGGATCTTGGGGGCACCCTGAGCACCAGTGCCATGGGCAAGGCCATCCGGGATCGATTGCCCTGATCAGGCATCCTGGTATTCATGGGAAAGGCATTCAATAAGCGGAGGTTTGCGGAGTAGCTGAGGAAAGCGGAGAACAAAAGATCTTTCTCCGCTTTCCTCAGCCCTTCAGCTCTCCGCTTATTTCAATTCTTTTTCTCTTGATTTTTTCGGTCCTCAGCAGCTGCGCATGACTCCCACGAGCACGCCCTGGATGTCGATTTGCTGGGGGGAGTAGCAGTGCGGTTGGAGTTCGGAATTGTGGGGAATGAGCCAGACGCCCTTGGTATCGCGACGGAACTCCTTGAGGGTGACTTCCTCTCGGTCGATGAGGGCCACCACGCGGTCCCCGTTCCGATACTCGCCCTTGCGCTGCAACACCACCAGATCGCCATCCAGGATGGCGTCGTCGATCATGGAATCGCCCCGCACACGCAGCACGAAAAGTTCATCCCGCTGCCGGTGGATGCTGTTGGGCACTTCGATGGGCAGGGCCCGGCTTTCCGGCAGGATGGGCGAGCCCGCGGCCACATCGCCGCAGAAGGGGAAGATCCGCACGATGGGCGCCGCTTCGGCCCGGGCCTCGGTACGGCCCGTCCGGGGAGGCAGAACCTCCTCGGCTTTTTCGGTGGCCACCACCAGGTTGTTGCCCTTCCCGTGGCTGCGGACGAGGAAGCCCTTGTCCATGAGGTGCTGGACATGCTTGTGGATGGTGGACACGGCACTGGAACCCACGCCCTTGGCAATATCGGCCAGGGTGGGGCTCCGCCCTTCGTTCTGCACAAAGGTGCGGATGAACTTCAGCACGGCCTGCTGACGTTTGGTGAGATCGCTGGCTTTCATGAGTTCCAAGGTAGGAGTTGATTCGAAGGTCGTCAATCCCTTTTTTTTCGCTTTATTTAAGACACCCCGAATCTGCCCCGGGAAGACCTTGGATAGAACGTCTCCGGGACCTCTGCCATACTGATAGACGGCCTTGAGGATCAAGTATTTACGCCCTATTCGTCATCTTTAGGCCCTCTTCGACGCCTGCGTTCTGCCCTGTGAAAGGAGTACCCATGACTGCCAGTCTTGTCGCCCCTACCCCCGCCGGAGGAGCGAAAACCAGGATCAATGATTTTTCCATCCAGGTGGCCACCGTCAACGGATCGGGTTCCCAGACGGCGAACACCGTTCTCCTGCGTGCCATCTTCCAGATGGGCGTCTTCGTCAGTGGCAAGAACCTGTTCCCCTCGAACATCGCGGGCCTGCCCACCTGGTTCACCATTCGCGCCAGCGCCAAGGGCTACGTGGCCCGCAAGGCCAGCAACGAAATGTTGATCCTCATGAATGCCGAGACTGCCAAGGAAGACATCGCCAAATCTGATGCCGGCGCCCTGGTGATCTACGACGAGCCCCTGCAGCTGGACAAGCTCCGTTCTGATCTGTCCTACATTCCCGTGCCCTTCCAGAAACTGGTGACCGCCTCCTGCCCCGAGCCAAAGCTGCATAAGCTCGTGAAGAACATGATCTACGTGGGCGTGGCGGCTCGTCTGCTCGGCGTGGACATGAACGAAGTCAAGAACGCCATCTCCAAGCAGCTGAAGGGCAAGGCCAAGGCCATCGAAATCAATCAGGCCGCCGCCGTTGCTGGCTACGACTGGGCCATGGAGAACCTCCAGGACCAGGACCACATCAAGGTCGTGCGCGACAACAAGACCCAGGGCCTCATCATCGTGGACGGCAACGAAGCCTGCGCCCTGGGCGCCCTCTTCGCCGGGTGCACGGTCGTGGGTTGGTACCCCATCACCCCTGCCTCCAGCCTGGTCGAGACCTTCATCGATTACGCCGAGGAATACCGCATCGATCCCAAGACAGGCAAGTCCACGGTGGCTATCGTGCAGATGGAAGATGAGCTCGCCTCTGCGGGTGTGACCCTCGCCGCCGGCTGGGCCGGTGCCCGTTCCATGACCTCCACGGCCGGTCCCGGCGTGTCGCTCATGAGCGAGTTCATCGGCCTGGGCTACTACGTGGAAGCCCCCGGTGTGTTCTTCAATGTGGCCCGCACGGGCCCCAGCACGGGCCTGCCCACGCGCACCCAGCAGTCCGATGTGGAACTCTGCGCCAAGTGCAGTCACGGCGACACCCAGCACATCAACCTCTACCCCGGCAACATGGAGGAGTGCTTCCAGTTCGCCTATGACGCCTTCGATCTGGCCGAGCGTTTCCAGACCCCCATCTTCGTGGTCACCGATCTCGACCTGGGCATGCAGAACTGGTCATCAACACCCTTCGCCTATCCCACCAAGCCCTACGATCGCGGCAAGGTGCTCAACGAGCAGCAGCTGGCCGAGGCCAAGGACTGGGGCCGCTACAAGGACGTGGATGGCGATGGCATCTGCTACCGCTCCCTGCCCGGCACCCCCGGCGGCAAGGGCGCCTACTTCACGCGCGGTTCCGGCCACAACGAATACGCCCAGTATTCCGAAAAGCCCGAGGACTACGTCCAGATCGTGGACCGGCTGAAGAAGAAATACGAAACGGCCAAGACCCACGTGCCCACGCCGATCTTCCGCAACCAGGGCTCGAACCTGGGCGTGCTCGCCTTCGGTTCCAGCGATCCGGCCGTGATCGAAGCCCAGGACATCCTGGCCGAGAACGGGATCAAGACCGACTACCTGCGCCTGCGCGCCCTGCCCTTCACGGCTGAAATCGATGCCTTCGTGAAGGAGAAGAAGGTGGTCTACCTGGTCGAGCAGAACCGCGATGGCCAGATGGCCAACCTCTTCCGTGAGACTTATCCCGAGTTCGCCACCAAGTTCAAGAGCGTCCTCCACTACAACGGCCACGCCATCGACGCCAAGTGCATCGTGGATCAGATCACCGCCTTCGAGCAGAAGTAAGAGGAGCCGACCATGACCACCGCCACTCCCAACGCTCCCACCCCTGCCGCTCCCACCAACAAGCTCGGTTTCACCAAGCAGGACTATGTAGGCTCCAAGTCCACGCTCTGCGCCGGCTGCGGCCACGACGCCATCACGGCCCAGATCATCAACGCCGCCTTCGAATCCAACATCGAGGGCCACCGGGTCACCAAGTATTCCGGCATCGGCTGCTCGTCGAAAACACCCGCCTACTTCATCAATCAGGGCTGGGGCTTCAACAGCGTCCACGGCCGCATGCCCGCCATCGCCACCGGCGCCTCCCTGGCCAACCGGAACCTCATCAATATCGGCGTGTCAGGCGACGGCGACTCCATGTCCATCGGCATGGGCCAGTTCGTCCACGCCGTGCGCCGCAACATCCCCATGATTTACATCATCGAGGACAACGGTGTCTATGGCCTCACCAAGGGCCAGTTCTCCGCCACCGCCGACAAGGGCGCCTTCCTCAAGTCGGGGGCCAAGAACGACCTGCCGCCCATTGATCCCTGCACCCTGGCCATTGAACTGGGCTGCGGCTTCGTGGCCCGCTGTTTCTCCGGCAATCCCAAGCAGCTGAACGCCATCATGAAGGCCGCCTTCGCCTACGAGGGCACCGTGGTGCTGGACATCATCAGCCCCTGCGTCACCTTCAACAACCACGATGCCTCCACTCGCTCTTACAAGCACGTGAAGGACCACGATTTCCCCCTCCACGATCTGGGCTTCGTCCAGTACTCCGAGGTGGAGGACGTGGAGATTCCCGCCGGCGGTACCGAGGTTGTGACCTTCCCCGACGGCTCCAAGGTGGCCATCAAGGCCATCCATGAGAGCTACGATCCCACCGACCGCTTCGGCGCCATGAAGGCCATCCACGAATCCATGGAGAAGGGTGAATTCCTCACGGGCCTCCTCTACATCAACCCCATCCAGCCCCCCCTGCCCCAGGTGCTGAACTTGGTGGATGAGCCCCTGGCCAGCCTGGGCGAGGACGTGCTGAAGCCCAGCCCCGCCGTGCTGGATGAGATCATGAAGAGCCTCATGTAAGCCAAGTCACTGACGCCCTGAAAGGCCGCCCAACCGGGCGGCCTTTCACATGAAGGAGGCACCATTGACGCAGGCTGCCAGCCCGCTAAACTGGAGCTTCGTGGGCCTGTAGCTCAGCTGGGAGAGCGCTGCGTTCGCAATGCAGAGGTCGTCAGTTCGATCCTGATCAGGTCCACCAGTCCCAAGTCACGGCGGTCTTCGGGCCGCCGTTCCTGTCTCCTGAGACGACCTCGCCATCCTAAGGGCAGAAGTCGTCATTCCACCGATCGTAGGCTCCCTGAGTCATCCAGGTACTTGTTCTTGTAAGTCTGATGGCTAGAAGACCGCATCCATGGGGGCAGTCTCCCCGCTGAGAATGGCGGTAGCCTGGGCGGCCACCAGGGGAAGGCCGCGATGGGCGAAGTGGATCGCGACCTGCACCTTGTTGTGGTAGAAAGCGGCCTCGCGGCTTTCCGACAGCAGGGCCTTGAGGGCCGCAGCATCTCCTTCGGCCACGCCCCGCTCGCGCTGGAGTGCCACGCCCTTGGTTTTGGCCAGGGCTGCCTGCTGAAGCAGCAGGAAGCCGCCGAGCACATGGCCCATCATGTCCAGCACCGGCACAGCGTTCAGGACCGTGAGCAGCATGCCGTTCGCACGAGCTGGCACCTGGGTGAGGACAGCACTGAGGGCCTTCAGGGCCTCCTTGAGCTGGAGGGCCGAGGGCCCAAGAACAGGATCGGCAGCCAAGGCCTCGACGCCGGTCGCCACCTGGGCCAGGAGGGCCTTCACGGGCTTGCCGTCCTGCATGCGGAATTTTCGCCCTACGAGATCCAGGGCCTGGATGCCGTTGGTGCCTTCATAGATGGAGGCGATCTTGCAGTCCCGCAGATACTGTTCCGCCGGGTAATCCATGGTGTAGCCGTAGCCACCGTAGACCTGGAGGGCCCACTCCGTCACCCGGAAGCCCCAATCGGAGCACCAGGCCTTGCTGATGGGCGTGAGCAGCTCCACCAGCCCCTGCCAGCGATCCCGCTCCTCGCCTTCGGAAACATGGGCCATGTCCATGCACCAGGCTGTGTACGATGCCAGCGCGCGCATGGCCTGCACATAGGCCGACTGCATGAGTAGCATCCGCCGCACATCAGGGTGTTCGATGATGAGGGACTGCCCTCCTGCTTTGTCCGCGCCAGGTCCTCGCCCCTGGAGGCGCTCCTTCGCGTAGGCCAGGGCCGCCTGGTGCGCAGCCGAGGCGTTGCCCAGGCCCTGCACGCCCACCTCGTACCGTGCGGCGTTCATCATCTGGAACATGTGGGCCAGCCCCTGCCCTTCCTGGCCCAGGAGGAAGCCCTGACAGGCTCCCTCGCCCCCGAACAGAAGGCTGCAGGTGGGCGAGCCGTGGATGCCCAGCTTGTGTTCGATGCCGACGCAGGCCACATCATTGGGCCCGCCCAGACTGCCATCGGGATTCACGCGGATCTTTGGCACCACAAAGAGGCTGAGCCCCTTGGGCCCCGCCGGAGCATCGGGCGTGCGGGCCAGAACAGCATGGATGATGTTGGGCGTGAGTTCGTGGTCACCACTGGTGATGAAGATTTTCTCGCCGCTGATGAGGTAGGTCCCATCGCCCTGGCGCACGGCCTTGGTGATGAGCGCGCCCAGATCGCTGCCGGCGCCGGCTTCCGTCAGGCACATGGTTCCGGTCCACACTCCGGAATACATCCGCTCACAGAAAGTCGCCTTGAGCGCCTCGCTTCCGAACGCCTCGATGAGATGGGCGGAGCCACGCGTGAGGAGCACCATGAGGCCCAGGGAGGTATTGGCCCCCATGAGGAACTCGCTGATGCCGGTGCCCACGGATTCCGGCAACCCCATGCCACCGAACTCAGGATTCATGGTGGCGCTGATCCAGCCCCCCGAAGCGATATCGCGGAAGGCCTCGGCGAACCCCTCCGGCAGGCGGACCTTCCCGTGCTCGAGCTGTGCGCCCACCCGATCGCCCGTTTCGTTGCACCCCGCGATGCTGCCCTTGGCGACCTTCAGGGCCTCGTCCAGCACCATGCCCAGCTGCTCCCTGTCCACGTCCTGGTAGGAAACCCCCTTGAGCACCGCATCGAGATCCAGCCACTCCAAAAGGTTGAATCGAACGTCACGGTCATCGTCGAGGTAGGTCATGGCAGCGCCTCGTGGTGGATGTGGGGTGATCCATTTAACCACCCGCGTGAATGCCTCAGGCTCCAAGACCCCAGCAAGGGCGCTTCAGGTATCCTCGAATCATGATTGGACGCCTGCGCGGGGAACTCATCCAGAAACTGCCGAACCTCGCCCTCGTGGAGTGTGGAGGGGTGGGCTACGCGGCTGCCATCAGCCTTTCCACTTATGGGCTGCTGGCCGAGGTGGGCGCCCAGGTGGTGCTCCACACCGAACTGCTGGTGCGCGAAAACGAGATCTCGCTGCTGGGTTTCTCGACTCCCCAGGAACGGGAACTCTATCGGATGCTCATCAAGGTGGATGGCGTGGGACCCAAGATGGCGCTGGCCGCCCTTGGGGCGCTTTCGCTTGAGGACCTGGTGCAGGCCATCCGCAGCCGCGATGTCAAGGTGCTCACCCGCATTCCCGGTGTGGGCAAGAAGACCGCCGAGAAGATGTGTTTCGAGCTCTCGGAAAAGATGGGTGGACTGTCGGGCCTGGATGGCCTCACCGGCGTTCCGTCCGGTGATCCCTGGGAAGAGAGTCTGCGTTCGGCCCTCACCAATCTGGGCTTCAAAGAGGATTCGGTGCTGCCCGTGGTGGCCGAACTCCGCGCCGCGAAGCCGGCCCTGGCGGAGGCCATCCGTCTCGCCCTGAAGGCCCTCCAGCGATGAGCATCCGCATCCTCTCCACCTCACCTCTCGTGGGCCCCGCCCTGGCCCAGTTGGGCTCACGCTATCCGGAGCTGGGTATCGCAGCCTTCCGATCCCACGCGTGGAACGCTGCCCTGCCCACAGCCGAAGCCCTGGTGGTGATGCTCTCGGAGCCGCTCACCGAAGCAGACCTGGCAACGGCCCCGAAGCTCAAGGCCATCGGAACCTACTCCGTGGGGGTGAACCACCTTCCCGTGACAGCCTGCCAGGCCCGCGGCATCACGGTGGTGAACACACCCGGCGTGTTGACCGACGCCACCGCCGACATCGCCCTGGCCCTGCTGCTGGCCCTGACGCGCCGCGTGGCCGAAGGCGAAGCCCTGGTGCGTTCCGGCCAATGGCAAGGCTGGGCCCCGGATCAACTGCTGGGCCCCGGCCTCGTCGGCAAGGCCTGTGGCATCCTCGGCAGCGGCCCCATCGGCCAGGCCTTCGCGCGACGGGCCTGGGCTCTGGGCCTGAGGCCCCTCTTCTGGGACCGCGACGGCAGCGGTGGTGTGGTGGACTTCGGGGCAGGCCAGGCGTCCCGGCTGCCCCTCCCGGAGCTGCTGGCTTGCAGCGCCGTGCTCTCCCTCCACTGCCCTCTCACAGACCAGACCCGCGGATTGCTCGACCGCTCTGCCCTCATGTCCCTGCCCGGCGGCGCCGTGATCATCAACACGGCCCGCGGCGGCATTTTGGATGAGAATGCCGCCATCGATCTTTTGGAAACGGGTCATCTCGGTGGTGTCGGGCTGGATGTGTACGAGGGTGAACCCTGCGTCCATCCGCGCTGGTTGACCGCGCCCCGCACGGTGCTCCTGCCCCACCTGGGCTCCGCCACGTTGGAAACACGAGAGGCAATGGCGCGCCTGCTATGCGACGGACTCGCTACCTCCCTTGGGTGATACCCTGAACCTTCTCACGAGGCATCCCATGGCACGCCCCTGGCTCAATCTGCTAGATCCCGGCCTGACGGCCCTCATGAACGCCGCAGGAAAGACCTATGAAGAGCGTCTCGCCCTGGCGCGCGCCCTCAACGGGCGCTCCCGGCATGAAGAAGCCAGGGAGATTCTGGAGCAATTGCTGGCCGAGGATCGCTCCCATGCCGAAGCCTGGTTCGAGCGGCTCCTCTGCTTCAGCGACCACGCGGGCGAGGAGGAGGGTCAGGAACTGCTGGGGCTGCTGGAATCTCTGCGGGATGAACATCCCAAGAACGGCGGCTACCTCCGCAACATCGGCTATCTGCGGCTGCTGATCCAGGATCTGGATGGCGCGGAGCTTGCGCTGCAGCAGGCGCTGCAGCTGAACGGCCAGGATCCGAAATGCCTGGAGCTGGCTGGACTCGTCCAACTGCACCTGAACCATGCGCCCGAGGCCAAGGCCTGGCTGTTGAAGGCCCTCAGTCTCAATCCGAAAGACCCGCGAACCCTGCGTCTTTTGGCTATCGCCATGGAGCAGCTGGGGGATTTCGCAGGAGCCGAGGCCCAGCTCGTGGCCGCGCTAGCCGCCGATGGATCCTACTACTGGGGCTGGCACGCCCTGGGCGAACTCCTGCTGAAGCGGGGCGAACTGGCAGAGGGCATGCGCTGCATCCACCGGGCCCGCAGCCTGCATGCCTGTGATCCCGCCAGCTTCTTCATTCTCGCGGAAATCTTCAGCGAACAGGGCCACCTGGAACTGGCGCAAGGACAGCTCCACACCCTCATGCTCCTGGCCCCCCCGGCGCCGGTACTGGCGGAAGCCCAGGCCCTGCTGGGCGAGATCAAGCGCGACATGGGTGACCGTGACGGCGCCGTGTCCTACTTCAGCCTGGCCACTGAGACCGATCCGGAAGCCTCGAACCCCTGGGCGGCCCTGGGCGACATGGCGCGAGAGGAGGAGCGCTGGGATGATGCGCTCCGCTGCTACCGCGAAGCCCTCATGCGCGAACCCGATGCCGCCGACCTGCAAGTGCAGCTGGGCTATGTCCTGGTGGAAACCCGCCAAGGCGCTGCCGCGGAACAGGCCTTCCTGCAGGCCCTGGAACTGGACCCGGGCGAGTACAGCGCCTACCTGGGCCTGTCCGAGGTCTACCGCTTCGCCAACCGCCGGGAGGATCAGACCGCCATGGTGGATCAGGCCATGGCCCTGGCCCCCCAGGATGCCGATGTCTGGAACGCCAAGGGCGTGGCCCTCGAGGTCCTCAAGAAGTGGAAGGAAGCCACCGAGGCCTACGAGAAGGCCCTGGTCCTGGAACCCCAGCACCGCAAGGCGGCCAACAACCTGGGCTTCGTGCTCGAGAAGCGCATGGGCCACGGTGAGCCGGAACTGCGGGCCCGGGCCACCGAGGCCTGGAAGCAACGCCTGCTCATCTGTCGCGAGGAAGACCAGAGCCTCAAAATGGCCACCGAACACCTGGCAAACCTGGGTGTGACCGACGACACCATTCGTGAGTGGCTCCGCCCGGGATTCCTGCTCGACGAGTCGGAGGAGTAGGTTTCACTCCCGTCACAGCCGTGTCACCCCTGCCTTTCCAGGTAGTTACGTGGGGGGCCCTGAGGCCTGTGGAAAAGCCTGCGGATTGCCCCCTTTTGGGCATGCTAAACCCTGCACGGATATGGACTTCCCACCGTCAACGGGGCAAATCTGAATCAATATTAATTTATTGTTTTCAATACTTACATTGTGGACGCTAGCAGAAACTGCCGAGCGGTACAAGCTCAGGGTTTTCCACAATTTCCGCTTTCTTTCGTATTGACATAAAAAAGGCCCTTTTGTCACAACCCTCTAGGGGCGAAAGCCAGCCTGTCAATACCTTTTCGACACACGAAAATGACCGCGTAGACCCCTCAAACCAGGGCTTCGGCTTCCCGCAATTGGACGCTCACCAGCCGGGAACAGCCTGCCTCTTCCATGGTGACGCCATAGAGGGTGTCGGCCGCCACCATGGTGGGCTTCTGGTGCGTGATGACAATGAACTGGGTGTCCGCCTTCATCTTCTGCACCATGGCGGCAAAGCGGCCCACGTTGGCTTCGTCGAGGGGGGCGTCCACCTCATCCAGCACGCAGAAGGGGCTGGGCTTGTAGTGGAAGATGGCGAAGAGCAGTGAAATGGCCGTGAGGGCTTTCTCACCGCCGCTGAGCAGGGTGAGGGCCTTGGCGGTCTTGCCGGGGGGCTGGGCGGTGATCTCGATGCCGCACTCCAGCAGGTTCTTGGGGTCTTCGAGGCTGAGCTGGGCGCTGCCCCCACCGAAGGCCTCGCGGAAGACCTCCTGGAACCGGGCGTTCACGAAGTCGAAGGCCTCCTTGAACCGTTCCTCGCTGGTGGCGTTGATCTCCTGGATGGTGGCCTCCAGGTTGTCGATGGCGGTGGTGACATCGGCCCGCTGCTCATTCATGAAGGACATGCGGGTCTCGGCTTCCTCCAGCTCCTGGATGGCCAGGGGATTCACGCCACCCAGCTCCATGCGCCGGCCCTGAAGTTCGTTCAACCGCGTCTGGTGGATCAGTTCGCCTTCCTCCCAGGCTTCCCGTTCCGCTTCGCTGAGCCCCGCCAGGAAGGCCGGCACTTCCAGCCCCAGCGCCAGCTCCACTTCCTTGGCCAGCGCCTCCTGGCTGCCCTGAACCTGCGCCCCGTGGATCAACACTTCCTGGTGCTGGGCACGGGCGTTCTCCAGGGCTTCCTGGAACTCGCGCGCCGAACGCTCATGAACGCGGAGGGTTTCCTGATCCAGTTCGAGTTTGGGCTGGGCCTCGCGGGCCACGGATTGAACGGTTTCGCGTTCCTGCAGGAGGCGCTGAGATTCGGCCTCCAGTTCCGTGAGGCGAAGGTTGCAGGCCTCCACCCGATCCATCTGTTCGTTCACCTCGGCCTCGAGACGCTGGCGCTCGGCCTCCAGGTCGAAGCGGCCCCGCTGAGCCAGCTGCAGGTGGCGCTCGTGGCCATCCCGTTCCGCCCAGGCGGCGTCGCGGCCCCGAGCCACGCCCGACCGTTCGTCGCGCCGTTCATCGAGGCGCTGGCGGGCTTCGCGAACCAGCGTTTCGGCCTGGCTGATGGCCTCCTCCAAGGCCGCATCGCCAGCCTCTTCGGGATGTTCATCAATGTCGCGCAGCAGTCCCTGCAGGCGCTTGATCTCCGTCTCGATCTGCTCCCAGAGGGCATCGGCCCGCTCGCTGGCCGCCTGGATTTCCGATAGCTGGGCCTGGAGTGAGGTCCGCTGCGATTTCAGGGTGTCGGCCCGGCGCCGAAGGGCGCGCAGGTCCTCATCGATTTCCAGGGAGCGTTCCCGGGCCGCCCGGGATTCATCCCCGCCGCGGGCCCGCTGCGTTTCCAGATCTTCCAGGCGATCCAGGAGGGCCTCCCGGGTGCCGTTGGCCTCTTCTTGTTCTGCCCTCAGCTTCAAGGGCGAGGCGGCAGGGGCAGACACGCCCAGCTGCAGTGGGCCAAAGGGCAGGCGGATGAAGGCAGGGGAGACGAAGGCCAAGTCGGGGTGGACCTGGGCCAGGCCTGGCAGAGCCTCATCGGAACAGCGGAAGGTGCGGTCCACCAATGCACCGAGGGGCCGCTCGGAACCGATCCAGTGAATCTGAGACCGCAAGGGTTCGCAGCCATCCGGGCAGGCTGGCGCGGCCACGTCACCTTCCAGGGCCAGGAGCAGGTGCCCTGGGGCACTGGAAGCCTGGTCGGCCACCAACATATCCACCGAAAGGGACTGAAGCCAGGTGCCCAGCAACCGCTCCAGGTCCGGGCGCATGGCCTCGTCCACGGTCAACAGCTCCACCAGCGCGTTCGGGCGAACGCCCTGCTCGCGCAGCCAGGTGAGGCCCTTCTTCAATTCCTCGTCGCCGAAACTTTGGGCGAGCAGGTCGGAGATCTGCCGCAAGCGTCGCTCGGCCGCATCCAGTTCGGCCTCGGCGCGATGGTGATCCTGGGCCAGGGCCCGCTGGGTCTCTTCCAGGGTCTCAGCCCGGCGGCGCTGGTCGAAGGCTGCTTCTTCCGCCTGCTCCAGCTGGGACAGCAGGCCTTCCAGGCTGCGTTCCACCTGGGCGGATTCCGCCTGGAGGCTCTCCAGACGCGGGGCCCGGACGGACTCCTCGTGGTTGAGGGCATCAAGACGCCCTTCCAGCTGGGCGATCTGGCTCTGGAAGGCCAGGCGTTGTTTCTGGCGGGCCGCCGCCTCTTTCTGACTCTCGGCCTTCTTCTCCCGAAGGGCCTGGAGTCCGGCCTCCTCGTGGCGCAGGGAACCCTGGGCCAGCGCGGCCAGCTCTTCGGCCTTGGCCAGGTCGGTCTCACAGACGCCTAAACGCTCCGCCGCTTCCTTCAGCAGGGCCTCGAGGGCTGTGAAGGAATCGCCAGTTTCAGCCAAGCGATCCGACAGGGCCTGGATGCGCTCCTGCAGGCGGCCGCGCTGCCCCATGGCCTCAGCCCGGCGCTCTTCCTGGAAACCGCGTTCCTGCTCCGCCAGCTGCAACCGCTGATCCAGGCCCAGCATGGCACTGTGCCGCTTCGCCTGGGCCTGCTGCTGCTCGTCCACGGACAAGCGCAGGGCCTCCACTTCGGAGGCTTTTTCAGATACCTGGACAGTGAGTTCCGCCACCCGGCGTTCGGTTTGATCCAGCGCATCGAGGATGCGGAGCTTGGCCGCCTCCAGTTCCACCGCCTTGCCCGCCAGCAGGATGCGCTGGGTGGCCTTGATGTCGGTATCCAGTTCCTTGGCCTTCCGGGCCCTGGAGGCCTGGCGCCGGAGCGACTCCATCTGCTTGTTCAGTTCGAAGAGGATGTCATCGAGCCGTTGGAGGTTGGCCTTGGTTTCGTCCAGGCGCTTCTCCGCATCGGCACGGCGCACCTTATAGCGGGTGATGCCCGCAGCCTCTTCCAGCAGCAGGCGCCGATCCTTGGGCTTGCTGCTGAGGATGAGATCGATCTGGCCCTGCTGGATGAAGCTGTAGGCCCGTGTGCCCATGCCCGTGTCCATGAGCAGATCCTGGACATCCTTGAGCCGGGCCTCGCGGCCGTTGATGCGGTACTCGCTGCCCGTATCGCGGTAGAGACGGCGCGAAATGACCACCTCCCGGGTGGCCCCTGGCAAAGCGGGATCGGGCATTTCCAGAACCAGCTTCACCTCGGCCATGCCCGTGGCGCGGCGCTGGGCCGTGCCCGCAAATATCACATCGGCCATCTCCGAACCACGAAGCATCGAGACCCGCTGCTCACCCAGCACCCAGGCGAGGCTGTCGGAGATGTTCGATTTGCCGCAACCATTCGGCCCCACCACCGCCGTCATGCCCCCGGGGAAGCTGAGCTTCTGGGCATCGGCGAAGGATTTGAAACCATGGAGTTCGAGGGAAATCAGACGCACGCGACAAGCGCTCCGGAGAAGACAGATGGGAACATCTCCCTCCATCATTCCACATCACGCGTAGGATCCCATCTCCAGCCTGAGGACCGCCCCCTTGGGAAACCCATGGAAGCCCGTTAGACTCAAGTCCTTCCCCAGGCCTGTCAGGAGTCACCTGTGTCGCCGTACCCAGCCCCCCCGCGCCAC
>JAYVRY010000107.1:0-2170 GCA_043775845.1 Acidobacteriota bacterium
CATCAACGACAATCCCGCCTACTACTACAGCTACGGCTGGGCCACGGTCTTCAAGTTCCAGATGCACGATCACATCGCCAAGAAGATCCTCCACCAGGATCCCCGCGCCACCAACTATGCCGGGAACAAGGAAGTGGGCGCCTTCCTGAAGAAGGTGCTGGCCAAGGGCGCCACGGAAGACTGGCGCAAGGTGCTGAAGGAAGCCACCGGCGAGGACCTTTCCACCCGCGCCATGATGGAATACTTCAAGCCCCTCATGGCCTGGCTCGAAAAGGAAAACAAGGGGCGCCAGATCGGCTGGTAACGATTCACCGCCCCTGACAAAGGCACTGCATGAACGAACCAATCCATCAGGCCCGGGTGGTCAAGTCCCTCACGAAGGACCACCACATCCGCATGTCCTCCCTGGACGCCAGCCCCCTGTGGGACGGCGTCCGGCGCGGGCATCCGCACCTGGATCCCGAGGCCTGCGCCTGCCTTACCGAACTGCTCTCGGCCACGGCCCTTCTGCAGGGCCGCACGGTCTTTGAAGAACGCCTGCAACTCCTCGTGAAGGGCTCCGGCCGCGCCAAGGCCGTGGTGGCCGACTGCTGGCCCGATGGCACCATTCGCGGTGTGCTCGACCTCGGCAACGCCGAAGCTTCGGACTGGATCGCCGCCCCTGGCGTGCTTCAGGTGATGCGCTCTAATGTCGCGGGCCAGCCCTATATCGGCAATCTTGAGCTGGTCGAAGGCGGCATCCAGACACAAGTGGAGCACTACCTCCAGAGCTCGGAGCAGATCCAGGCCAGCCTCAGCCTCTGGTGCGATGCCAGCACGGGCGAAGCGGGCGGCCTCCTGGTGGAGCTGCTGCCGAACTGCCCCCCGGCTCGCCTGGCGCGCCTGGTGCAGGCCATCGAAGGCCTCGACGTGGTGCCCTTCTGGGAGCGCACCACGGACTTCCTGACCTCCTGGGTGTCCCAGGGCGAAGGCACCGAGGAACTGGCCTCGGTGGATCTCGCCTACCGCTGCCGCTGCACCCGGGAAGCCCTTCTGGAGACGCTCCGCCGCTTCCCCGACGCGCAGAAGGCGGACCTCTTCCAGGGCGAGGCGCCCCTGGAGGTGCGTTGTGATTACTGCGGCAACCTGTATCCCATCACCCGCGAAGATCTCATGCGGGGCCAATCCTGATGGTCGCCCGCGTGGCCATCGCCGAGCGGGGGCGGCCCCTGGGCTCGCCCCTCTCCGTGTGGGTTAATTTCCGGGCCGTGCCCTTCCTGGTGGCCTTCCTGTCGAAGCTTTGGTCCCACACCCTGCGCGTCAAACGGGTGGGCTTCGAGGCGGTGGAAGATGTGGTCGTCCGCGACGAGCGGTTCATCCTCGCCTTCTGGCACCGGCGGCTCTTCATGATGCCCCTGGCCTATCCTTTCCTCCGCCGAGGGCGTGGCGTGGCCATTTTGTCGAGTGATAGCAAGGATGGCGAGCGCAGCGCCGCCACCTGGCGCTGGTTCGGCATCCACGCCGTGCGCGGCACCGCCAGCGACGATGGCGCCAAGGCCCTGGTGCGCATGATCCAGGCCGTGAAGCAGGGCTGGGATTTCGGCATCACGCCGGATGGACCGCGCGGCCCGCTCATGGAACTGAAACCTGGCGTCACCGCCCTGGCCCGCAAGACAGGCGCCTGGATCGTGCCCGTGACCCTGGCCTTCGACCGCTCCTTTGAACTGGGCACCTGGGATCGCATGGTCATCCCACTGCCGTTCGCGACCTGCACCATCCGGTATGGCGTTCCCTACCAGCTTCCGCCAAAGGCGGAAGATAACGCTGAAGCCGAAAGGCTTCAGCGCAAGATGGATGAATTGGAACATTGGGCCGAAGGAATCACCCGTGGCTGAACTCGCCGTCGTCTCCCTCTCCGGTGGCATGGACAGCTGCGTGACTGCGGCCATGGCGAAGGCCCAGGGTTACGAACTGGCCCTGCTTCACGCGGACTACGGCCAGCGCACCCAAGCCCGGGAGAAGCAGGCCTTCCGTGACATCGCCGACTTCTACAACGTGCCCGCCCACCGCCGCCTCATCATCGGTTTCGACACCTTGAAGGCCATCGGCGGCTCGGCCCTCACGGATGCTTCCATCCCGCTGCCCGAGGGCGATCCCGAGCGTGCGGGCGTGCCCGTGAGCTATGTGCCCT
>JAYVRY010000108.1:0-7021 GCA_043775845.1 Acidobacteriota bacterium
GTTCGCCGACAGGAAATAGGTTTCGGCGGGCATCCGGCGGGCCTGGAAGAGGATGGTCTTCCCGTTCCACATCTTCTCTTTCACGAGGTCGATGACACCGAGGCCGAAGGCCCGGAATTCGGCGCGGGGAATGAGTTTCAGCGCATCGTCAGCGGAGGTGGCGGCGTTCTTGGCAAAGACGTCAGACATGGGAGTGCTCCTTGGGAGGGGGGTGGAAGGGGCCGCAGGGCCTAGAAAGCCAGGGCGGCGTAGAGGAAGGACAGGGTGACGATGCCCGCCATGCCGAAGGCGGTGAGGCGGGCCGTCTGGCGGTGCCCGAAGGCAAAGACATAGGCCGCCTTCATGACATTGTTGGAGGCGGTGGCGATGACGATCGCCTGCAGGATCTGGTTGGCGCCGATGCCCAGGTTCCCCTGCAGGACCGACACGATGAAGGGCACGATGTCCGAGGCGCCCACCAGGAAGGACAGCATGCGCAGCCCCAGTTCCTGGAAGCGGAAGAGCACGAGTTTGGTGACCAGGGCCACGGTGACGAACATGAGGGCGAAGAGGAGCGCGGCGTTCAGTTCCAGCGGGTTCCGCTCCTTCACCACCACTTCAGTGGACGCGGCAGCGGGCTCGGTTGCGCCAGCCTCGCCCCGGCGCAACCACCAGGCGTAGCCACCCGACAGAAGCGCCAGGAGCAGGAAGGGCGGCAGCAGCCGGACGGCACCCAGAGGCATGAAGGCTGCCACCAGGAACAGGATCCGCAGGTACATGGTGGGAGTCGACAGCATGATCGCGGCGGCCGCCTCCCTGGCCTGGCTGTCGTGGGCTTTGGTCTTCTTGGAGATCACCAGAACCGTCATGGTGCTGGAGTAGAGCCCACCGATAAGCCCTGTGAGCAGCAAGCCCTTCTTGGGGTAGAGGTAGGTCTGCAGCACATAGCCGAAATAGGAGATCGCGGTGGTGACCACCACGGCCATCCAGATCTGGTGGGGGCCCACCGGCAGGATCGTGAAGATCCGGCCTGCCAGGCCCCCAGTGGGGGGAGTGGCCGGGATCAAGGGCAGGATGACCCCGGCGATCGCCAGGAACTTGCAAACCGTCACCACCTCGCCGGTTTCCAGCCGGTCCGTGAACTGCCGGATGCGGCCCTTGGAATGGAGGACAAAAAGGATGGTGATGGCGAAGGCCACCAGGTACCAGTGCGGCTCGTGGATGACCACCGGGCCCACACTGAAGGTGAGCAGTGCGATGAGCACGCCGATGAGGCCAGGGCTCTTCTGCTGGCTGACTTTGTTGTTGTAGTAGACCAGCAGGAAGGGACCGACGACGACCATGCCGACCAGGAAGGCATAGGGCCCGATGACGGGGATCCGATAGAGCATGTGGCCCAGCAGGCCCAGGAAGATGAAGGTCCGGACCGTTCCGAAGGTGTCGCGCTTGCCCTCCTGCTCGTAGTAGTCCCGCAGACCAATACCGATCAGCGTGCTGATGGCGAGGGTGAGGAGGAACGGCGTGAGCTGAGGAGGGAACAAATAGCACTCCAGGTCAACCGAGGACGGGGCGCGGCCATGTGATGGGCTTCCAGTCGCCAGGTTCAATGTTTGGTTCAATGGGAGGGATCCAGGAGGGTGAAACCATCTCCAGGGTCAGGGCGGTTGAGCTGCTGATCAGGATCGAGACTGTCGGGAGTCTTTGATTGAAAGGTGCCGTTCGCACCATCGGACCAGGGTTACGAAGAGAAAGGTGAGCAGGAGCACGCCTGCCAGGTAGGTGCCGACATGGGCGAGGAAGGGAAGCACCATCTGAGAAAACAAGTGGGACTCCGGAAAGGATGGGCTGGGTGTTTGGGTGGTGCGTGGTGAATGAAGCAGCGGGTCAGGGGCGCCGAGGTGCCACGAGGTCCCTGAAGTAGTAGAGGTAGACCCCCGAAAGCAGCAAGCCGACGATGAGCCAGGCCAGTGACTTTCGGGCGGGAACCAGTTCGAGGACCATCGAGGTATCGTCCCCCTGGTCGACCTGCGAGTACTGGAGCACGGCGGCCTGGTGCCCCTCCAATTTGCACAAGAGGACCCGGGGCCCCACTTCACTCTTGGTCGGCTTGGGGAGCTGTTCGCGGATGGCCTGGGCCATCGTCCCTTCGGAGAAGAGCAGCTCCAGGCGGTAGGTTCCGATGGGTGCCTCCTGCGTGTTGACGAAGGCATGACGGAAGAGGCGGCTGCCAGCCGGCAGCGTGGCCTTCTCACCCGGTGCCGACTTGATGGGTTGGAACACCTCCCGCACCGTGAACGAGAACCGGAGGGTGGCCTGGGGCGGAAAACCTTCGGGCAGCATGAACCGAAGGATGGAGATCCCCCGATGGGAGATCTGTTCCATCTGGACCCCCGAGACCGGTTCCAACAGACGGAGTTCCCCTGCAGTGGGAAAGCCCAAGGGGAGGTCCAGGCGGCCGGGGGTGCAACCGGTCAACACGACCGTCGCCATGGCCTGGCCGCTGCCATTCTCGGACGCGCGAAGCCGCACCAGGTAAGATTGAATATCGGTGGCTCCGGGGAGGGTTGAAGCCAGGAGCAGGAGCATGAGCAGGCGAAGGGCTCTCATGGTGCCACCGCCCAGAAGGCCGGCGTGATGCCCAGCCAGTGGAACCAGGTGGCGCCGGAAATCACCAGGATGACGACCCCGAGGGTGCAGGTGAGCATCCCGTATTTGAAGTTGTCTGATACCGTGAACTGGTTGGTGGAGAAGAGGATGACATTGGGTTTGCCGCTGATGGGCAGGCCCACCACCCAGTCGATGCAAAGGGCCGCGGGCAGCGCCAGGGACAGCGGATTCCACCCCAACGCCTTGGCCAGGGTGATGATGATGGGCAGCATGATGAGGGTCCGCACCGTTTTTGAGGTGGTCAGCAGGTGGCTGTACATCATCACGGAGATCACCACCGTGTAGGCGACCCCGAAGGGCACGCCCTTCAGGTTCATTCCACCGAACAACATCCGAACGCCCCACTCGGCGGCACCGGTGTCATCCAGGGCCAGGCCGCCCGCATAGGCGCCCGCACTGAAGATGAGCAGATGCCAGGGAATGTCCGCTTCGGCCCAGGTCAGGATCCCCCAGCGGGGGAACAGCACGATCACCGCGCCCAGCAGGGCGGCGAAGGGGGCGCTGATCTCGACTCCGAACCACCGCATGTGGAAGATGTCCGTCATCCACAGGAACAGCACCAAGCCGAAGATGGCGATGGCCTTCTTTTCCTGGAACCCAAGCGGACCCATGGCCTCGAACTGCTTCTTGACCAGCTCCAGGCCCCCCTCCACCTGGGGAACCTGCTCTTCTGGCTTCATGCGGAACAGCAGCTTCTGGCCCAGAAGCCACATGAGCACCATGGTCAGGATGGCCACCGGTGCGCCAATGCGCATCCAATCCATGTAGTAGACGCGGTGCCCACCCATGTTCTGGATCAGGCCCACGGCAATCAGGTTGGCTGAGCTGCCCGTCATGGTGACGGAGGACAGCACGGAGATGCACGCCAGATTCAGCAGCATCATGTTCTTGCCGAAGTTGTTCGGCGTGGCTTCGGTGGACCCGTAGATGGTGGCGACCACGATCATGAGGGGCAGGGTCATGACGCAGCGGGCCGCCGTGGCTGGGATCAGCGGCGCCAGCACCAGCTGAAGCACCAGGAAAGCCAAGAGCGCCCAGCTGGCCCTGTGCCCAAAGCGCACCACCAGCCAGAGGGCCATGCGCTTGGCCAGCCGGGTCTTCACCAGCATCGAGGCCAGGATGAACGCCAGCAGATTCAGCCAGATCACTTCCATGCCCAGGACATCCATGATGGCCTTGGCATTGGAGGTGCGCGTCACCAGCAGCAGGAACATCAAAACCAGCGACGTGACATAGGTCGGGAAGGGTTCCGTGACCCACCACACCAGGGCTAGGGCGAAGCAGGCCGCGCCCGCCTGGGCCGAGGCGCTCAGCCCGGCGCCGGCAGGCAGGAAATAGATGACGAGAAAGATGAGGATGCCGCCCGGGAACCCCAGGTAGCGCATCCACCGCTCGGTGGAGCTCTGCGCCTCCCTCGTCTTCGAGGAAAGCGTCATCTTCTCCATGTCCAGGAGTTCCTGGAGGGAGGGGGTCTTGGCGGCGGGTTGGGCTTCGACTGCCATACAATACCTTGAAGGAGCGGGCCACCAGAAGGTGGCCCGCGGAGATTGAGGACTAGGCCTTGTTCCAGTTCTTGAAAGGATGCTTCAGGAGGTTGGAATTGAAGTAGCGGGGATCGCTGGAGACTTCCTCGGCCACCCAGACGGGAAGTTCGATCTGCTCGTCTTCCGAAGCCAGTTCCACTTCGGCCACAACCAGACCTTCGTTCTCACCGTGGAAGACATCGATCTCCCAGGTCTTGCCACCGTGGACCTCCTTGTGGCGGTGCTTGTCGATGAGGGGCTGCTCGCAGAGGTTGTCCAGCAGGATGGCGGCATCCTCGACCGGAACGAGGTATTCGAATTCGGCCCGGGTCACGCCCGTGGTGATGCCCTTGATGGTGAGCTTGGCCTTGGTGCCCTCGATGCGGACGCGCACCACCCGCTCCTTCTGGGAATTCAAATAACCCTGCTTGAAGTGGATGCCTTCGCCCTGGGGTGTCCAGGAGGCGGTCTTGATCAGGTACTTGCGCTCGATTTCCTTGGCCATGGTGGCTCCAGTTTGGGGTCAATGCTGAGGGATGAGGTGCAGGGCCTTCTTCAGGCCGACGGGATAGCTGGTGTTCGGGCGGGTTTGCAGCCCAAGGCGCCGGACCACCTGGAGGGTGAGACCGGGATCCTCGTGCTCGATAGAGAGGCATTCGAGCTGGGTCTGGTTCGCGATCAGATGCGTCCACTCGCAACGCGCCCCATCAACGGAAAAGGCCTCAGCGTGTTTGTCTACCTCGATCACGCGGAGATCCGGTTGCCCCTGGATGATTTCCGCAAGGAATGTCTTCAAGGTGTAGGACGCATGCGGTAGGACAGGTGCCGGAATGCCCCAGGTATCGAACAGGCTGACGACCATCTCCCTTGCGCAGGGGAAGGTGAACTCCAGGACGGAATCCCATAATTCCAATCCTGCCTCCCCGACCTGCTTGCGCCATTTCAGAGCCATGCCGCCTGCGCGGATCGAAACATCATGGGAACTGGCCAGACAGAGCAGACTGATCTCATGGCCTTCCGAGCGCCCCAGGCGGGTGCCCATGGCATTCAGGGCCCGGGTCCCCTCCAGCGAGGGGGCGAAAGTGCGCCATTCCCAATGGGGAAGGAGCACCGGCGCACCGTGACTCGGAGTGTGAACAGGCATTTGAGGGTCTGCTTTCTGTGTCGAGGGGTATAGATCGGGAAGGGTCCCCCAGTTGCGAGGGCCCTTCCCGGGGTCACCCAACAGTTCTAGAAGGTCACCTGCACGCGCATGGAGGTGATGCTGAAATCGTCATTGAGCAGAGCCACGCCCGTGGGGCTATAGGCCTTGCTGGCCTTGGCATTCAGTCCGTTGTCCACCCTGGTGTGGTTCAGCATGAAGCGGAGGTTCTTGTTCAGGTAGTAGGTCAGACCCAAGGCCATGTTCTTGGCCTCGCCACCCGCGACCGGATCGACGACGGTCAGATCATTCTGGTTCATCGAGCTGTAGCGCAGCACCACTTCCCAGGCACCGCTCTTGGATGGGACCACCTTCCCGAAGAGGCCTTCACTGGCGTCATAGGTCCGCTGGCCGCCAAAGATCCACGACACCTGACCGTAGTAGGTGGAGAATTTGTGGTCGACGACGCTGTTGAGCTTCTCGGCTGCGGTGGTCGCCACCAGGCCGGTCCCGGACCACTTCAGGCTTTGCTCGCCGCGCCGGTTCACCTTGGTCTGCTGGTATTCGCTCTGCCAGGAGAAGGGCCCCCAGACACCCACGAACTCCGCGCCAACCTGCGTCCAGCTATCCACATTGGTCACCTTGGCATTCAGGAACTTGGCCTTGGCGACCTTGTTCTGCTCGGGACGGCCCGAGAAATCCACGGCATAGACATCCGGAGCATCCGCGTTTGGCTTGCGCTTGACGGCGGCCACGCCGAAGTGGATGGCCTTGGTCTCGGAGACCATCACCGGCGCGAAGGAGAACCGCACGGCCGCCCCATAGCCATGGTCGTCCACGATCTTGTAGCCACCGGCATCCGCGGCAACCTGGGCGTCGGCAGTGTCGTTGATGGCCTGACCGAAGAAGTTCACCTTCGCCTGCCAGCGCTCGCCCCAGGTCTGATAGGCCATACCCATGTGACGGTCGGGGGTCCAGACATCGCTATAGGAGCGCTCCATCAGCCAGGTGGCGTTGGAGGAACTCAGGGTATCGAAGCCGAAGGGCGCCTTGAACTGGCCGACCTGGATGAGGCTGTTCTTGAAGCCCGTATAGCCCATCCACAGATCCTTGATGTTGACGATGGCTTCGGCGAAATCGACATCGCCTTCACCCACCAGATCCTTGCCCAGGCCCAGCTTGAAGCTTATGCGGGCGCGGCGCATGAAAGTGCCATTGGTCAGGCGGTTGTCGTTTCCATCGAAATAGGTGGAGTCCAGGTGGAAGCGGCCGCCAAACTTCACGGAGAAGGCGCTGTCCTTGGCCTCGTCCTTCTTGGAATCGAGCTTGCTGAGTTTTGCGACCTGCTTCTCCAGGTCGGCGATGCGCTTGTCGGTATCCGCAGGGGTTTGAGCGAAGGCTGGTCCGGCCAGCAGCATCAGCGCCAAGGGGGTGGTCAGTGCTTTCATGGTGTCGCTCCTAGGTGAGCTTGGATGGCAGGTCACAGGGACCTGCTTGTGGGGGGGATGAGAGGTTGCCCTCAGTTGAACCTGGGGCTAGCGATCAGACAGCAACACTTGGGCCATTCCAGACCTTCTGGTTAATTGGCTAACAAATCATCAGATAGTAATCCCGGCCCCCAGCTCGCCCACACGGATTGCGCGGAATTCCGCACGAAGTATGCGAATGCCCGCTCAGCGTGCTGCCACCGCACGCATGGTCAGGGGCGAGG
>JAYVRY010000109.1:0-2154 GCA_043775845.1 Acidobacteriota bacterium
GACCCGTGAAACCCAGGTGGAACCACCAGCCCGAGGCGGAACCCTGGTCGGTGTCAAGCCGAGGCACCTGGGGTGGCTCCGCCTCGGTGGCATCCTCCAGCACCTGGAGGCCAATGCCGGCAGGTAGTCTGGACAGCAACTGTCCAAATCGTCCCCCTCCAGCGAAGGCGGTTTGGAGGCCCAGCCCCCAGCAGGTGCCATTTTCGCCTTCCGCTGTATCCACGGCCATGGCCTCGGGCCACCCGGCGGCCACCCAGCGGGCCAGGGCCTGGTGAAGCTGGGCCGCCGTGGCGCCGAAGCCGGCGTGGCCCTGCATTCCGGCGCGGGCATTGGCATCCTGGGGCAGGTGGGGATTCCGAGGGGGGAGGCTGATGCCCGTGGCCAGCGTCCAGGCCGTGGCATCGGGGCCGTCGGGAACTTCGGAGGGGCGCTCCACCCAGGGGGCCGGGCTGAGACCCAGGGCCTGCCCCAACTTCGCGACAGGGACGCTGGTTTCCATCTCCAACAGCTCGGCGAGCAGACGGTAGTTCAGGTCCGAGTAAGTGGCCAGGCCTGGTGTGGCGGGGCGAAGTAGGGGATGACCCGAGACTTGCCGCCGGAGTTGCTCAGCGACGGCTTCGTCAGTGAAGGGGCGCCAGGGCGGCAGGCCGGTGCTATGCGACAGCAGCTGGCGCACCGTGAGGGGTGTTT
Source organism: Acidobacteriota bacterium (assembly GCA_043775845.1). Taxonomy (GTDB): domain Bacteria; phylum Acidobacteriota; class Holophagae; order Holophagales; family Holophagaceae; genus Geothrix. The sequence goes on from JAYVRY010000109.1 coordinate 691, forward strand.
CACGGTTGTGGAAACCCAGCGCCCAGCGCCGGTCCGCATCGAGATCCAGGAAGGCCAGCGCCAGCGGCGCCGTCACCAGGGGTTTGGCGAGGGAGGCGAGGTCGTAGAAGGGGCTCACGCCCGGCTCATCTCCGCCAGGCTCTTCGCCACGGCCTTCTGCACCTGGTCGGCCACGCGCATGGCTTCCTGGCCTTCCTCCCAAGTGACGCCTTCCGTGCTGCGGCCCAGGCAGGCGGCGTGGAAGGCTTCGATCTCCAGGCGCAGGGGCTCGCCTTCGACGATGTCGGCGGTCTCAGGATGCACCTCGGGGCCGTCGGGGCCCATGACCAGGCGCAACAGCTCAAGCTTTTGGGTGGCGAAATCCAGGCTGGCGTATTCCTTGTCACCGAAGGCGCGCAGGGTGCGCTCCTTCTTCCGGGCCACCCGGCTGGCGGTGACGGTGGCGAAGGCACCGCCCTCGAACTTGAGGCGGGCGTTCACCAGATCAGCGTAGGGCGTCAGCACCGGCACACCCACGGCCTCCACGTCGATGACGGGGCGTCCCACCAGGGCGCGGAGCAGGTCGAGGTCGTGGATCATCACATCCATGACCACGTCCACTTCGAGGCTGCGGGCCGGGAAGGGCGAAACCCGGACGGCTTCGAGGAAGCGGGGTTTGAAACCGCGTTCCCGCAGGGCGGTGACGGCAGGGTTGAAGCGTTCGAGATGCCCCACTTGGGCGACGATGGGCTTGGCCTTGCGGGCCTCCGCGAGAGCTTTCAACAGCGCCACGCCCTCATCGAGGGTGGCGGCGAGGGGTTTTTCCATCAGCACATGCTTGCCGGCCTTCAGGGCCTGGATGCCGATGGCGTGGTGGAAGCCCGTGGGCGCGGCGATCTGGACCGCGTCCACATCCACCAGCACCTGGTCCAGCGAGGCCGACCAGGGGACGCCGAACTTGGCGGCGATCTCCGGTCCCCGGACGGGATCGGGATCCACCACGACGGTCAGCACGGCATCCGGCGCCGAGGCGGCGATCCGGGCGTGATGCTGTCCCAGATGGCCGACACCAACCACCGCAACTCTTAGCTTGGACATGACTTCCTCCAGATCAATCCAGACTATCAGGGCTGTTACCCTGGACACCTCTTCACGAGGCGACCATGAATCTGAAACTCGAAGTGGTGAACATCCTCAAATGGATTCATTTCCTGGCGATGGCCTTCGGCGGTGGGGCCGCCGTGGTGTCCCTCCTCCTTTCAGGGTTCGAAGAAGGCCGGGAGGATATCCAGGGCCTGGCGGCGACCGTCTGGGCCAAGGTGGTGGCCTGGTCTTTCCGATTTGCCCTGATTGCCGGCATCGCGCTGCTGGTGGTGCTCATGCAGAACGGCCAGAATCCCTTCAAGGCGGGCTTCTACCTGCACATCAAGCTCACCCTGGTCTTTATCCTCATCGGACTCTCTGAGATGACGCCCAAGGCCCTGG
>JAYVRY010000110.1:0-2146 GCA_043775845.1 Acidobacteriota bacterium
GGCCACCGGTACCGATTCAAGACCTGGACGAAAGGGCCGAGAAACGGTCTGTAATCCTGGTTGCCCCTTCACGTCCTCCAAGGAGGTGCCCGATGGGGGAAGCTACACCCGACACTCAAGCCCTCTGTGAGGAAATCAAGCAGTTGCGGTGGCGGATCTCCACGCTCGAGACCGTGGAGACCGAGTGTGCGCGGGCCCTGAACGCCCTGGCCGTCAGCGAGGCCCGCTACCGCCGCCTACTGGATGAGGCCGGTTTTCCCATCACCATCAGCACCACGTCGGATTCCACCATCCTCTTCGCCAATCCCCAGGCCTGCGCCTTGTTCGGCCTCGATGGTCCCGTGCCTGCGGGGCGAAAGATCCTGGAGTTCTACTGCACGCCTGAGGACCGGCAAGGCTTGGTGGCGCACCTGCGAGCCAAGGGGCCCGTCAGTGACTGGGACATGCTCATGGTGAATGGGCGGCGCCAGACCCTGGACCTGCTCGTGGCCGCTTCCCTCATCCAGTACCAAGGCCAGGAGGCGGTGCTGGCCACGTCCAACGACCTCACCCCCCGCCGCCATGCCGAGGCCCTGTTCCACACCATGGTGGAAACCAGCCCAGACGGCTTTGTCATCGCCGATCTGGAAGGGCGACTCACCTACGTGAGCCCGCGCATCCTGGAGATGTTTGGCTACACAGATCCAGAGAAACTGCTGGGGCGCTTCCTCCCGGAGTTCACCCTGCCGGAGAGCCGTGAGCTGGTGGCGGAGCGGCTCCTGTCCCTCCTGAAGGGCAACAAGTCCGGCCCCACGGAATTCTTGGGCGTCCGGCCAGATGGCAGCACGTTCTTTCAGGAGACGAATGGTGAGGTCCTGCGCAACTCCGACGGCAGCCCCCACGCCTTCTTCTTCATCATCCGGGATCTCAGCAATCGGAAGCGGCTGGAACGCAGCATCCGGTTCGGCGAGAAGCTGGAGAGCCTCGGCCTCATGGCCGCGGGCATCGCCCATGAGCTGAACAACGCCTTCCAGGTGACCCGGGGGCACCTGGAGCTGCTTCAGGGTATGGATGGACTGGTGCCCGGGATGGATGAGGGGTTGGTGCGGATTGGTGGCGGCGTGGATCGGGCGACCTCCCTGGCCAAGGAGATGCTGGATTATTCCGGACGCAGCCTGAGGGAAGACGCCAGCCTGGACCTGAATCATGTGGTGGAGGAGGGGCTCCACCTATGGCAGGGCTTCATGGCTTCGCAAACGCGGCTTTCCTTTGTGCCCGGCCAGGACCTGCCCGCCGTGTCCGCAGACGAAGGCCAGGTGATGAAGGTGCTCTCAGCCTTTGTCCTGAATGCCCTCGAAGCCACCGAAGCCACCGAAGCCACTGAAGCTTTGGCAGGGGCCATCGTCCTGCGAACGACCGTCCAGGAACTCTCGGAGGTGGACCAGGCCCAGGGGTTCTGGCCAGCCATGGGCCGGTCAGGGCGGTTTCTCTGCCTGGAGGTGCAGGATCAGGGGCCAGGCATCCCCGCCGAACAGGTGGAGCGTGTATGCGATCCCTTCTTCACCACCAAGGGCCAGGGGCGCGGCCTGGGCCTGTCCGCAGCCCTGGGCATCCTCCGCTCCCATGCGGCCTGTCTGCAGATCCTGAGCGAGCCGGGCAGCGGCACCACCCTCCGGGCCTACCTCCCTTGTCCCACCCATGGGCACCGATCAGCCGCGCCCCAGGTCGCCTCCCGTTCCAGAGCGCCCGGCATTCTCGTGGCCGAAGATGATGACGGCATCCTGGATCTGGTGGTGGGGATGTTGTATCGGTGGGGATACGGCCCAGTCTTCGCCGCCCGCAATGGGGCTGAGGCGCTGGGGACGTTCCGCGCCAACCAGGAGCTCATCGGCATCCTCCTCACGGATGCCTCCATGCCGCAGATGAGCGGCCCTGAGGCCTTTGAAGCCATGCGGAAGCTCTCTCCTTCCCTGGCGGGGGTGTTGATGACGGGCTACTCCGAGGCCTTTGGCCGGGGCACGGCTGCGGCCTTCGGGTTCTCGAGCTTCCTGCAGAAACCCTTCAAGTTCAAGGAGCTGAAGGCGCGACTGGAAGTGGCCCGGAACCAGGGATCTGATCGGCGAGAAGCCTGAGGGAACCCTTCTTGTCGTTAACCCTTGGCGAACTT
>JAYVRY010000111.1:0-2134 GCA_043775845.1 Acidobacteriota bacterium
CCGGCGATCTGGGTCTGATTGGTGGGCTGCAGGGTGAAGGAAGGGGCCACCGGAGTCAGCACGGTGAGGGTGGCTGCGGCACTGGTGGTGGTTCCTGCGGCATTGGACACCGCCACGCGGAACCGGGTACCCGTATCGGTGAGGGCCGCGTTGGGGAAGGAATAGGTGCTGATCGTGCCATTGGAGGCCACGTTGTTCCAGGTGCTGCCATCGGTGGAGATCTGCCACTGGAAAGTGGGGGCAGGAATGCCCGTGGCGATTACGTTCAAGTTCGCGGTCTGGCCCAGGTAAACGGAAGTGTTCTGGGGTGGGGAGCTGATGACCGGCGCATAGGCATCGGTCACGCCCTGCATCTCCCACACGCCGCGGCCATGGGTGCCAATGCGCATGAAGGTTCCATCCGGGGCGATGTAGATATCCCGTACAGAAACCAGGGGCAGGCCGGTGCCGAAGCGGTCCCAGGTCGTGCCGCCATCGGCGGAACGGTAGAGGCCCAGATCGGTTCCCGCATAGACCGTGTTGCTATCCAGGGGATCCACCTTGACCATGTGGACGGGGATGCCAAAGGGGAAGCCGTTGGACACGTCCACGGCCGTCCAGGTGACACCGCTATCCACGGACTTCCAAATGTGGCTCTTGTTCGCCACAAAGGCGACAGAAGAGGCATACATGATCCGCGAATCGGCCGTGTCGAAGGCCACGCAGTTCATGTAGCTGGGATTGTTCGGGAAGGAGCCTCCGGCAACCATCGTCCAGCTGCTGCCATTGTAGGTGAACCCGACCCGACCCCCGTTGAGGGCCACACCCACGAGATTGGGGGCCAGGGGCGAGGCGCTGATGTTGCGGATGGCGGCCACGGACGTGAGCCCGGCGGTGGGCATGGCCGTCCAGCTGGCACCAAAATTATTGGAAACATACGGCACAGTGTTGGTGTACGTGTAGACCCGGTTGCCCGTGGGATCGGACAGGTCCTGACCCAGGCGGGTGAAGAAGGGGCCGGTGGAACTGCTGCCCGCCCCGGTGATGCCGGTCGTACTTTGGGCGAAGCTCGCGCCACCATCCGTCGAACGATAGACCCGCGTGTAGTAGAGCGAGCCCAGCATCTTGTTGCCATCGTAGGGATGAATCAGACAGCCGAAGCCATCCCCGCCCACCACCAGGTTGTAGCTTTGGTCCGCGGTTCCCGCTTCCGTGCGGAGCCGTGTCCCCTGATCCTGCAGGCCCACAATCACCCGCTGGTTGGAGTTCGGGGGCGTGGTGGCCGTGGTGGACCCCACGTGGTACACCAGCTGGGTGGAGACGTTTCGGTTCCGCCGGGTGTCGATGAACGTGATGTCGGACAGCATGCCGCCGGATCCCGTGGGGATGGGGCTGATGTCGGAATTCCTCACCACGCTCAGCCCGCCGTCTGTACCCAGGAAGAGGGTCTTGGGGCCGGTGGGGGCCTTCATCCAGGCATGCACGTGGAAATCCGCGTGGTTGTACTGGCGGTCCTGGCCCATCCACTGGGTCATCCGCTCCCAGTCCACGCCTCCATTCAGGCTGCGGTAGAGGGACAGGTTCGTCCCCGCGAAAACCTTGTTGGGATCGATAGGGTCCACCGCGACCAGGTGGTTGTAGCCCGCCTGAGCGCCGTCGCCGGAGACGTTGAACAGCGTCGTGCTGCCCTGGTAGACCCAGGAGTGGCCCCCGTCCGTGGACTTCATGAGGCCTTTCTGGAAGGCGCCGGTCTTGTCTGCGAACAAGCCGTACATCGTGTTGCCCTGGGCCGCCAGGCCAATGCGGCCTGCCCCGAAGGTGTTCAGTTCGGATGAAACGGTCGCGTTGGTCCAGGTGGCGCCCTGGTCGGCCGAGTAGGCGACACCGCCCGTGGCGCCGATCTGGTAGGACATCACCAGTTCGCCGCTGTTCATCTTGACGAGGTCCCAGCACTGGGCGCCGCTCAGGGGGGCAGCAGAGATGCTCGTGAAGGTCGAGCCTCCATCCGCTGAACGGAACAGGCCCCCATTACCGGCCACCAGCACAATATTGCCCGGCAGGGCCAGGACGGTCTTCACGCGGGTGGTGGATCCAAGGGTTCCGCCTCGGGCCCAGTTGTCCCCCCCATCCACGCTGATGAAGAAGCCCCGCCCTT
>JAYVRY010000112.1:0-2121 GCA_043775845.1 Acidobacteriota bacterium
CACGCCACCCCGACCGAAGGCGCCTGGGAGTGGAACGGGATCACCCGTGGGAATGAGTCCACCGGGTGTGCAAACGCGCCAGCCGCCCCCAAGCCCTGGCAATTCAAGGTTCAATCGGCAACCCAGTGGACGCAGCGGCATACCTGGGCCATAGGGCCAGTGGGGCGGAAGGGGAGGGATGATATAGGCGTCGTGGATCATGGCTGTGCATCCAGCTTGGGGCTTCCTGGTGGATAAGGCAAAGGCTGGGTGATGGAACCGATCCCGCAACACCTGTCAACCACCATTCGCTTCCCACACCTGCCACCAAAAATGGGCAAAGACTCAAGTGTCTTGTGCTGGAAGGAGTTCTTCCGCTTTGGGATTCCGCTTCCCACAGTGGATGTGGAAATCGTCCTCGAGCCGGGTGTTTCGCCAGGGTCTTTTTTCGCATTTCTGCATCTTCCCCTGGTTGCCTTTCTGCGCTATTCGCGCGGCGAATCACTATGCTGAACACGTGAGCCCGCGACCACTCCATCCCCCCATCCCTGCCGAGGCCTTGGCCAGGCAAGCCCGCCTGGCTGCCGCCTTGCGCGCGGTCGAAGAAAAGGGCGCCAGTCTGGAACCGCGAACGCTTCAGGCGCTTCGCGTTGCGTTCGGAGGGACGGCTGTCGCGGATATGCCAACCATCCTGGCGGCCATCCAAGCCGAGGATCTGGTCGAAGAAGCAGCTGAGCTGCTTCGGTCCGCGCGACGGGAGGTCGTCGACCTCAAGGTGCTTGAGACCCTCACCCAGCACCTGACGCCACTGGCCGCCAAGGCCCGACAGCGCCGCTCGGCGCTGTGGCAACTGGACACGCGACGCGCGCTGGTCCGTTGGACCTTTGTGAAGGAGCACCCGGCTCTTGGCTTCGATGACGGCGACATCCACGCACTCTTCCTGCATGCCTGTCGTCTGGAAGGGCTTCGCCTGGCCCTGGATCTGGGCAAGCGTCCGCGTCCCCTCCTGAATCTCGGCTGCCCGCTTCCCGTTGGTGTGGGTGGCGTTGCCGAGTTCATGGATGCCGTGCTGCGGCAGGAACCCGCCGAAGGAAGCGCCGCTGTGATGACTCGGCTGAACCAGCGCTTGCCGGAGGGGCTGAGCATCATGCACTGGGACGTACTGCCGGTCTATGCCTCAGAGGTGGGTGAGTTGGCTCTGGCCTCGCACTGGCAATGGGATGTGGCCGCTGACAGGAGGCGACAGGTTGAGCAGAAGGTGACGGCCTTCCTGGAGACAGCCACTTGGCCCTGGCGCCGTGACGTCGACACTTCGGCTGCAGCCCTGGATCTCCGCTCCCTGATCACTGGGATGGATTGGAAGGGCCACACGCTTTGCTTCTCCACCCGCATGGGGCCCACCAAGGCGGTCAATCCCTTGAAGGTGCTCGGAGACATTCTCGGCATGGAACCAGGCGTCATTGAAGGTCTGGTCCGCACCAGCGTGGACCTGAAGCCGGATGCGCGCCTGGTTCAGGCGGAGCGCTTCGAACCCAAGCTGAAGAACATGTACGAAGACGCCGTGCTGCTGGGCGGCAGCTCGAACATCACGCTCATCGACGAGGATGACGATGAGCCGATCCGACTCGGTTGACGCTATGTCGATGCGTCCTTGCTGATGGACAGCAGCAGGCCGAGGCTGACCAGGCTGGTGATGAGGCTGTTGGGACCGAAGGAAATGAAGGGCAAAGGAATGCCCTTGTTCGGCGCCAACGAAAGCACGACGCTCATGTTCATGAGGGCCTGTGCCACCAGCAGCAGTACGAAGCCCAGGGCACAGAGCTTGAGGTAGCCATCCCCCACCCGCCGGGCGATGCGGTAGCCCCGCCACAGGATGCCGACGAACAAAGCCAGGATGGCCACGGTGCCAATGAGGCCAGCTTCTTCGGCGATGACAGCGTAGATGAAATCCGTGTGGGCTTCCGGCAGGTAAAACAGCTTCTGCTTGCCACCCCCGAGCCCCACGCCCATGAAGCCGCCGTTGCCCACAGCCACGAGGCTTTGCAGGGCCTGGTGCCCCTTGCCCAGGGGATCTGCCTCGGGGTTGAGGAAACTGGTGACGCGGGCCAGACGGTAGGGTGAGAGCACCACGAAGGCGGTGCC
>JAYVRY010000113.1:0-2120 GCA_043775845.1 Acidobacteriota bacterium
TGGTAGCGGCCTGCACCAGATGGTCTACGTGGTGGTGGACAACGCCATCGACGAAGCCCTGTCGGGGTTCTGCACCCGGGTGGACGTGGTCGTGCACGGCGACGGCAGTTGCAGTGTGGATGACAATGGCCGCGGCATTCCTGTGGATCTCCACAAGGAGGAGGGCCGCAGCGCCGCAGAAGTGATCATGACTGTCCTCCACGCGGGCGGGAAATTCGACAACACTAGCACTGATGGCAAGAACGCCTACAAGGTGTCCGGCGGCCTCCACGGTGTGGGTGTGTCCTGTGTGAACGCGCTGTCGTCCAGGCTCTTTCTCACTGTGTGGAAGGAGGGCCAGGAATACGCCATGACCTTCTCCCAGGGCAAGGCGGATGCCCCCTTGAAGCCCGTAGGCCCCACGGCCCGGCGCGGTACCCGGGTGCGCTTCCTCCCCGATCCCGAGGTATTCAACAACGTCCTCGATTTCAGTTTCGAGATCCTCAGCCAGCGCCTGCGGGAGTTGAGCTACCTGAACCAGGGCGTCCATATCCGCATCACGGACGAACGCACCGGCGATACCCACGACTTCATGAATGCCGGCGGCATCAGCGCCTTCGTGGAGCACCTGAACCGCAACAAGGTGCCCCTCCACAAGCCCCCCATCTTCATCAAGGACGAGAAGCAGGACACCGTTGTGGAGGTGGCCCTCCAGTGGAACGACACTTACCAGGAAACCATCTACTGCTTCACGAACAACATCCGCAATCGCGATGGCGGCGCCCACCTGGAGGGTTTCCGGGCCGCCATGACCCGGGTGATCAACACCTACGCCGAGAAGAACAACCTGCTGAAGAGCGCCAAGGTGACCCTGTCCGGGGAGGATGTCCGCGAGGGCCTCACAGCAGTCATTAGTGCCAAAGTCCCTGATCCCAAATTTTCCAGCCAGACCAAGGACAAGCTCGTCTCCAGCGAAGTCAAAGGCGTGGTCCAGACCATCGTTTATGAAAAACTCACCAGCTTCTTCGAGGAGAACCCCCGGGAGGCCAAGGCCATTCTGGAAAAGGCCATCGAGGCCGCCAGGGCCCGCGAGGCGGCCCGCAAAGCCCGGGACCTGACCCGACGCAAGGGCGCCCTGGACGGGGGCGGCCTGCCGGGCAAGCTGGCGGATTGCCAAGAGAAGGATCCTGCGCTCAGCGAGATCTTCCTGGTCGAGGGCGATTCCGCCGGCGGCAGCGCCAAACAGGGCCGCCACCGCGCCACCCAGGCCATCCTTCCCCTCAAGGGCAAGATCCTGAACGTGGAAAAGGCCCGGTTCGACAAAGTCCTGAGTAGCGGTGAGATTCGGATCATGATCCAGGCCCTGGGCACGGGCATCGGCAAGGAGGAGTTCAAGATCGAGAACCTCCGGTACCACAAGGTCGTGCTCATGACCGACGCCGACGTGGACGGCTCCCATATCCGCACCCTGCTGCTTACCTTTTTCTACCGGCAGATGCCCGAACTGGTAGCCCGCGGCCATCTCTACATTGCCCAACCCCCCCTCTACAAAGTCAAGAAGGGCAAGACCGAGAAGTATCTCAAGGACGAGCGGGCCCTGGAGGAGTTCCTCTTCCAGAAGGCCCTGGACGGCTGGGCCCTGAGCCTGCCCGACGGCAGTGAGCACAAGGGCGCCATCCTTGTCCGGGAAATGAAGAAGTGGGGCGAGGTCAAGCAGCTCTATACCAAGCTGGACCGCCGCGGCTACGCCCGGCCCCTGGTGGACGCCCTGTTGGCCGCGGGCCTGTTGGATGCCGACCGGTTCGGGTCGCGGGAAACCCTTGAACAACTGGGCGCCGCCATCATCAAGCAGAAGCTGGGCACCAGTGAGATCGAGACCATCGAAGCCGCGGAACAGCCCCGGGAAGAGGAGGGCACAGAGCCGACCCTCGTCCCTGCGTCTCACCGTCTCAGGGTGGTGCGCATGCACCTGAACCGTCCCATCGCCCTCTGGATCGACGACCAGGTGGCCCACTGGGGCGAGTTCCGCCGCCTGGCCGCCCTACACGTGGAGCTGGCCGGCTTCAAAGGGGGGGAACTGAAGCTCCGCCGCCTGAAGGACGCCAAGGAGACCGCCAAGGAAGAGGAGGGCGAAGAGAACC
>JAYVRY010000114.1:0-2116 GCA_043775845.1 Acidobacteriota bacterium
GCCCACCAGGTGCACCAGGGCCTGCTCGGTGACCTGCTCGGGGAAGGTTTCGAGGAAATCGATGATGGGCAGGAGCTCGGAGGCGCCTTCCGGGATACGCAGGGCCAGCTCCCGCAGCCGGTCGAATGGGGTACCGGCGGGGGGCGTGGCGGCGGGTGTCACGGGGGGAGATGCCGGCGAATCCGTCATGGATGGCCCGGGATCAGGCCAGCTTCTTGATCATGCAGCACTCGCTGCGATCCTCGTTGTCCTCGAAGCGGACCTCGTCCATGAAGCGGCTCATGAGGAGCAGGCCCAGTCCGCCCTTGCGGGGATGCTTCACGTACTCCTTCGGATCCGGCAGGTGGATCTGGTCCTGGCGGATGCCATGGCCCGTGTGCCAGATGTGGATTTCCAGGGCCTGCCCGGTGAAGCGGATCTCTAGTTCCACACTCTTGTCCTCAGCCCCGCCGTAGGCATGAATAATCACGTTGGTGACCGCCTCGTCCACGGCGATGCTGACCTTCGCAGCGGTAGGGTCGTCCAGGCCCGAGACCAGGGCGGCCCGCTTGGCGAGCCCCGTCACCAGGTTGAGGTAGCGGGTCTGGCTCGGGATCGTGAGCCGGAATTCGGATTTCTCCATCGTCGCGCGCATGTCAGGACTGCGCCGGGAAGGCCTGGAGGGCTTCCTGCTCTTCGGGGTGCACCTTGTAGAGCTGCGTGAATCCAAGGGTGTCGAAGATGGCGAAGACGTTGTCCTGGAGATTGCAGAGCTGGATATCGCCGCCCCGCTCCCGCACCGTCTCGATGAGGCCCATGATGGCGCCCAGCCCGGCCGAGGAAATGTAGCTGAGGTGGCGGCAGTTCAGGAGGATGGCGTAGCGGCCGCCCTGAACCACCTCTTCCAGGGCGCTTTCGAACTGGCGCACCGTGTGGGCGTTGATGAAGCCCTTGGGCTCCACCACGGAGACGGCCCCGACTTCCCGGACCAGGATGCTGAGATCGCCCATGTCAACGGCTCCAATCGCTCGAAAGGAGATTCTAGTCCGTCCCTGGCATTGCCCGGAATGAAATCGAGTACCCTTGAACCCACCTTCCCCGGGCCACAGACCATGGACGCTGCCGCCGAATCCATCAAACTCCTCATCCAGCAATGGTTGGAGGACCGCCAGCGATCCCTTCAGGAAGTCCTGACGGTGACCCTCGAAGAAGAACTGGGGAGGCTGCGCCCCGACGAGGGCCTCGTCCAGAAGGTCCAGGAGCAGGTGGCCAAGATCCAGGCCTCCGCCGGTTCCACGACCCTGGCCCGGGACCTCGATGCGGCCCTCGACCACCTCGAGAATTCCCCCACGCAGGCCGAGGTCCTGAAGGCCCTCATGGATGGCCTGCATCCCCTCTCCGAGCGATGCGCCCTTTACATCATCAAACAGGGGATCGCGAATCTCTTCTCCCACCGTGGTTTCGACAGCGACGCGCCCAAGTCCGGGATTCCCGTGGTGCCGCCGCCGGAACTCGAGCAGCTGATCAATGGCGGGGTCACCAGGCTTGCCGTCGGTCCAGCCTACGAGGCGCTGATCAAGCCTCTCAGCCAGTTCCAGGCGGCCGAAAGCCTTGTCCTGCCCCTGCGGCTCCGCCGCAAGGTCGTGGCAGTGGTGCTCATCGATAGCGGCAGCCGGCAGCGCCTGGATCACCCGGCCGTCCTTCGCGCCGTGGTGCTGGCCGCCGAGTCGGCGCTTTCCCACTTTGCGGCGGCCGGCCATGAAGGCACCGGCGCGATGCCGACTTCGGCCGCTTCCGCCCGGCAGACCACCCAATCCATGCCCGTGATGGCCCCTCCCGCCCCGCCGGTGCTGCCGCCACAGGCGTCTGCGCCCCGGGCTCCCGAGCCTTCCTCCCTGGGCACCCAGCTTCCTCCCGAGAAGATCACGGCACCCATGTCGCCGGCGGACGCCAAATCTTCCCAGCCGATGGCCACGGTGCCGGCGCCCCAGGCGACGTCTCAGCCAGCGCCCGCACAGGCTTTGGACACCCGGGACCTGACCCCTTCGGTGCCCACCCAGATGGTGCCGGATCCCATTCCCATGCCCGCGCCGGTTTTCGAGACCGGCCTGGATCCCAAGATCCGGGCCACGGCCGA
>JAYVRY010000115.1:0-2116 GCA_043775845.1 Acidobacteriota bacterium
CAGCCGGTCGAAGAAGGACTGGGGCGTGCCCAGGGTGCCCACGCAGTCGTAGATGATGGCAACCTGGACCCCTTCCTTTTGCTTGGCGATGAGCAGATCGGCGAACTTCAACCCCAGCGGATCCTGATCGAAGAGGTAAGTCTCCAGATTGATAGTGCTCTTGGCCGCCGAGACTGCCGCCATCATGGCCGTGATGGTGCTGGGACCATCGAAGAGCAGGGTGACCTTGTTGCCCGCGATGAGTGGGCGGCCGGTGGCAGCCTCCTCAAGGGCGGCCAGCTGCTTGGCATCGACCCGGGCATGGCCGAGGCGCTTGGCCAGCACCGAGGCGGCGGCCTTCTCGCTCAGAACGCCCTTGCCATCCACCACCTGTGGTGGCCCTGGTGCGACGATGGGTTTTTTCAGGTAGCGCAGGTCCGGCAGCTGGGCACAGGCGGTACCCAGCAGGCACAGCGCGACGATCCCGGCGAGGGCCCAGCTCGGAGCCACGCGTATCGCCCGGGGAAGCGCGTCCATCAATGAATGGAACCTGTTGGCCATGGCCGTTCCTCGGTGCGATGACACCATCGCCATGCGCCGCATGCCTTTCCGGCCAGAGTCAGTTGGGAGGCGGCAGCCTTGTTCCGTTCAGGCGCGCCAGCTCTTTCAACTGCTCACGCTGGATCTCCAGCAGCTCCTCCCATTGCTTTTCGCGCAGCAGGTCCAGCTTCTCGTGCAGCAGCATGATGTCGAGTTCAGCCTTCAGGTTCACTTCGTAGTCATGCTCCGCGCCAGCAGACTGGAGGATGTCTTCGGCGGCGCTTCCAGCCTGTGTCAAATGGCGAGAAGGCCTTGAAATCCATTTGAATTCCAAGACCTTCTCGCGTTCAAAGAGAGCTGTCGGAATCAGTGATCAGTGGCCGGCAGGCGTGAGCCCCTCGCCCGATAGGACCAATTCCACGCGGCGGTTTTCTTGGCGTCCCTGGGCCGTGTCATTGGTGGCGATGGGGTTGCTGGGGCCGAACCCCTTGGAGGTGATCGCATCGGGTTTCACACCCTGCTGGATCAGGTAGTCCCTCGAGTTCTGGGCCCGCTTTTCCGACAATTGTTGGTTCAAGGCATCGCTGCCATTGCTGTCGGTGAAACCTTCCGCCGCGATTCTCAGCCCCTTGTGGGCCGAAAGAATACCGGCGATCTTCGCCAGCTTCTCGCGGGCGGCTGGCAGCAGGGTGGCCTGGCCGTTCTGGAACAGCACGCCGGACATGTTCACGATGAGACCCCGGGCGGTGGCGCGAGTCTGGAGGACCGCATTGAGCTCCTCCATCAGCCGGGTGCGGAGATCGGCATTCCTGGACTGGAGTCCTTCGTTCTGACTCCGCAGGCCCGCATTCTTATCGCGGAGCCCGGCATTCTCGGCTTCGGCCTGCTTGCTCTGCTGAGCGGCTGCGACCTCGGACGCCGCAGTGGCGGCGTTGGCGGCCTCGGTGGCCCGGTTCGCGGCCTCCAGGCGGTCCTGGTTCTCCTTCTTTTCCCTGGCGACACGCTCGACTTCCTGTTTCTGGACCGAGATCAGGCGGGCATCTTCCGCGCGCTGGACGGCTTCCCGGGCGGCCATCAGGCGGCTCTTCTTGGCGCCATCCTTCACCTCGGCCTCAGCCAAGTAGCTCTGGGCCTTGCCGAGCGCCTCCGGGGCGTAGTAGGCCGCACCGGACGCCTGGGCAATGCGGACGGCATTGCGGGCCTGATAGACACTGAAGGGCGTGTGCTCATCCATGGCCGTGGCCTGAATGGGGGTGAGGTTCAAGGTGTACTGGCCGCGCTTGAGCAGTTCGTACTTGGCATCGATGAACTCGAATTGCTCCTTGGAGTTCTTCCGGATGGCATTGCCCATGACCACCACATCGCTGGGCTGGCTGACGGCGAAGTAGGGCTCTGCCGTCACGACGAGGCCGAAGCTTTGCAGCTTCTCGGTAACAATCACCTTGCCCTTGCCGTGCTCAAGGATGAGCTCGCCCAGATTCGTGGCACGGCCCTCGGGCGAGATGCCCCACAACACATAGGTCAGGTACTCTTCACCGTAACTGGAGGCAGGGGGAAGCCCCTTGACCTTGGCCTTGATCTGAAGGCTTCCATCTTT
>JAYVRY010000116.1:0-2112 GCA_043775845.1 Acidobacteriota bacterium
GCCAGTCGCTGCAGGGCCGTCGAGGCGGCGAACACAAACAGGTTGGGATCTCCACTGCTGGGAATTTCCACGAACTTGGACCAGTAGCGCTCCTGGCCGCTGGGCTTGCCAGCCACAGCCAGGGCTAAGTCGGGCTGTTTTTCCGCGATGAGGAGAATGTCGGCGCCGCGGATCTTGTGGGTGTGGATCTGGCTGATGGTGATGCGGATGTCGCGCTCTTCGCTGGGGCACAGGAAGAGCAAGGGATAGTTGGAGAAGCGGGTCTCCACCAGCTCTGGCCAGGCTGTCAGGGCTTCGATGCCGCCCGCAAAGGGCCGGCCATCGCGGCGCTGCTCGTAGACTTCCAGCAGCCCTGCCAGGTCCTGGATGGAAAAGAGGGTGTTCTTACCGAGAATGGTGTTGGGGCCGTGCTTGAACTCGGCGGCATCGTAGCCTTCGGCGTGGTTGAGCACCACCTCGCGGATTTTCAGGGCGCCCTCCCGGGCCAGGCCGATCAGGCCCGTGCCAAGCAGGTGCAAGGAAGGCTCCAGGTAGAGGCGTTGGGCGGTCTCTTCGAGGTCGGCATCACAGGAGCGGAGGGTTTCCCGGATGAGTTCCTTGGCCCGCTCCAGGTTCGCGGCGATCTTGCGTTCGGCCAGGGAGAAGGAGGCCGCCAGCAGGTAGAGGATGGCCACCTGGTTGATAAAGCTTTTGGTGGCCGCCACGGCGATCTCAGGGCCGCAGAGGATGGGCAGGTAGAACTCCGACAGCTCCTGGGGAATGCGGCTGTTCTCGTTGTTCACCAGCGAGAGGCGCCGGAGCCCAGGCACCCGCGACCGCACGTCCTGGAAGATGTCCACCAGATCCTTCGTTTCGCCGGACTGGGTGATGCCGATGAGCAGATCGCTGGCATGGAGGGTGTTGAGATACATGGAGCGGAACAGCCCCGGATTGCAGGGGAAGACGGCCACGCCAGAGAGGTTGTTGAAGACGGTTGCCGCCACCAGGGCCGCGTGGTACGACGTTCCGGAGGCCACCAGGAAGATGCGGCCGCCCTCTTTCTGCGCATCGCGAATGGCCTGCACCAGCTCTGCGAGGTGACGGGTCACCCGCCGGCGCTTTTTCCACACGAAGAGCAGATCGAAGAGGGCCAGCGCCTCCTGGGCTCCCGGGTAGAGCCGATTCAGGTCCGCCAGCAGCTGGCGTTCATCCGAGACCCACTGCCCGCCGTGGACGTGGAGGACCTCCCGATGGGCCTGCACGCGGGTGGATAGCTCCATGTGGACGGGATCCGTCAATAGTGTGTCGAAGGAGCGCGCCAGGGCCGACTCATCCGGCGCCTCATAGAGGGAGAGCACCTTGCCGACCAGGGCCTTGCAGAGATCCTGGCGGTCCTCGAAAGCGGCGAAGAGCGCCGCTGTCTCGGGCGCGTGGAAGTAGTAGCGGAGCACCTCGTCGAGGTTGTCGGGCGCTGAGGCAATCTCCTGCTCCATGAAGTAGCGGAAGGGGGGACGCAGCCCCGTGTCGCGGACGTTTAGCTTGGAGCGCTTCGGCCGGGGCGCCGAAAAGGCCAGCTGCCCACCAAGGGTGAACACCAGGTACTCCCGTTCGGTAAACCAGATACCCTCCCCTTCGGACAGGGGGATGAGCATGCGGGTCTTGGAGAGCACCGAGGTGAGATCGCTGGAAACCACCACGAACTCCCCGTGGTCGTCCCGGCCGATGCCGGCATAGAGAGAAGATCCGGATTTGACAGCCACGACCCCGGGCACCTGGGGGTCCGCGAAGGCCGCAGCGTACGAGCCCTCGGCCAGGGCATCGGCCTTGCGCGCGGCGGCCATCAGGAGGAAGGCGCCATCCGGGATGCTGGGCTTCAGCCCGGAGAGGGCGTAGGCCGCCTGGCATTCAGTCAGAGTGCCCTGCGGAGCCACCCGGTTGGCGGCGTAGGCGTCTTCAAACAGGTGGGTGATCATTTCGCCGTCATTGTCAGACACCACCGTGTGGCCCAGCCTGGACAAGGCTGGCTTCAGGGCATCCGTGTTCGAGATGTTGCCGTTGTGCGCGCCCACCAGCTCGACTTTGCAGCGCACATGGTGGGGCTGGCTGTTGACATCGGTGACCGCGCCATAGGTG
>JAYVRY010000117.1:0-6803 GCA_043775845.1 Acidobacteriota bacterium
CGAAAGCCGGGGCGTGCGGTTCATCCGCGAGGCCGTGGCCGAGTTCATCCTGGAGCGCGATCACATCGGCGTGGATCCCGATGCCATCTTCCTCACGGATGGGGCCAGCAAGGGCGTGCAGACCATCCTGCGCCTCCTCATCGGCAAGCCTACCGACGGCATCATGGTGCCCATCCCCCAGTACCCGCTCTACTCGGCCACCATCACACTTTATGAAGGCCGCATGGTGCCCTACTTCCTGGACGAGGCCAATGGCTGGAAGCTGAGCCGCCCCATGCTCGAAGCGTCGTTGGCCAAGGCCAAGGCGGAGGGCACCGATGTGAAGGCCATCTGCGTCATCAACCCCGGCAATCCCACGGGCGCGGTGCTGGATGAATCCAACATCGCCATGATCATCGACTTCGCCCAGGCCCACGGGCTCTCGATCCTGGCCGACGAGGTCTACCAGGAGAACATCTACCTGCCCGCCGACGAGTTTGTGTCTTTTGCCAAGGTGCTGCACGACAAGGATGTGAAGGATGTCTCGCTGTTCAGCTTCCATTCCTGCTCCAAGGGTTTCCTGGGCGAGTGCGGCGTGCGGGGCGGCTATTTCGAGTTCCGCAATGTGCCTGAAGAGGTGGCCGCCCAGATCCTCAAGCTGCAGAGCGTGAGCCTCTGCGCCAACCTGCCGGGGCAGGCCGCGACCTATGCCATGGTGCGCCCGCCCAAGCCGGGCATGCCCTCCTACAGCCAATACGCAGAGGAAAAGAACAGCATTCTCGACACACTCAAGCAGCGCGCCATCCTACTGGCCGATGGCCTAAACAAGGTCGAGGGCATCACCTGCAACGTCATCGCGGGCGCCATGTATGCATTCCCTTGCGTGAAGCTGCCTGCTGGCCGGACGGACTTCGACTACTCCATGGCCCTGTTGGAGAAGACGGGCATCTGTGTCGTTCCCGGATCGGGCTTCGGCCAGGCCGAGGGCACCGCCCACTTCCGCACGACCATCCTGCCGCCCACCGACAAGATCCAAAAGGTGGTCGAGGCCCTGGGCGAATTCCACCGGAATTACCGCTAAGAAAAC
The DNA here is from genome assembly GCA_043775845.1 of Acidobacteriota bacterium. Lineage (GTDB taxonomy): Bacteria > Acidobacteriota > Holophagae > Holophagales > Holophagaceae > Geothrix. The sequence continues at coordinate 1,067 of JAYVRY010000117.1, forward strand.
ACAAAAAAACATGGATCCACAGATTCCACAGATTTCACAGATTCAAATGGAGCTCTTCAATCTGTGTGAATCTGTGGATGATTTTTTTTCTCTTGGATGAACGAAATAAGGAGGTCCCATGCGCCCCGAGCATCCCATCGTCCTCATCACGGGCGCGTCCAGCGGCTTCGGTGAAGCCATGGCGAGGCTGCTGGCCTCCCAGGGCTGCCACTTGGCCCTGGGGGCCCGCCGTGGGGAGCGGGTGCAGGCGCTGGCTGACGAGTTGGCCAAGGCCCATGGCGTGAAGGTCTTCGCAGGCGGGGTGGACACGCGGCACACGGCCAGCGTGGACACCTTCGTGACGGAAGCCGCCGAGGCCTTGGGCGGACTGCATGTGATCGTGGCCAATGCGGGTCTCGCCAGTGGAACCTTCAAACTGTGGGAGACGCCGGACGAGGATCTGGAGGCCATGATGCGCACCAACGTGGAAGGCGTGGTGAAGACCATCCGTGCTGCCTTGCCCCACGTGCGCAAGGCTGGCTGGGGCCACGTGTTCTTCATCGGATCCACGGCAGGCCACCAGGCCTACGAGGGCGGCAGTGTCTACTGCGCCTCGAAGTTCGGTGTGAAGGCCATGGCCCAGAGCCTGCGCCTCGAGGTGAACGGCGAGCAGATCCGGGTCACGTCAGTGGATCCCGGCATGGCCGAAACGGAGTTCTCCAATGTGCGCATGAAGGACGACGAGAAGGCCAAGGCCGTCTACAAGGGCGTACAGCCACTGACCGCCTTCGATGTGGCCGAATGCGTCCGCTGGTGCCTGATGCTGCCGGACCATGTGAACATCGATCAGATCCAGGTGAAGTGCACCGACCAGGCTGCTGTCCACAAACTTCACCGGCGCACCTAGGGGCGGAGACCACTCTCTGCTGTTCTCCTCCTTCAGAACCGCTCCGCCCACCATCCCTTCCCCATGGATGGCCCTGCCCAGTGGCAGGGTCATCCATGGGGAAGCTGCGTTTGGCCTCGATGGCTCAAGAGCTAAACGCACCCATACAAGCGCTTGGAGTGTGACCTTAAGAAGCGCCTTACCTAGCTTCGCTACTGATATATTATAGATCAGATACGACAACCCCGCTTCAGGAGCTGCCCGATGCCCACAGCCCAGTGCCACACGGAACGGCGGGTTCGCCTGCAAGCGCAGATGAATTGCGGGCTGCTGCTCCTGTTGGGCAACGAGGAAAGCCCCATGAACTATGGGGACAACGCCTACGCCTTTCGCCAGGACAGCACCTTCCTCTACTTCACCGGGGTGCACCGACCCGGCTGCGCGATGGTGGTGGACCTGGAGGAGGACCGCACGGTTCTCTTCGCGGATGATCCCACCGTGGAGGATCTGGTCTGGACCGGCCCTCAGCCCACGGCGAGGGACCTGGCACACGAAGCGGGCATTGCGGAAACGGCGCCCATGTCGGCCCTGGGCGGGATGTTGCGCAAGGCCCAGGCTGCGGGCCGCCCGGTTCACTTTCTGCCCCCCTACCGGGCCGAACATCGGCTCCAGCTCCAGGATCTGCTGGGCCTTCCCCTCGCAGGCCAGGCGGCCGCGGTGTCCATCCCCCTCATTCAGGCGGTGACGGAACTGCGCATCCGCAAGGCTGCCGAGGAAGTGGTGGAGATCGAGCGGGCCGTGGATGTGTCCGTGGACATGCACCTGGCGGCCCTGGCCATGGCCCGGCCGGGCATGAAGGAAGCCGACATCGCGGCGCGCGTGACAGAGATCGCCCAGGCGGCGCTCTGCGGTCTGTCTTATCCCGTCATCGCCACCGTGCATGGCGAGGTGCTCCACAACCATCACTACCACCACGTGCTGAAGGCGGGGCAGCTCTTCCTGTTGGATGCGGGTGCCGAAACGGCGGGCGGTTATGCGGGGGACTTGACCACCACTTTCCCCGTAGATCGCACCTTCACCTCCCGCCAGCGCGACATTCACAACCTCGTGCTGAAGACCTTCCTGAATGCGGCGGCTGCGCTCAGGCCCGGCGTGCCCTACCGCGAGGTCCATCTGCAGGCCTGCCGCACGCTTGCAGCGGGCTTGAAGGAACTGGGCCTCATGAAGGGCGATGTAGACGAAGCCGTGGCCGCCGGAGCCCACGCGTTGTTCTTCCCCTGCGGCCTGGGGCACCTCATGGGCCTGGACGTGCACGACATGGAAAACCTGGGCGAGGTCTGGGTGGGCTACCAGGGGAAGCCCAAGAGCACGCAATTCGGGCTCAAGTCCCTGCGTCTGGCGCGGCCCCTGGAAGAGGGCTTCGTCATCACCGTGGAACCCGGCATCTACTTCATGCCCGGTCTCATGGACCGTTGGCGCGGGGAGGGACGCTTCCTCGACTTCATCGACTACGACGCGCTGGAGGCCTGGAAGGATTTCGGCGGCTTGCGCATCGAGGAGGATTTCCTGGTGACGAAAGAAGGCAGCCGTCGTCTTGGCCGAGCCAAGCCCCGCACCGTGGCCGAAATCGAGGCCCTCAGATCCTGAGGTTGCTCTGCGCAAGAGGCCCGCCATGCTGAAACCCCAGCCCATCGTCGTGAAGCCCCTGCGGGCGCAGATCCATTTCCCGGAGCAGGCATGAGCAGTAAGGAACGACACCCTGCGGGACTCCGCACCCTGTTCCTCACCGAGATGTGGGAGCGGTTGGGCTTCTACATCCTCATGGCCATCCTGACGCTGTACATGGATCAGGAGATGGGCTGGAGCGATGCCGCCAAGGGCACCATCTACGGCGCCTTCCTGGGCCTGGCCTACTTCGCTCCGCTGGCGGGCGGCTGGCTGGGCGACCGCATCCTGGGGCGCATCAGCACCGTGCGCTTGGGTGCCGTGCTCATGATGCTGGGTTACGCGAGCCTGGGCTGCTCCTCCCGCACGCTGGTGGCGCCCTTCTTCGCGGGGCTGCTGCTGGTGGGCGTGGGGGCGGGCATCCTCAAGGCCAACCTTTCCGTGCTGGTGGGCTCGCTCTACGAGGACCGGCCGCACCTGCGGGATGCGGGCTACAACGTCTACTACATGGGCATCAACATCGGCGCCACCATCGCGCCCCTGGTGGCCACGGCCATGGGCATCTGGTTCGGCAGCTACCGCGTGTCCTTTTGGATCGCTTCCACGGGTATGATCCTGGCGCTGATGTTCTTCATGCAGGGACGACACCACTTCCCCGAAACACCGCGCACAGCCGAGACGAACGAGGCCCTGGTGGCCTCCATGCCGCAGGCGGAAGTTCTGCCCCGCCTCCTGGCCCTGGGCGGCCTGTTCCTCGTGGCCATGTTCTTCTGGACAGCCTTCTACCAGAACGGTTTCGCCATGACGCTCTTCGCGCAGCGTTCCACCCAGGCCTATCGCTGGCTGCGCCCTGAGACCTACCAGTTCTTCCAGCCCGCCTTCATCCTCGTGGCCACGCCGCCCATGCTGGCCCTCTTCGCCTGGTTGAAGCTGCGGGATCGTGAGCCTTCCACGCCCGGGAAGATCCTTTCCGGCATGCTCATCATGGGCGGTTCTATGCTGGTCATGGCCCTGGCCAGCCGCCTGGGCGGCAACCTGGACCGGCCGATGATGTCGCCGGGCTGGCTCATCGGCGCCTACGGCTTCATCACCCTGGCGGAGGTGCTCATCTCGCCCATGGGCCTGTCCTATGTGTCCAAGGTGGCGCCGCCGAACATCCGCGGCCTCATGATGGGCTGCTGGTTCGCGGCCACGGCCGTGGGTTCCTACGGCTCGGGCTTTCTTGGCAGCAGCTACGGGCGCTATCCCCACGACCAGTACTACCTGCTATTGGCCGGACTGCTGGGCTTCAGTGCTGTCTTGACCCTGCTCCTGTTCAAACGGCTGCGCCACTTCGACACCCAGGCGGCCTCGTGAACCACGAGATGGTTCCGGTCCCTGTGGGAAAAGGCCGGATCTTCAACATCCAGCGCTACTCGCTGCAGGACGGACCGGGCCTACGGACCACGGTGTTCCTCAAGGGCTGTCCGCTGTCCTGCGCTTGGTGCCACAACCCCGAAAGCCAGGACCTAAAGCGGGCCTTCATCAAGCAAGAGGAACGCTGCATCGCCTGCGGCAGTTGCTTCGAAGTGTGCGGCCCCGGCGAAACCCCTGCGGATCACCCCGAGGCCTGCGTGGATGCCTGTCCCACGGGCGCGCGCCAGTTGCTGGGACGCGACGTGGACATAGACGAACTACTGGACGACGTGCTGCGGGATCGGATCTTCTTCGATCAGTCCGGCGGCGGCGTCACACTCTCGGGCGGCGAGCCCCTCATGCAGCCCGCCTTCGTGAAAGCTTTGCTCAAAGCTCTGCGCCAGCGCGGCGTCCATACGGCCCTGGATACCTGCGGACTGGGGCAGCGCGAGGATTTGCTGGAGGCGGCCGCCCTCTCGGATCTGGTACTCTTCGATCTGAAGCACATGGATGAGGCCCGGCACCGGGCGTGGACGGGCGCAGGCAACGAAGCCATCCTCGCCAATCTGAAAGCTCTGGGTACCGTCCATCCCCAGATCTGGATCCGCGTACCGGTGATACCGGGCGTGAACGATGATCTCGCGAACCTGGAGGCCACGGCCCGTTTCGTGGCGGCGATCCCCGGTGTGCGGCGCCTGGATCTCCTGCCCTACCACAGCACCGGCGCGGCGAAGTTCGGCCGCCTTGGTCGCGACTACAGTCTGGAGCAGGTGCAATCGCCCACGCCCGAACGCATGGCGGGATTGGCGGATCTCTTCCGGGCTCACGGCATCACCGCCACCATCGGAGGCAACCCATGAACGAGCGTACCGCACGGCTTCGCCAGGAAAGCCTAGACGCGATTCCCTCCCTCAGCCCCGAGCGGGCCGAACTCATCACGGCCTTCTACCGCGAGCACCTGGGCAAGCACGCCATTCCCGTCCTACGCGCCAAGGCCTTCCACCACATCTGCCAGCACAAGACAGTCTGGATCGGCGAAGGCGAACTCATCGTGGGCGAGCGGGGGCCGCGTCCCAAGGCCGTGCCCACCTATCCCGAGCTCACCTGCCACACCGTGGAGGATCTGCGCATCCTCGACACCCGCCCCATGACGCGGTATGACGTGGCCGATGAGATGGTCGATGTCTACGCGAAGGACATCATCCCCTACTGGCAGGGCCGCAGCTTGCGGGACCAGCTCTTCGAGGCGCTGCCGATGGAGTGGCACGATGCCTACGAGGCCGGCGTCTTCACCGAGTTCATGGAGCAGCGCGCCCCGGGCCACACAGTGCTGGACGACAAGATCTACACGAAGGGCCTGCGGGACTTTCAGGCCGACATCGCCTGTTCCATGGCGCTGCTGGATTTCGAAAAGGACTCGGAAGCCCAGGACAAGAAGGCCCAGTTGGAGGCCATGGCCATCTCCTGCGATGCGCTCATCCTGCTGGCGGAGCGCCACGCGGAAGAAGCGGAGCGGCTGGCTAGCCTGGCAACTGATCCCATCCGCGGGCAGGAACTGCGCCGTATCGCGAAGGTCTGCCGTCGCGTGCCGGCCCAAGCCCCCCGCGATTTCCAAGAGGCCCTGCAGTACTACTGGTTCTGCCACCAGGGCGTCATCACCGAACTGAACGGCTGGGATGCCTTCAGCCCTGGTCACCTGGACCAGCACCTCTGGCCCTTCTACCAGCGCGGCCTGCGGGAAGGCAGCCTCACGCAGGGCAGTGCTCGCGAGTTGCTGGAATGTTTCTTCGTGAAGTTCAACAACCACACCTC
>JAYVRY010000118.1:0-2109 GCA_043775845.1 Acidobacteriota bacterium
GACAACCGGAATGGCTTCCTCCTGAACCTCAGCCCCCTGGAAGGCCAGTCGCCCACAGCTGAAGGGATCGAGTTATCGGTTACCTACGGACCGGGCTGAGCACGCTTGCCCCCGGCAAGGGACCTCGTTCCACGAAGGGGGCATGCCGGATCGGGTGCCCGGCGAGGAGTGGCTGCACGGCGAGCGCCTTGGCCAGCCAAGGCTCAGCCTCGGCCTCCCGGTCAAGGTCCTTGAGGACCACCGCCAGGATCAGCATCAGATCCGGGTCTTTGGGATCCTCCAGCCGCTCCTTCTCGACGATGGCCAAGGCCCGCGCCAGATCTCCGGGCGCCTTGCGAATCCGAAGCGCCCGAACTGTCGATAGCCGCGTGGAGGGGAATTCGAACTTGGCGCGCCTGGCTGCCTCAAAGGCTCGAAGGGCTTTGTCGGCAGAGCCTGCTATGCCCGCCTCGGCCTCGGCTAGCCAGAGCAGTCCCTGTGTCTCCATGAGGGCAGGGTGCCGGGAACTCGCTTTCGCTTCTGCCATGGCGGCGTGGGCCGCATTCCTGCGCGCCGCGTCCAGGGCCATGGGGCGCCCCTCCACGCGGCCGAACATGGAGAAGATGTAGAGCGCCGCCCGGTAGGCCTTCAGCATCGCCTGGTCCGGCATGCGCCGGATCGCCTCGTTGGCGACAGGCAGGGCCGTTTGGAAGATGGATTCCACCTCCCGACCGGAAAAAATCCGATTATCCATGCGCTGCTGGGAGAGCCAGCAGATGTAGGCGAGATGCTCAGGACGGTCTGGCTCCGCGCGTTGCAGCGTCTCGTAGGTGCGGATGGCCTCGGCCTGGTAGGGATCGGGATCCCGGCCCTGGAGCCAGGCGACCTGCCCCAGGGCAAATTTGAAATTGGCCAGGGTGCCGAGCAGCTCATTGGGATGCAGCCCTCCCCGTCCCTCCATCTTCTCCAGGCGGCCAGCCCCCACTTCAGCGGCCGCGAGCAACTGGGTCGGGTCCTTGCCCCGCTTGATCTGCCCCTGAATGTGCTCGATGGCGTTCTGGAGGGCCCGGTAGAGGCCCCAGGCGTTCCAGGGTTCCAGTCGATCGGCCTCCAGCCCGGCCTTGAAGCCCTCCAGGTGATAGAGCGCGGAGTCGCCGCCAGCGTGGCTGTCCGTCTCGTGGCCCACCGCATAGAGGCCGTAGGCCAGCAGCTGGTAGGCCCGAGCACTGTTCGGATCCAAGGCCACCAACTTTCGGGTGGCATCAAGGAGGGTCTTCGACCGCTCCAAGCTGTCCTGATCCTGTTGGGCCCCGATCCGCGCAGCGGTCCCCAGCAGCCGGATCTTCAGGGTCCAGGCCCGGCGGGAGTCGGCGTCCAGGGCCAGGGCCCGCTCCACGAAAGCCAACCCTTCCAGGACGAGGCGGGCTGATTCCTTCCCCAGGTCATTCATGACCGAGGCCTGGAGGTCCTTGAAAGCGCCGAGGAGGATGGGCACGGCGGGGTCACTCCGGAGGTTCTCCATCAATCCCTGAGCCACCTCCAGGCCCTGGGTGGCGCAGGACTGGGCCCGCTCAAGATTTCGCTGGTTGTAAGCGTCCAGGCCTTCTCTCAGCCACACCCGAGCGGCGCGCAGGGTCGCCTCCGGCCGCTCCGGGTGCTGTCGCCGTGCCTCCATGGCGAGGCGGCGAGTCTCTTCGTACCGTCCGTTCAGGAAGGCCACTTCCGCCTGGATCAGGAGGTCCTGGCCGGCGGCGCCCAGGTGGGCCAGGGCCGGCACACGGAGACGCTGCTGGAACTCCGCGAGCCGACGCTCCCGGAAGGCGGGATCCTGGAGAGCTTCAATGCTGGGCAGGTCCCGCTCATAGATCCGCCCATAGGTCAGTCCCAGGGCTTCACGCAGCTCGGTGCCCCGGTAGCCCTTGGCCAGGGCGGACTCCAGGGCCGTACGGGCCTGATCCAGGTCGTCGAGCAGGAAGAACACCCGCCCACGCGCGTAGTCGGCTGCCGCGGAGCCTGCGCCTCGGCGGCCGGCCAGGCGCGCAAGCCCCTCCCGCAACTCGGCATGGACGGGACGCAGATCGTGCGCGGGTGCAAGGTAAGCCATCCTCAAGCGCAGCTCAAAGGCCTTGG
>JAYVRY010000119.1:0-2107 GCA_043775845.1 Acidobacteriota bacterium
CGCACCTGTGGGGACAAGGCCATGAAACCGACATCCATCCTGTTCCTGTGCGTCGCCAACAGTGCCCGCTCCCAGATGGGGGAAGGGATCGCCCGGCAGATGTTTCCCGATCTTCGGATCCAGAGCGCAGGCAGCCGACCCAGTCAGGTGAATCCGTACGCCATGGAGGTCCTGGCTGAACAAGGCATCGACGCCACCACCCACACCTCCAAGAGCGTCGAGACCATCGACCCGGCCGCGGTGGATCTGGTGATCACCCTGTGCGCAGAGGAAGTCTGCCCGCTCTTCCTTGGCAAGGCAGAACGCCTGCACTGGCCCATTCCTGACCCCGCCAGTGATGACCCTAGCCTCACGGCCGAGGAACTTCGCGGTCGCTTCCGGGCTGGACGGGACGAAATTCGAAAGCGGTTGGAAGCGCTCAAGGCTGAGCGATTTTGAACTCGCCCACAGGGAGAAACTCCCGCGCCTTGTCGCCCCGTAGCAACTCGGCCATGCCGAGCAGGCCGTCCTCCAGATATTTCACTTCGTAGCCCTGGGTCTTGAGATAGACCATGGCGAGGGCCGAGCGGTCCTTGTGAGGACAGGCCGTCACGATCAGTTTCGACCGATCCAATTCCTTGAGCCGCTTCGGCAGTTCGTTCAAGGGGATGTGCAGCCCGAAGCCCATGTGCCAGGCCGCATGCTCTTCCCTGAACCGGATGTCCACAAGGACGGCCTTCTTCTCTTTGAGCAGGGCGACGGCATCCTTGCTGCTGATCTTCATGTCCCGCCGCTCGGCGTAGTCGAAGTCGAGCAGGTATTGCTCCAAGGTGAAGAGCTGGCCTTCCTGGGCCGCCAGGGGCATGGATAGCAGAGCAATAAGTGGAAGGGCTGGTCTCATGGTGAACCCCTGGGTTGGGATCTGCTGGTCAGGTGGGCTTGCTCTCAGGCCGGATATCGCGCCTTCCAAGCCAAGAACAGAACCCACAGGGCGCAGCCGGTCAGAAGCAGGCCCATGCTTTTCGGGATCCACCGGGCCATGAACTTCGAGACATGGCTTTGCGCGTACTTGCTGGCCCAGCCTGAGGAAGCCCCTGCCAGAAACAGCAGCAGCACATGGCCCAGGGCATAGGCGAACAGGAGGACGCCGCCCCACAGCACCTTCTTCTGAAGGGCGACAATGGTCAGCACGGCGGCGAGAGCCGGGGTGGCGCAGGGTGCGGAGAGGGTGCCGGTGAGCGCCCCCAACGCGAAGGCTCCGAGCAGACCGGCCCCCTGGAAACGCTGGAGGTTCTGGGTGGGCGTCGGAAGGTTATAGAGGCCGAGCAAATGCAGCCCCACCGCCAACAAAATGAGGCCAAGGATGGCCTTCCACCCCCAACCGACATCCCCCATGAGGCTGCCGGTCAAGGCGGCAACCAGCCCGAGGATTGTGAAGGCTGCGGCGAGTCCCAGCACAAAGACTGCCGAGAGCACCATCGGATGGTGCCGACCCTCTTTGGTTCCCCCAGTGAAGCCCACCACGAGGGGGGCCGCCACCAGGACGCAGGGATTGGCCGAGGTGAGCAGGCCACCCAGAAAGACCAGGCCAAGCTGCTGGTAGGCCGGAGCCTGAGCCACCAGGTCGGCCAGACGGCCAAGCAGACCTTCCATCACTTCAATCCGACTTTGGCCAGGGCAGCGAGGAACTCGTCCTTGGGCCAGTAGCCGATGTGCCTGGTGACCTCTTTCCCGTTCGGGTCAAAGACCACCTGGGTGGGCATGACCATGATCTTGTGGGCCTGGGCTTCCTTGGCGTACTGGGTGACATAGAAATTGCGAACTTGGGCGCGGCTCCCGAATGTCTGCTGAAGCTCACCTAGGACGGGCTGCATCTTCACACAGGGCACGCAGGTGGGGCCGCCGAACTCGATGACGGCCCACTTCTTGGAAGCCAGGACCTGACTCAGTCCGGAAGGATCCAGGGCGGGCACGGGGCCCTGGGCGGAAAGCGTCAGGGAGAAGGTGAAAGCAAGCACGCCAAGGCGGGTCGCGGACATGGGAACTCCTGCAAGGGGTGTGAGCGGTGAATGACTAGCTTTTGATGAGGGCCAGGATGTCGTCCGAACTGACCACTCGGCCCTGGAAC
>JAYVRY010000120.1:0-6776 GCA_043775845.1 Acidobacteriota bacterium
GTGCCCCGCTCCGGCGCGACTTGGCGACTGCCCGACCTCGGCGTGACGGCGCCCGGTGAGGAGGTCCCTCCCGGCTGGCTCTGGGGCGAAGCGACCCTGGCTCTGGGCGCCCTGCCCTCCCTGGCCTCAGGCGAAGCCCTCGTGGCCGCCATGTCGGAGGCCCAGGGCACCGCCGAACGGGGCTTGGCCCAGCGCATGACCTCGGGCGCCTGGGTGGACCTGCCTTTTTCGCGCAAGGCTGTGGGCTGGCGCCTGTCCCTGGTGGGTGGGGCCGAATTCCAGCGCGCGGGGGGCACCTGGCCCCAGGCCCTGGGGCAGCTGCGCGCCCTCAAGGCCCTGCTCCAGGAGCGCCTTCGGACTCCCATCCACCTGGGTGCCTGCAGCCACCTCCAGGTGGCCGCCCTTCTGGGCCGCCAGGCCCTTCGCGAGGGGCATCCCTGGCGGGCCAGCCTGCCCCTGCCACCGGCGCCTGGCGCCTTCACCCCAGGTCTGGCCGCCGATCCCCGCGATCCCGTTCCCCTCGAGGCCCGTGCCCTGCAGCCTGCGGCTTGGCCCGAAACCCTGGACCATCCACCGGTCGCCTTGTTGCGGGTGCCCGCTGTGCCACCGGAAGCGGGGGCTCAGACCCTTGTGAGCCAAATTCATCCCGCTCCCGCCCTGCGCTGGCTGCCACCCGACCTGCCGCCACCAGGCCCCTTCGACCCGGATCGCCCCTGGGCACCTGCGGCCGCCTTCCCCTTTCCTGCGGATCCAGGCAATGGCGTGCAGCGGGGGCTCTTTGAGGATCTCGGTTGATCGCCTCAAGCTAAGGAATAGCCATGTCTGCTGAACACCTCGAACAGAAATACAGGATCCGCATCGCCCTGCTCTCCATCGTGGGAGGGGTCTGCGTCCTCGGGCTCAAATACCTGTCCTTCTTGCTCTCAGGCTCCGTGGCCCTGAAATCCGATGCCATTGAAAGCATCGTGAACGTCGTGGCGGCGGTGTTCGCACTGGGGGCCGTGATCTTCGCCGGCCGGCCAGCCGATAAAGAGCATCCCTATGGGCACGGCAAAATCGAACATTTCAGCGCCGCCTTCGAAGGCGGACTCATCTCACTGGCGGCCGTCTTCATCCTGCTTGAAGCCGCCAAGGGCCTCATCTACGGCGTGGAGCTGAAAGACCTGGGCCGCGGTCTGGCCGTGAACCTGGTGGCTGGCGCCATCAATGGGTTGCTGGGCTGGTTCCTCCTGACCGAGGGCAGGAAGACGCGCTCCAAGGCCCTCGAGGCAGACGGCCACCACATCCTCTCCGACTTCTGGACCACCATCGGCATCGCCACCGGCCTGGTGGCCGTAAAGGTCACGGGCATCACCTGGCTCGACCCCGTCATGGCGATGGTCGTGGGACTACTGCTGGCCCGCACTGGCTTCCGGCTGGTGAAGGAATCCTCCCAGGCCCTGCTGGACATGGAGGACCCCGAAGTGCTGGGCAAGGTGCTCGGAGCCATGAACGCAGTCCGCACCAGCGACATCATCGCCGTCCACGAGCTGCGCACCTTCCGGAGTGGCCGCTACACCCATGTGGATGTCCACATGGTCGTGCCCGAGTTCTATCCGGTGCGCCAGGCGCATGACCTCTGCGAGGGCTTCGGCATGAAGGCCTTGGCCTCGGCGGATATTGAAGGCGAAGTCCACACCCACGTCGATCCCTGCGGGCGGCTCTACTGCGACCGCTGCCCGGTGGAGGCCTGCACCATCCGTGTGACCCCCAAGACCCTCGAAGCGGCCTTCAGCCTGGATGAGGCCACCGCGGCTGGGTCGGCGTGATGCTCTCCGGGGTGTGCGCGAATCACGCCCCTCCCCAGGAGGAGATCAGGCAATTAAGCGAAGCCCGGTTGTGCCGGGCAGAGCGCGGGGGTCCGGGGGTGTGCGCGAAGCGTGGAACCCCCGGAGAGCATCAGGCCGCCTGGTGCCTTAGCGCGTCGATGGCAGCCATGAGGGCCTGGGGATCGCTGGCGGCGTGCAGGTTCTGGCGGAAGCCATTGCCACCGGGCACGCCCTTGGTGAACCAGGCGCCGATCTTCTTGATCTTGTGCAGAGCCTCGCGGGGTTCCAACAAATCCAGGAGGATCTGGAAGAGCCGCAGCGTGGCGTCGATGCGCATCGCTGTGGTCACCGTGAACGCCGGATCCAGGATCTGCCGGAACAAGAAGGGATTGTAGAGGGCACCCCGACCGATCATCACGGCGGCGCAGCCGGTCTCTTCGATCATGCGAAAAGCGTCGGCAGCCGAATTCACATCGCCGTTGCCGATGATGGGGTACGAGGTGCCCGCATCCACGGCCCGCGCAATGATGCTCCAATCCGCATGCCCCTCATACTGCTGGGCCCGGGTGCGAGGATGGATGGCCAACGCCTGCACACCCACAGCCTCGAACATGTGCAGAAAATCCATGAACTCGCCGCGGTCCTTCTGCGACGCGTCCCAGCCCGCCCGCATTTTCACCGTCACCGGCACCTTCACGGCCTTCACCATGCCCGAGACGCAGCGCTCCGCCAGTCGGATGTCGCGCAGGAGAGCCGAACCGGCGCCGCCCTTGGTGACGTTGCTGGCCGGGCAGCCCATGTTCAGGTCCACCAGGTCCGCGCCAGCGGCTTCGCAGAGCACGGCACCTTCGGCCAGGGATTCTGGACGGCCGCCGGAGATCTGCATGGACAGGGGCCGCTCGCCGGTGGCCGCCATCATCTTCTCGGCTTTGACGGCGTGGCGGATCAACGCCTCGCTGCTGATCATCTCCGAGACCACGAGGCCCACGCCGCCCACTTCTCGGATGAACTTCCGAAAAGGTTGGTCGGTGATCTCGTGCAACGGCGCCATGACGAGGCGGTTGGACACCTCGACATCGCGGATCTGGAAGGGAGAGTGGGGAAAGGTCACGGTGAGGCTTTCATGCGACCTTCCAGTTTAGCGCCTGCTCTGAATTTGGCCTGCGGCCAAATTCAGAGTTAGGGAGGCTCCGCCTCCCTTGAAGGAAATCGCTTTCGGAAACGCGAAGCGTTTCCCCTTCTGAATCCGGTGCAACCGGATTCAGCGCCTCCAGAACCGCGTGTAATGGAAGGCTTGCGTGGCGTGGATGATTTCCCAGTGGGCCTTCCGTTCAGTCATAAGGGGCTCGCTCACTGCGCCTGCAGGGCCCCGAACACGGGCGTGATGTTCCCTGGTGAGGCGGGGCTCCCTGCGATGAGCGCCATGCTCTTGCCCGCCACGGGCTGAAGGGTTACGTTACCGGGCTGGGCTCCCATGGCCAGATCCAGGGCGATCCGCATCAGGGGCTGACCCGAGGACACGAGGGCGGCATTCCCCGTGGCCTTCTGGTAGTCCCCGGCCTGGAGCGTGGCCCCCGTCACCTTGGCTGCCAGTGCGGGCGTCCCCATCTGATTGAAGGCGACATTCTGCACATAGGTGGTATCCGCGGCAGCCACCTTGGCCCAGGTGGCCTTGGTGGTGTCCACAGTCACGTGGAAGCCCACGCCATGGAGGTTCACGCCGACGGGGGCCACCAGGTTCAACACCAGGTGGGTGCTGGTGCTGAGGGTGGTGTCCTTCTTCCAGCGGTAGCTCACGGCATCCATGGGATCGGTGTAGTCCAGGCGAGAGGCCGCAGGGGCTGGAGGGGTCACAGGGGTGTTGGCACTGTCACCGCCACCTCCGCCGCAGGCGCTCAAGACCAGCAGGGCGGGAAGGATGATGAAGGGCTTCAAGATACGCATGGGAGCCTCAGAAGTGGAGGAGAAACAGGGCGATGTCATCGTCATCCACGTCACCATCGCCGTCCAGATCCGCCGCAGCGAGGTAGTTCGCCGCAGCGGTGACACCCTTGCCCGTGTAGGCCTGGAGCAGAAGCCCCAGGTCCAGCACATCCACGGCCCCGCCGCCATCCAGATCCAGGCTGGTCGCCTGGATCTGGATGGCGGCCTTGCGGGTTGGATCCTGGACACTGGTTGCGGTGAGGGTGACAGATCCCGGTGTCGCAGGAGCCGTAAAGGTGACGGTGGCGCCGGAGGTGGCGCTCAGGGTTCCGCCACTCACGGTCCATTGGATGGCTGGGTTGGAGGCATTGAAAATGGCGGCAGTGAAAGGTAGCGCCACACCGGCTCCCACGTGCGTGATGGCAGGGCTGAGCGTGACCGTGATGCCCGTCACGGTCACAGTCACCTGCGAAGCCGACTGGCCAGTGGCGTTGGTGGCGGTCAAGGTGTAGATGGTCGTGGCATTGGGAGTCACCGTGGTGCTGGTCAGCCCCGAGACATCCAGGTTCCCCGGGTTCAAGGTGAGACTCGTGGCTCCGGTGACGCTCCAACTCAGACTGGTGCTCTGTCCGGCGGGCATGGTGGGTGTCGTCGCGGTGAAACTGCTGATGACCGGCCCGGTGCCCGAACTGACGGTCACTTCCCAGGCACCGCGCCCGTAGGTGGACACCCGGAGGAAGGAGCCATTGGAGGCCTCATACAAGTCCGTCACCTGGACCATGGGCAGGCCTGTGCCCAACCGCCCCCAGGACGTACCGGAGTCGTGGCTCACGTAGAGCCCGAAGTCGGTGCCGGCATAGAGGGTGGAGGGGTTCGCCCGTGATTCGCGCAGGAACTGCACAGGCAGGCCGAAGGGAAACCCGTTTGAGGCACTGGGACTGCCATCAAGGGCGACCCAGGTGGTTCCGCCATCCAGTGATTTCCAGAGGTGGCTCGCGGCCTGGTTGTAGGCCGTAGAGGTGGCATAGAGGGTCTGGTCCGCAGCCCCGACGCTGATGCCCCAGATGGCGGCTGCAGCCGCAGTGCCGTTGGTGGGGAAGGCACCGAACTTCTTCCAGGTGGTCCCACCATCGCTGGTGTAGTAGCCCGTCATGTTGCTGCCAGTGATGCTGCAGCTGTAGGCCAACACCAGCGGATTGGTATCGGAAGCGGCGATGCGACGGATGGACTGAGTGGCATCCGTTCCAGTCATGGGCAGGGCGGTCCAGGTGGTGCCGAAATCGATGCTCTTGTAGAGGATGGCCTGAGTGGCCGAGAGGACTGAGTTGCCAGAAGCATCCGACCGCAGGGGCACAATCGGCGTGAAGAAGGTGCCCGTTCCCGGGAGCGTGTTGTTGACCCAGCTTCCGGTTCCCGTGGAGGAAAGGTTCGAAGTGGCGGAGATGGAATCGTTGTAGGAGGAGGCGATGAGCTTGGCGCCATCCAGTGGATGGAAGAGGACGCCCATGCCATCCCCCGTGGCGAAGAGTTCATAGCTGGTGCTGTTCGCCAGGCCCGTTCCCGTATTCATCCGAACGCCCGTGCTGTTGTCCTGCATGCCGATGGCCACCCGGGAGGAGGCGTCCGCAGGGGTGGCGGCCGTGGTGGACGCGATGGTGTAGACCAGCTGGGACTGGATGCCTTTGTTGCGGGTGTGGTCGAGGAAAGTGCGATCCGAAGGCACCGAGCCTGTGGCCGTCGGGATCGTCGTGCGGTAGGGATCCCGCAGGATGGCAAGGCCCCCATCGTTGCCCATGTAGAGGGTCTTGGGCCCCGTCTTGGACCAGGTGGGCACGTGGAAATCCGCATGGGCGTAGACCCGGTTTCCGCCGTACCAATGGGTGAGCTGTTCCCAGGTAATGCCACCATCCAAGCTGCGGTAGGAGGCCAGATTGGCCGCAGCGAAGACCTTGTTGGGATCTGAGGGATCGATGGTGAGGAAGCGGTTGTAGGTGGTCTGCCCACCATCCCCACTGAGGCTCCAGAGAGTGGGAGCATCCTGGAAGGTCCAGGTGGCGCCAAAATCCGAGGTGATGTAAAGCCCCAGGGCGAACTTCTTGGTGGTGTCATCACCCACCAGTCCATAGCCCTTCCCACTGGGGGCGAGCACCACGTTCACGGCCCAGGGATTAAGTTTGTGTGCAGTCGTCTGGCCGGTGGGTGTGAAGGTGGTGGGCACGGTCGCTTCGGTCCATACCTGACCGCCGTCAGCACTCTTGATCCACACGGGAATCCACGTCTTGGCGGTGTAGTCATAGGTGACCCCGCTGATCGCGAGATGGCTGACATCCGCCGCAGATACGGCCAGTGCGTAGAAATTGAACTTGTTGTTGGCGTTCCACGTGGTCGGCAAGGTGACGTTGCTGAAAGACGTACCGCCATCGATGGAGCGGTAGATGCAGGTCTGGGCTTCGCCCGAGAGCACCAGGAGCGTGTTCCCGCTCAGGGGAAGGATCGAGCGGATGGAAGTCGCCTTCCCCAGGGCACCCCCCGGCTGCCAGGTGCCGCCTCCGTCATGGCTCACAAAGAAGCCCGTGGCCGCCACGCTCACAGGGTCGCCCATGCCCAGGTAGAGGGTGTTCGAATCAGCCGGATCCATGGCCAGATCACCCACCGAAACATTGCCCTGGGTGCTGCTGGAGGGCAGGCCATCGGTGATGTTGGTCCAAAGCCAATCCCCACTGGCCGCCAGGTCAGCATTGGTGCACTTCCAAACCCCGCTCCCGGCCACCGCCATGTAGAGCGTGGTCGGAATCGTGGGATGGGTCACGATGGCGGTGGGCCGCCCCGAGTTGAGATCCGCACGTGAGGGCCCGTAGCCATGGAGCAGTGAGGGTCCCAGGGGACTCCAGGCCAAAAGCTGCGCACTGGCCTGGCCCATTGCTATCGGCTGCGCGGCCGCCGCCTTAGGAAATGTAACAAAATAACTATTGCTTTTTCTTGCCGTGAACCGATACTGGTTCATGGCGATCCGCGATGACATCCAGAAACGGTTCGAGGTGCTTT
>JAYVRY010000121.1:0-88978 GCA_043775845.1 Acidobacteriota bacterium
ACCCAGGGCCGCCTCACGCCGGACCTCTGGATGCAGAAGGCCACGGGCCGTCCCGTGGGGCCCGAGGCCCTGCTGGAAGCCACGGAAAAAGCCCTGAAACACATTCGCTAGAGCGGGTTATTTTTTCCGTTGGGAAATAAAGGCCTCCTGCAACCATCTCCTTGAAAAAACCTCAAGGAACCCAAAGAACCTTCCGATAGACCACCCTACGAGGACACGAAACCTCAGGCAGACCCGGATTGGCTCGGGCGGCTGAGGCAGAGGCTTTCTCTGCATGGTTGGAAAAGGATTGCCAGGCTCCTGCCACTTGTCGTGGCCGAGGGTCGGTGTGGCTAGGCATTGGTGTGGCTAGGCACCGGGGGGAGGTTCCCGCCGGATTCCCACGGAGGCGGTGATGACGAGCAAGTCGATCCTTCCCATCCTCAGCCTGGCCCTCCTGGCCAGTCTCATAGCCTGCGGTGGAGGCGGGAGTTCCTCTTCGGGTACGGGTGGTTCCACGCCACCACCGCCCCCGGCACCGCCCACCGTGGGCTTCGATGTGCCCACGGAGCTTTCCGCCGTGGCGCCCAAGGCAGGCAGCGCCCTGATCATCACGCCCCTGCAGGACACCTTGGCGTACGGTAAGGGCTGGAGCCTTCCCACCGTGACCGCCCTGCCCCTGGCCACCGATGCGGGCACGGACTACGCCAATGCCAAGACCACCAAGTTCGTGGCCGAACACGCGGTGAACCAATTCGCCATCATCCAGACCATCCTCAATGCCATGGCCCAGACCCACTATGCGGATCACGCCAACCTCAATGCCGGCCCCTACAAGGCCATCGTGGCCTGGGAGCAGGAGGACAAAGGCAACCAGTCCAAGTCGACGCAAACCTGGACCGTGGATTCTTCCATGATCAAGGAAGGCACCAAGGATGTGAACCGTGTCCTGGCCTGGATCGACGACGGCGAAGGCCTCATCAAGGCCGAATTCAAGATCTATGCTTCCGCCACCAAGCGCGCTGATGGCACCTATCAGGATTACGGTGTCTGGACCCTGAACGCCAAGATGGATCAGGCGGGTACCTCCTTCTTCGCCGCCAAGGCCTCCATCGGACCCGCCGGCGAAACGCTGGTGAGCATGAACGAATCAGAACTGCGCCAAGGCTTCACCCAGACCATGAAGGCCGCCATGAGCAGGTCGGACCAGACCGGATTCGGCAAGATCGATTTCCCCATGCAGGATGGCCCCTCCCCGGCCCAGATGACCCTCGCCTACGCCTACAATCCCGCCCAGCTGCGGATCAAGGACACCCTGAAGGATGTCTACAAGGATCGCAACAGCACCGTGGAGATCACCCACCGCTACGGCATGTTCGACGCGACCACGGGCGCCGATGTCCTGAAGAGTCATTCCTTCGGTTTCCCGGTCATGTTCACGATCAATGGAACGCCCGGCTTCGGCTACTACGGTGCCTGGCAGGGCCGCCATCAGCTCTGGACTGGTCAGAACGGTGGCCCCCTTCCGGATGGCACCGTGGTCACCCGCCAGGACCGCGGCACCACGCCAGAGACCTACACCACAGCCTCCTTCACCGGTGTCCTCACCAAGCGCACCCTGGCCACCGCCGATGTGAATGACCTCCTCAACATCCCGGTGGAAACCTGGATGAACGTCCACCGCGAACTGGTCTATGACGGTGCCCAGTGGAACGACAAGGGCGTGGCCTTCACGGATTTCGCGAGCTTGGTCCAGCAGCCCCGCAAGTTCGTGGGCATCCACCGCTGGGATAACGTCGCCCAGCAGCCCAGGGAATATGTGTACGTCGCCGGTTCTGGCCTTTTCCTGGCCACGCGCGATCCCAACACCGGCCAGATGACGAGCACGGGCACGGCCTATGTCCCTGCGGCCTCCGATCACCTCTGGATCGACATCGGCGGCTCCGTCTACATCCAGTACACCGGCGCCGGTGGCTGGGTGGCCAAGAAGGTCACCGACTTCAACCAGCAGACCTGGACCCCGGTCTTCGACCCGGCCGGCGACCAGCCCTTTACCTTCGATCTGAACGTCCAGTACTACATCAACAAGCAGGGCGGCAACTACGTGGTGACCCGCACGGGCGCCGCCTCCTTCGACGTCAAAATCGAACTGCAGAGCGCTGCCAATCCCGTGAATGCCGCCACCCTGCTCGGCAGCGTGGCCACCTTCAAGCCCCAGTGGTTCAATCCCTCAGCCCCCGGCAACTCATCCACGTACCGCTTTGACACCACCCCTGAAAGCCCCACCTTCCTGAAACTCCTCTACGTGACCGTCGGCACCCAGGACGCCAACAAGAATCCCGTTCCCACGGTGGGTTCGGTGGTCACGGATGGCCAGTGGGGCTTGATGGGCTACGACGCCAATGGCCAGAGCACAGGCATCCAGTTCAACTGGGACTACCCGCGCCAGGGAGAGACTTTCGCCACCCAGACTTACCTCTACACCCAGGATGGGAGCGGCCATCGCACCTACAAGCTGCTGGATAATCCCATCGCCCTGCAGCCCCTCACCCTGACCGTCAACGGCCTGCCCAAGACCTTCTCCCTCCAGTTCGATGGCTGGATGCATGGGCTGCCCGAATTCTTCGAGGAGCTCTCCCGGAACGACTGGACCATCACCAATGAAGTCGCCAGCAAGATCGTCAACATCCCTGCGGGCACCAGCGTCACCGATGCCCTGGACACCTCCAAGAGCTACCTCATCAAGCCGCTGGAAGCAGGGCTCTACTTGAAACTGGCCGCCACGCCCGATGCCTCCCTCAGCATCGCCGCGGCCCAGGCCATCAACCTCAGCGATCCGGCCGTGATCCCGACCTTTGTGGATCCCGGCATGGGCAACGTGCCCACCGGCGTGGTGCTGAAATACTCCGAAGGCAAGCCCGTGCAGTAGCCCGAATGCTTTTCATGAAGAGGGCCCGCCGTTGCGGGCCCTCTTTCGGTGCAGCTTACCGATCAGAACGCCTTGGCGATGGTAAACGTCACACGGCTCTTGCCGATGTTCCGGCCTGCCGCATTCTCGTAGACGAGCACATCGTTGTCGGCGGCGCGGGATTTGGTGTCGGCATGGGTGGCTGCCAGGGTGAAGGTATAGCCCTTGATCTCCTTGGCCACACCCAGTTTGAAGTCGGAGTAGCTGAAGAGGGAATTGTCTCCCGTGAGTCGGCCCGTGTTGGCGTTGGTGAAGAAGTCGGGATTGGCATTCGAGGGATAGGCACAGTGCCCCCCATGCAGAAGCACCGTCCAACCGCTTTCGCCCAGGGGCACGGCGAGGCTGAGATCGACGTAGGAGGTTCCCTTGGCGTTGTAGGTTCCAAAGTTATTGGCGCTCAGCACCCGTGAGTACTTCAGGCTGGCCCAGGAGTAACTGACACCCAGATAGGCCTCGGTGGTGGCGGGATTTCGGAAGACGCCCACGTAGTCGTAGGTCCCCGGGTACAGGTAACGGTAGAGGCCCACATCCAAGGTCCAGTCCTTGGCGAAGCCCCATTTGTATCCCCCGAAGAGATCCAGTTCGATGCTGGCGGAATTCACCTTGCCGCCCCCAGGAGAGGCGAGCGACACCGGCGCGCTGGCCAGGTTCGCGTTCTGATCGGTGAACCAGGAGATGTTGCTGAGGCTGGTGCTGAGGTAGAAGCCCGAAGGATGAACCAGATCCAGTTCCGCCTGCACCGTGGGCTGGCCATCGGTCTGGGTGAGGCCCCGGAAAATGTACTGCGAACCCAAGGTGGTGGAGCCACTCACGGCGAAACCCAGGAGGGTGGGCGGAGCCGGTGGAACGGGTGTAGCGGGAGTCTGGGCGGCCAGCTGAAGGGTCATGGCGGCGAGGACCGGAAGCGGAAGAAGCAAGCGCATGTCTGACTCCGGGGTGTTGCATCGGCAGGTGGATCAACAGAACGATAGACCGCGACTATTGTGCGAGGATCACACGCTGACCATCATCACATTCCAGAAGGGCCTGGGACGGGCTTCACGGCCCGATGGCCGCGCTGCCCGTCTCGCCCGTCCGAACGCGGAAGCAATCCTCCAGGTTGAGGATGAAGACCTTGCCATCCCCCAAATGGCTGGGTTCCGACTTGGCTGCCGACATGATGGCTTCCACCGCCGGCTGCACGAATTCCTCGTTGACCGCGATCTCCAGCTTGACCTTGGGGAGCAGGCGGACGAGGCCGATCTTGCTGCCCCTGAACTGCTCCGCGAAGCCCTTCTGAGTGCCGCAGCCACGCACATCGGAGACGGTCATCAAGTAGATGTCCTTGGCCACCAGCGCGGCCTGGACAGCTTCGAATTTATCGGGGCGGATGATGGCGATGATCATTTTCATGGGTGACTCCTAAGACAGGTTTGAGGGACAGCGGCTCGGAATCCGCTCAGTCGCCCCCACCCACAGGCACCCGCAGGGGCGCGCCCGCCGGAGAGGCCAGGGCCGAGATCACATATTCGGGATAGGCCGAGATGCCGTGTTCGTGGAGATCCAGGCCATCATGCTCGCCTTCCTCTGAGAGCCGTAGCAGACCGATCGCATCGATGGCATGCATGACGCCAAAGGCCACGGCCAGTGTGGCGAAGGTGATGATGGCGCTGCCGATGGTCTGAGCAGCCAACACCTTATAGCCACCGCCGTAGAAGAGGCCGGTCAGCTTGGTGGATAGATCGGGCGCGATGGGATCGCTCCCGATGGCCGAGTACTGACCGCTGGCGAAGAGACCCACGGACAGCGTGCCCCAAATGCCGTTGACCATGTGTACGGGAACGGCGCCGATGGGATCATCGATGCGGAGATACTCCAGCAAATCCACAGCCAGGATGACGATCACGCCGGCGATGGCGCCAATCATGACCGCACCGAAAGGGCTCACCCAGTAGCAGGGCGCCGTGATGGCCACCAGGCCCGCCAGGAAGCCGTTGGTGATGGACCCTGGATCCCACATCCCCGTGCGGAAGTAGATGTAGAACACGGCGGTGAGGCCAGCTGCGCAGGCCGCGAGGGTCGTGTTGGCGGCCACCCGGCCGATGCCTTCGAAATCCATGGCGGACAGGGTGCTGCCGGGGTTGAAGCCATACCATCCGAACCAGAGCAGCAGGCCGCCGCACACGGCGATGGTGAGGTCATGGGGCGTCATGGGGCCGCCACCATCCCGCTTGAATTTCCGCCCGAGCCGGGGCCCCAGCACCACGGCGCCCGCCAGGGCCACGGCCCCGCCGATGGTGTGTACCACGGTGGAACCCGCGAAATCATGGAAGTTCATGCCCAAGGAAGGCAAGAACTTGCCCGCGCTGCCCATGGTGGCCAGGAAGCCATCGGGGCCCCAAGCCCAGTGCCCGATGATGGGATAGATGAACCCCGAGACGGCAAAGCTGTAGAGGATGTCACCGATGAAATCCGTGCGGCCGATCATGGCGCCCGACGTGATGGTCGAGCAGGTGTCCGCGAAGGCGAACTGGAAGAGCCAGTGGGCCAGGATGGCCACGCCCGTGGTGCCGTAGGTCAGGGGGGCGCCCTTGAGGAAGAACCAGTGGTACCCGATGAAACCGTTGCCCTCGCTGAACATGAAGGCGTAGCCGAAGGCCCAGAAGAGGATGCCGCACAGGCAGGTGTCAAAAACGCACTCGACCAGCACGTTCACCGTTTCCCGCGAACGGCAGAAGCCCGCCTCCAGCATGACGAAGCCCACCTGCATGGCGAACACCAGAAAGGCGGCAATCAGTGTCCAGACCGTGTTGAGCGGGCTGATGATGTCCTTGGCGAGAACCACTGGCGGCGCGGGCGCAGAGGCTGGCGCGACGGCCGGTGCCGCGGTTGGTGATGCGGTTGGTGATGCGGTTGGTGCGGGCGCCGACAACGGACCTGATGCCACCAACGGGCCTGAGGCCACCACCGGGGTTTCTGCCTTGACGAAAGCCCCCGTCAACAACATGGGAAGCATGAGCATCATCCCGATCACCACCACAAGGCCAAGCAGCTTTCCGGAGGCCAGGGTGACGCCATAGCGGCGCCATTCCGGATCTTTGATCCGCGCGCCGAGCCTCACGAGTTTGTCTTTCAGGGAGAGCCGTTCTCCCGTGGGGGTGGTGCGTGCCATGGCAGGCTCCTTGAATGGAAGGGTTCGATGTCTCAGATGCGAACGGGTCGTCCGGATCACAGGCTTATGGCGGGGATGAAGGCCCCCTGGGTGTTCGATCTGCACGACAGGCCATGCCGCCTCCGGTCCTTGGGTCCAGGGGCCGGCCATCGGCCCCTCCTGGCAGATGTCAGAGCAGAGAACGTGCCGCGACCGTACGGGAGGGATGAATTTCAATAAAGACTGTTAAAAATAGACTAATGAGTCGTTGATAGAATTTTTTCATGACAAATTGAATTACAAATATGTAATTTAAACTTCAATAAATTACATATTTGAATGTCTTATAGCTCAGGCGCTTCGAAACCGTTCCGGTTCCAACCCGTATTTCTGGATCTTGTAGTTGAAGATGCGCTCGGTGGTCTGAAGGAGCCGGGCGGCGCGGGAACAGTTGCCACGCGCGGATTTCAGAGCGTCCTGCAGCAGATCCCGCTCGAAGGCCGACACAGCCTCTCCCAGGCCCGTGCCAGGCAGGGTTCCGGAGACTTCCGCCGTCTGCAGTGAGGGAGGCAGGTGGTGGGCGTGGATCACGCCGCCTTCGCATACGAGGATGGCCCGCTCGATGGCGTTCTCCAGCTCGCGCACGTTGCCCGGCCAGTGGTAGGCCGCCAGCATGTCGATGGCGGACGTGGAGATGCGGCGCACATCCTTGCCCTGGGCTGCGGCGATCTTCTCCACGAAGTGATCCGCCAGCAGCACGATGTCCGCCTGCCGCTCCCGCAGCGGCGGCATGAAGAGCTCGAAAACCTGCAGACGGTAGTAGAGGTCCTCGCGGAAGGTGCCCGCCTTCACGGCCGCTTCCAGATCCCGATGGGTGGCGGCGATGAGGCGCACATCCACTTTCACAGAGCGCACACCGCCCAGCCGTTCGAATTCCCGCTCCTGCAGGACCCGCAACAGCTTCACCTGGGTGGCGGCGGAAAGCTCGCCCACTTCATCCAGGAAGAGGGTGCCGCCGTGGGCCAGCTCGAAGCGCCCCTTCTTCTGGTGCCGCGCATCCGTGAAGGCGCCGGGTTCATACCCGAACAGTTCCGATTCAATGAGGTTTTCCGGCAACGCCCCGCAGCTCACCTTGATGAAGGGCTTGTCGGCGCGGGGCGAATTGTAGTGGAGGGCATGGGCCACCAGTTCCTTGCCGGTGCCGGACTCGCCCCGGATGAGCACCGTGGTGCTGCTGGGCGCCGCCTGGGCCACCGCCTCGTAGACCCGCTGCATGGCGTGGCTGTGGCCGATGAGGTGGCGCAGGTCATAGCGTTCCCGCAGTTCACGGCGCAGCTGCTGGTTCTCCTCCATCAGCCGCTGCCGGTCCGCCGCCACCAGCCGGGCCACTTTCAGGGCCAGCCCCACCATGGAGGCCGCGACCTGCAGCAGCTTGGCGTCCCGGTCGAAGTCGCGGTGCCGCTCGTAGGGCACCGTGAGGCAGAGCGTTCCGGCCGTCTTCTGATCCAGGAAGATCGGCACGCAGAAGAAGGACACCTCCGCCTTCTTCCGCTTCTGTTCTTTCAGGACGCCGGTCCGGTCGAGGAATAGCGGTTCCTGGCTGGCCTGCGGCAGCACGATGGCCTTCCCGCTGGCCAGCACCCGCCCGTTGATGCCCTCCCCCGCCTTGTAGTGGGCCCGCCCCGTCGCCAGGCGCGACAGGCCCTGGGAGGCCTCGATCCGCAGCCCCTTCCCATCCTCATCCGCCAGCAGGATGGCGCCGTTCAAAGCCCCAAAGGCCTCGGCCAGGATGTCCACGGCCTGGGGCAAGGCCACCCGAAGCTCGGAGGTCACCAGGACCTGGCCCAATTCCAACAGGGGTGAAAGGCGGAGAGCATCCTCGGCGGAGGGCATGGGGGCCTCGAAATGGAGTATACAAAATTGTAACCTCTTTTAATCAACTAAACAATTTTGTAAATCTACTTAAAAATTTTACAACCGCCCGGAATTAGGGTGCTTCCGAAGGTGAAATGCCCCGCCGTTCCGAGTCCGGTAAATCCAACGCCAGGGTGCCGCCGGGATTCATGAGGTTGGCGGGATCGAAATGCTGCTTCAGGGCCCGGAAGAGTTGGAGCTGCGGCGTGCCGATCTGGGCTTCGAGCCAGGGTGCCGTCATCTTGCCGATGCCATGGTGGTGGCTCATGGTGGCGCCCTGGGCCAGGATGGCGTCGAGGATCTCGGCCTGGTAGGACAGGTAGTCGCCGATGTCTTCCATGCGGGCGATGAAGATGAAGTAGAGGTTCGCGCCCTGGGGATAGGCGTGGGAGAGGTGGGTCATGCAGATGGTGTGGGGACGGGCCTTGGCAGCCGCCCGCACGCCGCGGTGGACACTGGCCAGCATGTCCCAGGTGACGGTGCATTCCAGGGTGTCGATGAGAATGCCCACATCCTGCAGGTCATCGCGGAGGTAGGGATCGCGGAAGCGCCCGTGCTCCCAGGCGCGGGTGACGAGGCCCGACGTGGAGCGTCCCCCGTACCGACGGCAGATGCGACCGAGGTTCTTTCGCGTCACCCGGGACAAAGCCTCCGTCCCTGCGGTGGTGCCCAGCATGAGGCAGCGGGATCCCGTCTGCAGACCCGCCAGGGACGAGATTGCGTTCGCCCAGGGCCGGTCAACACCATAGAGCTTCATCACCACATCGGTCTCTTCCGCATCCGAGACGCGGAAGACCGAGGGCCTGCCCCCTTCGCTTTGGATGCATTCCCGCGCGGCGGCCGTGGCCGCGGCGAAATCCGGAAACAGGTAGCTGAAGCGGCGCAGAGTTTCCGGCATGTGACGATGGATGCGCAGCGTCACCTCCGTGAGCACGCCGAAGGCACCCTCGCTGCCGATCAGAATCTGATCCGTATCCGGCCCCGTGGCAGCGGCGGGATGCGCCTGCGTGCGGATCACACCGCGCGGCGTGACCATCTCCTGCGCCAGCACCATGTCCTCGATCTTCCCGTAGTAGGTGGAGTTCTGGCCCGCGCCGCGCGTGACCACCCAGCCGCCCACGGTCGTGAATTCGAAGGACTGGGGAAAGTGGCCGCAGGTGTAGGCCCGGCTGGCGCCGAACAGCCCCGGCGCCCGGTTCAGCACCTGTTCCAGCTCGGGGCCGTACATGCCCGCTTCCACCGTGATGGTCTGATCCACCTCGTTGAAGCGGATCACCTTGTTCATGTGCGTGCGCAGGTCCAGCGAAACGCCACCCTTCATGCATTCCACGCCGCGGGTCACACTGGTGCCACCTCCGAAAGGCGTGAGGGGAATGCCAAATCGGGAGCATATGGCCACGATGCCCATGACATCGTGACGGTCCCGCGGATGCAGCACCACATCCGGCAGATGTTCCACGATGCCCTGCACAGCCGCAGCAGATCCAGCATGGTCTTGCCATAGGCCACCCGCAGGCGGGCGAGGCCGTCCGTCACGACATTCTCGGGGCCTAGCAGTGCCTGGAAGGCCGCCAGGGCATCCACAGGCAGCCCGCATGGAACATCCACCACAGCCGTTTCCAACCGCAGATTTCGCAAAGCGAAATCTGCGTCAGACATGCCGAAAGTCTCCTGCATGAGCTTCACCAACCCGGCATTGGGGTGCTTGGACTCCGCCAGCCCGCCCCACTTCAAAATGGCGCGCCAGGAGGCTTCGGGGACCGGGCCATCAAACCACTTGGGGAGCGCATCCGTCATGGGGTCCTCACTCATCCATCGACCGTTCGGGGTAGTTGAGCTGGGCTCGGATCTCCTCGAACAGCGGGTTCAGCTTGGGGAAGATCTGCTTGAAGACCTTCTGGTACAGGCGCTCGTAGAGGGCCGCCGGCTCGGGGCGCGGCGTGTAGATGCGGCCGTAGCGCACCATGCCCTCCACCGCCGCTTGCGTGGTGGGATAGAGGTTCGTTCCCACGGCCACGAGAATGGCCGCGCCGAGACTGGCGGTCTCGAAGGTCTCACCGGCCCGCAGGGTGCGCCCGAAGATGTCGGCGGTGATCTGGCAGATCTCCTCTGACTGGGTGGCCCCCCCAGAGATGCCGATCCAGTCGATGTTCACGCGGCCCGCCTTCTCGATCTTCTCGAGCCCTTCGCGCAGCGCGAAGCCCAGCCCCTCGATGACCGAGCGGTAGACGTAGCCGCGGGTGTGCACATCCCCGAAGCCCACCATGGCCCCCTTGGCCGCGGGCAGCTTGAGGCTGGGGCTCCAGTGGGGCAAGGTCACCAGGCCCATGGAACCCGGCGGAACTTCCTTGAGGTGGCGGTCCAGGATGGCTTCGGGCGGCAGACCCTGGGCCTCGGCCTCCTGCACTTCGAGCGAAGCGAACTCCCGCTTGAACCAGCTGATCATCCAGTAGCCACGGAAGATCTCCACCTCGGGGTTGTAGTGGCCCGGGATGGCCGCTGGATAGGGCGGCATGAAGGTCAGGGGCTCGAAGTAACGGGGGCTGGCGGTCTGCACCGTGGCGGTGGTGCCGAAGGAGACGGAGGCCATGCGCTCGTGCACACAGCCGATACCCAGGCTTTCACAGCCCTTGTCCGAGGCGCAGGCGATGACCGGCAACCCGGCGGGCAGGCCCGTGGCCGCAGCGGCGGCGGGTGTGATGGCGCCCAGCAGGCTCCCCGCTGGAATCAGTTCCGCCAGTTTTTCCAGGGGCACGGGGAAGAGTTTCGAAGGCAGCTCCGAGGGCCTCGCCCAGCGCATCTCCTTGTAGTTGAAGGGCAGATGCCCGATTTGTGAGGCGATGGAATCCTTGAACTGGCCCGTGAGCCGATGGTTCAGGAAGCCCGACACCTGGAGCACTTTCGCCGTATTCGCCCAGACCTCGGGCTCCTGCTGCTGCACCCAGGTCGCCTTGCCATCCTTCTGCGATTTCTGGATGGCCTCCAACATGCCCACCACGCGGTAGGCCCAGCGCAGGGGCAAGGCTGGCCGGTACACCGCGCGCGCCTTGCGGGTGTCGAGCCAGAGGATGGCGGGCCGCAAGGGCTTGCCCATGGCGTCGACAAACACCAGGCTGTCCCGTTGGGTGGTGACACCCACGCCCCCGATCCGCGCAAAGGCTTCTGGGGCCTTGGCCTTCAGGGCCTGCACCACGTCACAGAGGCTGCGCCAATAGAGTTCGGCATCCTGTTCGGCCCAGCCCGGGTGGGGACTGACATAGGGCTCGTACTCCCGTTTCACCTTCTCCAGGAGTTCGCCCCGGGCGGAGAAGAGGAGGGCTCGCAGGCTCTGCGTGCCGCAGTCCAGAGCCAGGAGGGTGGGTGCCATGGCGCTCCCGCTCAAGAGAAGACCTGCTTGGTGGCTTGGCTTCGATCCCGTAGTTCAAAATAAAAACATGAAACCGCAGATGACGCAGATGGCACAGATGGGCGCCGCACTTTGTGAATCTGTGTGGATCTGTGAAATCTGTGGACCCATCGCTTTTTCTGCGTCATCTGCGTCATCTGCGGTTCATTCCTTTCAGGCTTCAACAGGCGGCCGATTCGCAAAGAACATGCCCTTGCGAATGTGATCCAGGTAGATCCGTATTTCATCGGTGGTTCGAGCCACGTCCCATCCGTAGTAAGCCGCGAGGATCGGCGCCACCTTCTCCGCCAACTCGGACTGGCGGTGGTGCGAGACCACCAGGGCCATCTCGGTGCGGCGGGCCATGACATCCGCCAGATGCGGTGCCTGTTCAAAGGTGAGGATGTGCTGGATCTCCGCGGCACAAAAGGGGTGTCCTTCCAGCAAAGGCTGGCCCAGTTCCGGCGCCCGCCTCACCTCCCGGAGAATGCCCACGGCAGCCTGGCCGTACTTCTGGTGGAGGTAGCGGCGAGTGGCTTCGGACAGCGCGCCCTCCAGCCCCAGACCGCGGGTGATGCTCTCGAATGCCTCCCAGTGAATCCCGACCTTGTACCGCCGCATGGAGACATTCCGGCGTCCTTCGCGCCACCCCAGGCGCCGCAGGTACCCGCGCTTGGCGCAATGGCTCAGCAGTTCCCAGGCCATGGGGCGGAAGGTGGTGAGTTTCCCGCCCGTGATGGAGACCAGACCGTTCCCCGAGTCCTGGATGCGATGCTGCCGGGAGACATCCGAAGCGCTGCCCTCTTCATACACCAGGGGACGCAGTCCCGCGTAGGTGGACAAGATGTCGGCATGGCCGAGACGGGCCTCGGGGAAATAGGCATTCACCGTCTCCAGCAGGTAGTCGCACTCTTCTCTGGTGCATTGGGGATCGTCGAGGGGGCCCTGATAATCCTCATCCGTGGTGCCGATGAGGCTCACCTCGCCCCGGGGCAGCACGAACACGAACCGGTCGTCCGGACGCCGAAGGGCGAAGGCGTCGTGGTGCCCGATGCGGGCTCGGGGAACCACCACATGCACGCCCTTGGAGGGCCGCAGCATATGATCCTCCTGGTCTGCCCGTGCCAGGGTCTCGCTGCTCCACACGCCCGTGGCGTTGGCCACGCAGGCAGCTGAGACCGTGAAGCGCTCGTGGGTTTCCTGATCCATCAGGTCCACGGCGGAGCCTCCGCCTTCCTGGGGATGAATGCCCTGGGCCTCGACGTAGTTCAGCACCACGGAGCGGCCACCCGTGAGATCGCGGGCCTCCTTCAAGGTTTCCAGCGTGAGCCGGGCATCATCCGTGGCGGTGTCGAAGTACACGCCCGCGAGGCGCAGGCCCTCGCGCCGGAAGGCGGGCTCGCGCTCGGCCATCTGGGCCGGGCTCAGAAAGCGGTGGCGGCCCGGGGCCTTGAAGCGGTCAAAGGTGTTCGAGAGCAGGTCATAGATCGTGAGGCCGGCCCGCACCATGAAGGGTGTGTCCTTGCTGCCCTTGAAGGCGCAGTAGTGGAAGGCCAGGGGACGCACGAGGTGGGGCAGTGCCTTGCGGAGCCAGTTGCGCTCCGTGGCCGATTCGCGCACCAGTCCCACATTGCCCTGGGGCAGGTAGCGCAGGCCGCCGTGCACCAGCTTGGAAGAGCGGCTCGACGTGCCGACCGCGAAGTCCCCCTTGTCCACCAGCAGGAAGGATATGCCACGCAGGGCCGCCTCCCGCGCGATGCCAGCGCCCGTAATTCCGCCGCCCAGGATGATCAGGTCGAAGTCTTGTTGCCTCGCCTGCGTCAGTCCGTCCTGCCGGTCCCGGGCACTCCAGGCCAGGGACTTCCCCGTCACATGGAAATCCGCGTTCCGTGGCTTGGTCATCAGCCGCCTCCGTGGAGCTTTAGAATCTGGGTGAACTCCAGCGGAAACAGGTCAGTGCGCAGAACAAACCGGACCGCGTAATAGATGTGGCGCTTCTCGCTGATGGCCCGCTCTACCCGCAGCACCGCGTGAGTGCCAAGATGCGCTTGCGCTTCATCCAGGGCCTCGGGCTCGGCGCCCATGCCGTGGATGCGGTTCTGCACGCGGTCGGGCTTGAAGCCGTAGGTCTTGGTCATCAGCTCGTGGAGGGAGCCGCTGCAGGCAGCCTTGGCGATGCCCGGGAAATCGCCTTCCCGAAAGTAGGAGACCTCCAGCGCCAACGCATTCCGCTTCACCATGCGCAACCGCGTGACCTGGTAGACCCGCGCATCGCCCTCGAAGCAGGCGCGGAAGAAGCCCGAAGGCAGCTCGGCCACGGGCAGCCATCCCTTGGCCACCACCTTGTTCGATACGGACAGGCCCGAGCGCGAGAGTTCCTCGGTGATGGAAAGGGCACCGGAGAGCGGGTTGAAGGCCACCTTGGCTTCCACGAAGGTGCCGCTGCCGTGAACGCGGTAGATGAGGCCCTCCGCTTCGAGGCTCCCCAAGGCCTTGCGTACAGTCTCCCGACTGGCCCCAAAGATGACCCCGAGTTCTGGTTCGGATGGCAACCGCTCAGACCATTCCCCAGCCTCGATCCGCGCACGAATCCCATCCCGGATGACAGCCGCGAGCGTGGGCTTGGACAAAGGGGCTCCCAAAAGATGTCTAGACGAGTCTAGATCCATCCGTATGCTGAAGGGCAACCAATCAAGCCATCCGGAGAAACGCATGACCCATGTCCCAGGGGCCGACGCTCCCGTCGTGACGACGCAGCTCGTGGACGAGCGGGGCCAGGTGACCTATGGCTGCTTCGATGGCCCCGTTCAGTTGGATGCCCAGGCCTTCCGGTTGCGGAACTTCTTCGGCAGGGAAGTCGGTCGTCTGCATAAGCGGCTCGCCCTGGGAGGCTTCACCTTCGTGGGCTTCGCCACGGATGACGTGATGGTGGGCCTCGCCGCCGTCCGACTGGGCTACGCCTCCCAGGTCTTCGGCTACCTGTATGACTTCCAATCGGCCCGCCTCTTTGACCATTCAACTCGGGCCCTGCCCTCCAGCCTCAGCTTCCCCCTGGAGCCAGATGCCCATGTCATCCGCTTCGCCCAATCGGGCTGCCGCCTCCACATCGACAAAAACCATGCGAGTGGCCAGCTAAATATTGACGCCGAATTCGGGGGCCGCCTCCGCATCCTGGCCCGCCTGGCCTATGGATTCGAGCAGAAGCCCCTGCGGGTGGTGAATCCCAGCTGTGGCGATCCCTTCCGGTTCACCTTCACGGAGAAGTGTTCGCCTCTTCAGGCCAAGTCGTTGTCGGTGTGCTTCGATGGCGTGGAGCGGATGCCGGATCCCTCGAAGGCCTCAGCCATCTATGACTGGTCTGCGGGCACCTTCAACCGCCACACCAACTGGCTGTGGTCCGCCTGCGCCGGGCGCCTGGCCGATGGCCGACCCGTGGGCCTGAACTTCGCGGCCCTGGTGAACGAATCCTTCTATCCCGAAAACGCCTACTGGATCGATGGCGAGCGAACGCGTGTGTCCCGCATCATCTTCGACTACGACCAGGCCGATCCCTACGCTCGCGCCTGGCGCATCTTCAGCGAAGACGGCCAGGTGGACCTGCGCTTCCAGCCCGTGGCCGAGCGCTCCGAGCAGAGCCATATGCCCTTCGTGAAAGTGAACTTCCGACAGTTCATGGGCACCTATTCCGGCACCCTGCGCGATGTGCGGGGGAATCCGGTCGCCTTGGAAACCGTTCCTGGCCTGGCGGAGTTGCACCTATCGGTGTGGTGAAGGCTTCGCCAGTTGTTCTTTGATAATTCCAACCGCTCGCCCGATCTCCTCCGGGCTGAGCTTGCCCTCTTTGAAGAAGAGCACCGTGCTGTCGCGAGCCAAGATCAGCACCGCACTCTGCTTGGGCTGGAGCCGCCAGGCGGCACGGGCAATGCCCTTGTCATCCATCACGTGGATGGCATAGGAGAAATCCCGTTGGCTGTCGGCCAGGCGGCCGCGCACCAACCCCGTGGTGCCCCACAGAGCATCCGCGATGTTGAGGATGGTGATGGTCTTGTAGTCACCATCCGGTGTGAACTCAGGCAGCTTCGCGGCGATCAGGGCATCGATGAACGGCTTGTTCAGGTCGTCGATGCCCATGCGCGCCGCCAGGTGGTAGATGGTCCGCACCCGTCCCTCCATCTCCTGGGAGGACCAGGGCCGCGTGCCCAGCTCCTTCGACTCGAGCACCATGCGCCCATCCACGACCTTGCAGTGGGGCACCAGGACACCCCCTTCCTGGATGGCCACCGCGGGAAGACGCTGGCCCACCTGGACCGGCCCTTCCGAAGCGGATAGCAGCGCGGGCAGCAGGGCGAAGACAAAGGCTTTCATGGTTTCTCCTTTTCGAGCCGCCGCACAAAGGCCAGGCACTCATCTGCAATCAGATGCTGATCGTAGTCCAGGGTCGCCACGTGGTACGAGTTGTCCAGCCAGCCCAGGCGCTTGTCTTCCGATCCCGCCTCCCGCAGCGTGAGTTCGGCATTGGCCACCGGCAGGACATGATCCTCCCGTGATTTCAGGATGAGCAGGGGCACCCGGAGCTTCGGCAGGTCCCTGCGTGTCATTCGCGCCAACCGCCACAGCTGAGCCACACCCGCCGTGGGCGTGCGCGTGTAGGCCGGTTCCCTCATCAAGGGATCCTTGATGTCAGAGGCGATGCCCGGCGTGGACTTCAGCAGGCCCTTCAACAGGCCCGCCACGCGCACCAGGGGATTGCCGAAGACCAGGGCGTGATTGATCACCACCACGCCCGCGATGGAGGGATCCTCCTCCGCCAGGCGCAGCACCAACGTGCCTCCCATGGAGAGCCCCATCACAAACACGGTGGCGCATCGCTCCCTCAGTCGCCCCAACGCCTGCCGCAAATCCTCCAGCCAATCTTCCATGGAGACACCGATGAGATCTTCCCATCGCGTTCCATGCCCCCGAAGGCGCGGGCATTCCACGTGGTACCCCGCCTCGGCCAAGCGCTTCGCCAGCGGCAACACGCTGCCCGGCATGCCTGTAAAGCCATGGGATACAAGGATCCCCACGCGGCCTTCACCTTGATGAGAGAAAGGGTCTGAGCCCTCCCTGTGGCACCCGCCGTCCCTGCTTACAACACTCACGATCACCGCCCTGGGGATGTCGTGGATTCTGTGCCTCGCCCCAGGACACCGTCAAGCCGCTACTCCAGTTCACGACTGCAAACCTCCTTCTCACTCCATTCCATTCATCCCCCCCGTTTCCTGAAAGGAACCTGCATGAAACGAACCCTCCTCCTTTACGCACTGGCCCTAGGCGCCCTGCCCCTGGGCGCCGGCGGCGTTTTCTACAACAGCAACCAGAGCGCCGAGTACTTCCGCACCTACGACCGGAACAGCGCCATCGAGGGCGCCGACATCGTGTACTACAACATGGCCGGCACGGTGCGTCTGGGCCAGGGCTGGACCTTCAACCTCAGCAACCAGTCCATCTTCCAGAAGGCCACGGTCCAGACCAAGGGCAACCCAGTGGTGGGCGACCGCACCTACGAGTCCAACAATCCCGTGCTGGTGGTCCCCAATCTTTACGGGGCCTATCGCCGGGGCGACTGGGCCTTCTTCACGGGCATTGAAACCATCGGCGCGACCGCCGTGCGCGATTGGAAGGACGGCCTGCCCACCCTCGATCTCTACGGCAAGCAGATGGCGGGCTACGGCGGCATCAAGTCGAACATCATCGGCATGGACGCCGCGGCGGCCAGCCTGGCCGCGGGTCACACGCTGGCCGAAGCCCAGGCCGCCGGTGTGGCCGCGGGCCTCAGTTCCGACTACTTCACGGCCAAGTCCTCCCTGAAGGGATCCTCGTACTACATGGCCTTTCGCCATGGCGCCGCCTACCGGATCAATGAGCACGTCTCCGTGGCCCTGGCCGGCCGCCTCGTCACCGCCCGCCAGGACATCGTGGGCCGCGTGGACGCTGCGTCCACCTACAACCAGAACGGCCACGACCTGCGTTCCCAGAGCGTCGCCATCATCGACACCACGGCCAAGGCCAACGGTTATTCCGGCGAGATCGGCATCAATCTCTTCCCGAACGACCGGGTGGTCCTGAGCCTCACCTACGAGGAGTCCACCAACCTGAACTTCACCACCCATGTGAAGGATGGGAAGAACGGCAATGGCCTCTTCGTGGACGGCCAGCAAGGCCACCTGGACCTGCCCAAGGCCCTGCGCATCGGGATGGGCTATCAAGCCACGCCGGATCTGCGCCTGTCCATGGGAGCAAACCGGTACTTCGAAGGGTCCGTGGACTTCAGCATGCTGAACAATCCACTCAACCATAACGACTACAAGCAGGACTACACGAACACGAACGAGGAATCCGCATCCCTCGAGTACCGGCTCAGCAAGCCCTGGCTCGTGAGCTTCGGCGTGAACTTCAATCAGATCGGCCAGAAGAAGTCCTCCACCATTGACACCAGCATTCCCGGCGCCCACGCCAACTACGTGTCCATCGGGGCGGGCTTTCAATACACCGCCAGCGAGCAGCTGAAGTTCAACTTCGGCATCGGACACACCCGCTTCACCAGCACCTATGAGAACGCGGACGTGATGGGCGATCAGGCTCTCCAGTCCGCCTTCCAGGCGCAGGGCGTCGCCATCAATCCCCGGAAGGAATACGACAAGCAGTATCTGATCGTGGCCTTCGGCATCAACTACCACTTCTCGAAATAGGGAGACCCAACCATGCGGAATCCATTCAGCCTTTTTCTCGGGGGTCTTCTCGTCGCAGGCCTGGTGGGCTGTTCGCTCAGCTCCACCAATTATCCGGCCCCGCCTGCGCCCAGCGGGGATGTGCAACTCACCATCCTCCAGACCACTGACCTGCACCACCACGCCAACGGCACCGATCACGTGGGTGTCGACAGCCACCTGGCCAGCATGGATGCCTACCGGGGCGCGGAAGGGTCCTACGCCCGCATCTCGGCCTACGTGAACCAGGTTCGCGCCAGCGCCGGCAACGCCGTCGTGCTGGTTGATTCCGGCGACTGGACCATGGGCACCCTCTACGATCTCACCCTGGGGCAGCAGCCCCTGGCCATGCGCTACCTCGACACCCTGCGCTACAACTGCGTGACGCTGGGGAACCACGAATTCGACTACACGCCCAAGGGCCTGGCCACCATGTTCCAGGCCGCCCAGGCCTCGTTCACCTTCCAGACGCCCATCGTGGCTTCCAACGTGAACCTCAATGGCAACGGGGATCTCGCCCCCTACGTGGGCGCCGGCAAGGCCGTCCAGCCCAGCCGTGTCGAGGTGCTCCCCAATGGCTTGCGGGTCGGCTACCTCGGCCTGATGGGCAAGGCGGCTGCGGCTGCGGCGCCTGCTTCCGCACCCGTGGCTTTCACGGACTTCAGCCTCAACTACGTCCCCATCCAGGCCCTGATCAACGACCTGCGCAACACGCAGAAGTGCGACGTGGTCATCGCCCTCTCACACTCGGGCACCGATGCCACCGGCAACGCCGGTGAAGATGTGGACCTGGCGCGCCACGTCACGGGCATCGATGTCATCGCCTCCGGCCACATGCACAATCCCCTGAGCGCCGCCCACACCGTGGCCAACGGAACCTGGAGTACCCAGATCATCTGCGCCGGGGCCTTCGGCGCCAACGTGGCCCGCATCGATCTCACCGTCCACACAGCCACCCACACCACGGCCATCGTCTCCTCCAGCAACGTGGCCATGACCGATGCGGCCCTCACCGCTGAGCACGCCGGACTCCAGCCCGACGCCTCCTTCGACTACCTGGTGCGAGCCAATGACCAGGAGCTCAACGGGGCCCTGGCGCCCGTCTTCAAGCAATCCTTCCCCGACTACGATCCCGCCAACCTCGCCAAGGGGATCTTCCACACCGTGGGCCAGGCCACCCAGGACATGATGTCCAACGAACGGAACCCCGTGCTCTGCCCCAATGGCCTGGGCAACCTCAACGCCGATGCCGTCCGCGCCACGCCCAATGGCATCCTCTCCAAGCTACTCATGGCCTTCGGCTGGAACGGCAGCGCCACGGATCCCAATCTCCCTGGCGTCATGGGCGTCCTCCGGAGCATGGGCGTCGACCCCACCTTCTACCAGGGCGGCCTCGTGGCCTCCGGCGTCATCCGCGGCTCCCTCCGGGCCGGCGTGCCCATCAGCTTTGCGGATGTC
This sequence comes from Acidobacteriota bacterium, assembly GCA_043775845.1. GTDB lineage: Bacteria > Acidobacteriota > Holophagae > Holophagales > Holophagaceae > Geothrix. The sequence continues at coordinate 19,584 of JAYVRY010000121.1, forward strand.
TACAACGTGCTGCCCCTGGGCATCTCGCCCGACAGCGCCCAGTCCCTGCCCGTGGGCTACCCCCTGGTCTCGGCCTACCTCGAAGTGGCTGATCTGAAGAAGCTCTGCGCCCTCCAGCTGGTGGCGCAGACCAACCTCGTGCCCTCCGACTACTACCTGAACCTGTCGGGCATCTCGTATGACCTGAAGGCCGCCGAATCCTACACCTACTTCAAATACGCTTCCGCCGCCGCCATCCTCCAGGTCACCAGCCAGAAGGCGGCCAGGGGCTCGGCCAATGCGGGCCTGGCGCTGCAGGCTCTAAGCACCATGGGCACGGACAGCGGCACGGCGCTCCTGGCCGCCTATGCCGGGGGCAATCCCTACGCCGCCGCCATGGTGAAGCTCAATGACGCCGCGCCCACCAATCCCCAGATCGGCGCGAACCTGGCCGTGCTGGGGGAAGTGGCCACTGCCGCCGCCACCGATACCGCCACCGGAACTACGAGCCTCAATGCCCTCGTCGTGGGCAAGGCCGCCCTGGCCATCAACACGGTCAGCGGCTTCGCGCCTTCCGATGCGGCTTGTGTGGGGGCCTCGGCGCCCCTGCCCGCCACGGCCCGCTATCGGCTTTCGGCAGATCTCTATGCGGTGCTTATGATGGGCGCCGCCCAGGCCCAGTTTGGTCAGGCCATCGTGGCCTACAAGGGCGGCACCGGAACCGGCATCCTCAGCGCCGCTGACATGCCGGGCCTCATGGCCAACCGCATCAACGCCAGCCCCACCAGCGGGGGCGTGGTGGAACTCAAGGAGTGGATGGCCCTGCTCAACTACGTGGGCACCGGCCTCGGCGGAAACATCGGCGCGGGCTATGCCTCGACGCCCCTCTTCACCGACTTTGGGACCAAGTTCGGCCCCGCCGTCACCACCCGCAACGCGGCCTATCCCTTGGCCAGCATCGGGCAGCTCATGGGCACCTTGCAGGCACTCAACGCCGCGCCCTGAGAAAAGCTTGGGTCCACAGATTGCACAGATTCACACAGATTGTATGAAGAGCATGAAACCGCAGATGTCGCAGATGGCGCAGAAAGGGCCACCTCCACACGCTCCAAGACAGCAAGATGACACTGATGACGAATACGCGATCCCGCAGAATAATGGCCGTTCGGCCTGACCCAATGTGTGGCCGCAACACCATCTGCGTTCATCTGTGACATCTGCGGTTCCAGCTCTGAATTGCCTTCAAACCTGGCGAAGCCCTCCGCTCTAGGGAGAGTCTTTTCTTCATTTTCACAACCAGGAGGATCAGCGGCTGCGCACGCGCCCCACCGCTTCCAGCCACCCGTGGTACAGGCCGTCCCGGCGCTCGGCGTTCAAGGCCGGTTCGAAGCGGCGCTCTCTTGACCATTGCTGGGAGACCTCCTCCAGTGAGCCGAAGCAACCGGCGCCGAGCCCCGCGAGGTAGGCTGCGCCCAGGGCCGTGGTCTCGGTCACGCGGGGGCGCTCCACGGGCGTATCGAGCATGTCGGCCAGGAACTGCATGAGCCAATCGTTGGCCACCATCCCGCCATCCACCCGCAGGGCGGAAGGGAGCTGGGCGCCGTCCGCGCGCATGGCTTCCAGCAGATCCCGGGTCTGATAGCACACGGATTCCAGCGTGGCGCGGACGATCTCGCCAATGCCTGAATCGCGGGTCAGCCCCAGGATGCCGCCCCGCGCCAGCGGGTCCCAATAGGGCGCGCCGAGGCCCGTGAAGGCGGGCACCAGGTACACGCCGCGGGTGCCTTCGGTGGCTCGCGCCCAGCCCTCGCTTTCCGCGGCGCTGCCGATGAGCTTGAGGGCATCGCGCAGCCACAGGACCGCCGAACCCGCCGCGAAGATGCTGCCCTCCAGCGCGAAGGTGGAGCGCCCCTCCAGCCGGTAGGCCAGGGTGCTCAGCAACCGGTGGCGCGAGCGGAGTATCTGATCGCCGGTATTCATCACCATGAAGCAGCCGGTGCCGTAGGTGGCTTTGACCATGCCCGGCGCGAGGCAGGCCTGGCCAATGGTGGCCGCCTGCTGATCGCCCGCCGCGCCCCGGATGGGAATGGCCCGGCCGAACAGCGCTGGATCCGTGGTGCCGAAATCCGCCGCGCAATCCTTCACATCAGGCAGCAGGGCCCGGGGCACACCGAAGAAGGCCAGCAGCTCCTCGTCCCAATCGCCCTGCTCCAGGTTGTAGAGCAGGGTCCGCGAAGTGTTCGTGGCATCGGTGGCGTGGACCTTTCCACCCGTGAGGTTCCAGATGAGCCAACTGTCCATGGTTCCGAAGGCCAGCTCGCCCGCCTCGGCCCGCTGTCGCGCACCGGGGACGTGCTCGAGCAGCCAGGCGATCTTGGTGGCTGAGAAGTAGGGATCCAACAGGAGTCCAGTCTTCCCGCTAATCCATGGCTCGTGCTCGAGACGTTGCTGACACCACTCGGCGGTGCGGCGATCCTGCCAGACAATGGCGGGATGGAGGGGCTGGCCGCTGGCGCGATCCCAAAGGACCGTGGTTTCGCGCTGGTTGGTGAGGCCGAGCGCCACCACCTCGCTGCTGGCCTGGTCCAGCACCGCGCGGCACACGGCGAGGGTGTCCTGCCAGATCTTCAGGGCATCATGCTCCACCCAGCCATCCTGCGGGTAGACCTGCTGCAGCTCGATCTGGGCACGGTCAAGAACAGCACCATCGAGGCCGAACAGCATGGCGCGGGTGCTGGTGGTGCCCTGGTCGATGGCGAGGAGGGAGCGTGGCATGGGAATCCTGAAGGTGGTCGCCCCATCATGATCTCGAATTCGACGCGCCCACGCGTGGAATCGTCGCCAGGGTTCTCCTGCTGGTGCTGCGATTCAGTGGGCTGTTGCCCGCAGGTCGGCCTCGATGCTTTCCAGCACCCGCGCGGCCCGGGCTCGGGCGTTCTCGCCCTGCCGTGGCAGCACGGGCAGATCCGGCTGGATGCCCACGACTTCATCGGTGCCATCGGCGCGCAGCCGCACGCAGTTGGGGAGCTGGAAGCGCAGGCGGGAATGAGGCAGTTCGACGGGGGCCTCGTCGAACATGAACCCGGCTCCGGCGCCCACCGTGGGAATCCCGATGATCCGGGCGATGCGGTTGTCGCGCATGGTGGCCGTGAACATTTCGGCGGAGGAGCCAGTCCTGCCATCGGTGAGCACGTAGACCGGCCCACTCCAGGCGCCGCGGAATGGATCCACCGTTACGGCCCAGTAGGCCGAAGCGAGGGCTTCACGATCCGCCGTCGAGGCCACGGGCAGGTAGTCGAAGTACCCGCTGGCATAACCCGCGTCCACGAGGCGGCCAGATTCCGTGGGATGCCAAGGGCGTTGTTCCCGCCACACCCAGGATAGATCCCAGGTCTGGGCATCGAGGGCAGCTTTGCGCTGCTCAAAGCCAGCCAGGGCCTTCTGAAGCAGGGCTTTGGTTTCGAGGCTGGTCTTGGAGGGTTCCTGCAGGGCCTTTCGCAATTCCTGGATCTGCTCGTCGAAGTAGCCCTTGCCCGCAGAAGATGCAGCCACGAGAAGGGGCGCCGAATGCACCTCACCTGCCGTGAACAAGCGCGCGGCCCAATCCCCCGAATCATTGCCGCCACCGTTGCCTCCCACATCCACAAGCACCGCCGCCACGCCTTCTTGCTTGAAGCTCCGCAGCTGGTCCGCCAGGGTCTGGAACCAGGCCTGGCTGACCTTCGCCCGCAGCGCCCCCGCATCGATGGGCTGGCCCGCCTTCTTCTGCAGGGTCCATTCCGCCATGCTCGCGGCGGGAGGCGCATCCTGTTCGCGGAAGCGCGGGATGCGCAGGATGCCGAGCCGGGCCCCGTGGGGCAGGGTCACCACGCCGGCGCGGAAGACGCGGGAGAGGCCATCGGATTCCAGGCGCGAATCCTTCAAGGATTCAAAGGGCAAGGAGAAGGCCACACTGGTGGTGGGCGCATAGCCCATGGCTGCCGCAGCATCCGCCGCGCTGAGGTCGTCCAGTGCTGCCTTCGGTGGGTTCGCGGGCTTCCCGTTCGCCACCTCGAGCCTGGCCACCGGTCTCAGGTGCCCGTCATGAAACCCCTCCACAAAACCCAGCAGGGCTGCCTTGGCATCCTCGTCGTTCTCGGCCGTGTTCAGGGCGCGGAGCGTGCGGCGGTCCAGCGCCCGGAGGTCCACCGGGCTTTGCGGCGAGGCGAACCAGGCCAGGTTGGCGTAGGCGCGTTCCAGCTGCTGTTTGAGGAAAACGTAGTCTCCCAGCCAGGCCTTCCGGTTGAAGGCGCCTTGGCCGGATGTCACAGGTGCGACGGGCGCCTGGGCCCATGCGGGCTGGGCGCAAGAGAGCGCCAGTCCGAGAGTCGTGAGTGCGATGGCTTGAGGAGAATTCTGGAAGGGCTTCATCAGCAGCTTTCCGATCAGTGGGTGGCTTCTCCCTCACTCACCACGACACCGTTGATGATGGTGCCCACGCAGTGGGTGGTGAACTCGAAGGGGTCGCCATCGTAGAGGGCCACGTCGCCATCCTTGCCTTTCTCCAGGCTGCCCACGCGGTCCGCGATGCCCAGGAGTTTGGCGGGTGCCATCGTCATGGCCTGCAGCGTGTCCTCGAAGGTGAGTCCGTTGGCGGCGGCCATGGCGCCTTCCCACAGCACCACGCGGGTCTTGGGTACGTAGCCTTCGAAGCCACTTTGGAAGGAGAACGGAATGCCCGCAGACTTCAATTTCGTGGCCGTCTCCAGACTCAGGTTCTCCATGTCGCCGAAGGCCCGGGCCATGGTGGGATGCAGGATCACGGACACCTTGGCGGCCTTCAGTTCAGCCAGCACCAGGTAGCACTCGGCGCCGCCATCCAGCACGATGTCGAGGTCGAACTCCTTGGCGAGGCGCAGCAGAGAGAGGATGTCCTGGGCGCGGTGCGCCGTCACCAGCAGGGGCAGCTCCTTGCGGAGCACCTGGGCCAGGATTTCCTTGCGTAGATCTCGGCCGGGCTCCTTGCCCTTCTCGGAATCTTTGAGCTTCCGCAGGTATTCCTGGGCTCCCACCAGCTCGCTTCTCAGCATGGCGATCTGCTTGGCCCGAGTTCCAGGCGCCTTGCCCGCCTCCCGGGATCGCGCGCCTTCGCCCAGGGTGGCGGCCACCATGGCCTGGGCCTTCAGCACGCCCTGGGTGACTTCCGTGGCATCGGTCTTCACCACGAAGGTCTGGCCGCTGATGAGGGCGCCGGGGCCATGGCCTGTGTGCACGGTGGTGACACCCAGGCTGCGCAGGTAGGCCACCAGGGGATCGCGGCCGTTGTAGGCGTCCATGGCCCTGAGCTCCGGCTGAATGGGCGCGGAGCTTTCCAGCTGGTCCTGGTCGTGGGGCTGGTTCAGCAGGCCGGATAGGCCCACGGTACTCCGGCCATCTACCAGGCCGGGAAGGGCCACCTTAGCGTGTTTCGTGGTGATGCCCGCGGGCACATTGATATCCGCCGCACGACCCACGGCCGTGATCTTGCCATCCTGGATGAGCACGAGACCATCCATGATGACGGGACCGGCAGCGGTGTGGAGCGCCTCGGCACGGATGGCCAGTGACTGTCCATTCAGGGCGGCGGAAAGACAGAGAAGCGGGGCGAGACGATTCACTGGTAGGTCTCCTCGGCTTCCATGGCCATGAGGTGAGTCAAGTCATCCATGCCGTGGCTGGCGCCGGGGCCACCGATGGCGTAGAGCCGCTGCTTGGGATCGCTGCGATCAAAGACCTTGGCACCCTCCACCCAGGTTTCTTCCACATGGGCATAGGCGCTGAGGGGATCGCCGCTCAGCAGCAGGAAGTCTGCATCTTTGCCAGGCTTCAACGAGCCGATGCGGCCTTGCAGATCCAGCAGTTTCGCGCCGTTGAGCGTCATGGCCTCCAGCGCGCCCTGGCGGCTCATGCCCGCCCGCACGGCGAGGGCGGCGCTGCGGAGGAACCACCGGGAATCGGTGATGGGATCGTCGGTGTGGAAGCCCACCAGGACCCCCGCCTTCTCCAGCGCCGCGCCGTTGGTCATGCGCAAATCCTTGGTCTCGAGCTTGCCGCCGGGGCTGTCGATGCAGATGATCGAGGCGCCCATGCCGCTCTTCGCGATTTCATCGGCCACCATCCAGGCCTCGCTCACATGGTGGAGCACCACCTTGAAACCGAACTCCTTCGACAGCCGCAGCACCGTGAGGATGTCGTCGTGCCGGTGCGTATGGTGGTGGACCACGCGCTTGCCTTCCAGCACCTCCACCAGCGCTTCCATGGCAAGATCACGCGCGGGCCGCTTCTTGGGATCGTCCCCGGCTTCCTTGAGCTTGCGCTGGTAGTCCTGGGCCTTCACGAACTGCTCGCGCACCAGGGCCGCGCTCTTGGCCCGAGTGCCGGGGAAGGGGCCGGTGGCTCGGCGGGAATTGGTGCCGTTCGCCATCTTCATGCCGCCGAGGTAGCTGCCGTTGGGGAGCTTTGCCATGGCCAGAGCATCCACAGTCTGGCCTTCGCGCAGCTTCAGATACATGGTCTGGCCGCTGAGCAGGTGGCCCGAGCCCGGCATGACGTTCACGGAGGTGATGCCGCCCGCGCGGGCCTTCATGATGGACGCGGCGCCCAGGTTGAGGCTGTCGGAGACCCGCACGTCCGGCTGCAGGGGCGCGGTGCTATCGGCCCCTTCGGCACTGCCGATGTGGCTGTGGCTATCCACCAACCCCGGCATGATCACCTTGCCCTTGGCATCATGCCGAACCGCAGCAGCGGGAATGACCGTCCCCGGTCCCCCCACGGCGAGGATCTTCCCGCCCTGAACCACCAGCACGCCGTTCTCGATCTCGGGCCCTTCCATGGGGAGGATCCGGGCGCCCAGGAAGGCCTGGGGCTGGTCCTGAGCCGCGAGCGGCAGAAAGGCAAAAGCCAAGGCAAAGGCTGGGGCCAGCGCGGACATTCGTCGATTCATGGGGGGAGCTCCAACCCCGATTCTAGCCCTCGCCTTGCGAGGGTCAATCCAGAATGATCGGCTGTCCAGGCAAAAATCAGGTCCTGATTATCGGCCTGCTTCAGCCACCGTTTCGCGAAAAAATGGAACCGCGAATGCCGCGAATGGGCGCGAATAGAGCGGATGCAGACCGCCTGGGCCTCCGTGGCCGTGTGAACACGTAGAGCAGCACCGCGGCCATCACGGTGGCGAAGGCAAACCGCATGGGTCCGCTGAGGTGCTCACCCAGCAGGAAGATGCCGATGAGCAGCTGCAGGGTGGGGCTGAGGTACTGGATGAAACCCAGGCGCTGAAGGGGAATGCGCACGGCGGCATAGGCGAAGGTGAGGAGCGGCAGCGCCGTCACGGGGCCAGCCAGCACCAGCAGCGTGGCGGTCTTGGGGCCGGCGTGGAAGAACGCACCGCCGTGCAGCCAGGCGAGGGTGGCCAGGGCGAAGGGCATGGAGACGAGGGTCTCCGCGGCCAGACCCGAGAGCGCATCCAGACCGGCCTTCTTCTTCAGGGCGCCGTAGAGGGCGAAGCTGATGGAAAGGACCACGGCCACCCAGGGCAGACTGCCCAGTCGCCAGGTGGCCACGGCCACGCCCAGCAGGGCCAACCCCACGGAAAACTTCGCCCAGCGATCCGATTTTTCATGGAAGAAGAAGGCACCCAGCGCCACCGATAGCAGGGGCGTAATGTAGTAGCCCAGGCTGGCTTCGGTCACTCGGCCCACCTGCACCGACCAGATGTAGATGCCCCAGTTCAGGCTGATGAGGATGGAGCAGCCCACCACCGCCAGGGCGCTGGAACGCCTTCGCCAAATGCCGAGAACATCCCCCAGCCGCCCTCGCGCCAGCAGCACCAGCACCAGGAACACCCCCGACCAGACCACCCGGTGGCAGAGCACTTCTGCCGCGCTTACGGCCGACAACTGCTTCCAGTAGAGGGCGAGAACCCCCCACATCCCGTAAGCGGAGATGGCCGCGAAGGTGCCCAGCTTGAGTGTCCGGGCCTGGCCCGGCGGGGCGTGCTGCATCTGGTTAAGGCTGATGACCAGGGGCTCTTACTTGCGGAACCGCTGGCAATTGGCAGGCACCACGCAGGTGCCCGAGGCCTTGCAGACCACGATCGGTTCGGCGAGCACATCGGCGGCGGACACCTGGCCTTCGATGCCGGCGGGCACGATGACCTTGCGGGCTTCGAACTCCATCTTGCGCGATGTCCGACCCATGGCCGTGATGCGACCCGTGGCCTCGATGTAGTCACCGGCATTCACGGGCGCCAGGAACTGGACGTTGTCGTAGGCCACGAAGAGACCTTCGTCGCCATCGCTGCGGATGAGTAGTTCCGTGGCCACATCGCCGAACAGCTGCAGCATCTTGGCGCCGTCCACCAAGTTCCCGGCATAGTGCGCATCGTGTGCGGCGATGCGCAGACGGATGAGGCTGGTGAAGCTATCCAGATTAATGTCGCTCATGTGGTCGCCTTCCCCTTGATCCATTCGCGGATGGCAAATCATGGCACAGCCCTTCGCCGGTTCGGGAACCTCCCGGGTGGGGGCCACCCCATCCGCCACGGCCCGCCCCGAAGGCTTACACAATGTAAAATGAACGCAAACAAAGTTCATGACCCATGGGTATCTTGGACGACTTGTTTTCATTCTCGAGGGGTTGCTTCGCGAAAGTCAGCGGGTCGGATCCAGCCCGTCCCGGAGGCCCGGTTTTCTGCGAGAACAGGGGGTTTCCCGGGATTCACGGGGAGGCCGGAATCCGCCGATGGAGGGGCCTGGAACCCGCGTAGGGGAAGGATCTGGCCAGACGGGGGGAGACCGGGGTTGTGACGACGTTCGCGAAAGGGTGCGTGCTAGGTTCGAAATTCATGGCGAGGGTGTCTGAAATCAGCGCCCCCGCAACGAAGGAGAAAGTCATGGCGATGGGCTGCAAATATGGATCCCACCGCGTGCTGGAGCCCCGGGGCGTGCTGCCCCAGCCCGCCGCGCGCATCAGCAACGACATGGCGACGGTCTACGACAACGAGATCCTCGTGGACGTGATCGCGCTCAACATCGATAGCGCCAGCTTCACGCAGATCGAGGAGGAAGCGGGTCATGACCTCGCCAAGATCGAGGCCAAGATCCTCGCCATCGTGGGCGAGAAGGGCAAGATGCAGAACCCGGTCACAGGCTCGGGTGGCATGTTCATCGGCCAGGTGGCGAAGGTGGGCAGCGCGCTGGCCGATCGCGGGCTGAAGGCCGGCGACAAGATCGCATCGCTGGTGTCGCTCAGCCTCACGCCCCTCAAGATCGAGAAGATCCTCAAGATCCACGCGGACATCGACCGGGTGGAGATCAAGGGCCAGGCCATCCTCTTCGAAAGCGGCCTATACGCCAAGCTGCCCGAAGACATGACCGAAAGCCTCGCCCTGGCAGCCCTCGACGTGGCGGGCGCCCCGGCCCAGGCGGCCAAGCTGGTGAAGCCGGGACAAAGCGTGCTGATCCTGGGCGCGGGCGGCAAGTCCGGCATGCTGGTGGCCTATGAGGCCATGAAGCGCGTGGGCCCCACGGGCCGCGTGGTGGGCAACGTCTATCTTGCCGACGACAAGAAGGTGCTCGATGAGCTGGGCGTCTGCCACGAGGTCGTAGTGGCCGATGCCACCAAGCCCATCGACTTCCTCAGCGCCGTCCTGCAGGCCAACGGGGGCCGCGAATACGACATCGTCGTGAACTGCGTGAACGTGCAGAACACGGAGATGTCGAGCATCCTGCCCTGCCGCCAGGAGGGCATCGTCTACTTCTTCAGCATGGCCACCCACTTCGGCAAGGCCGCCCTGGGCGCCGAGGGCGTGGGCAAGGACGTGACCATGATCGTGGGCAACGGCTACACGAAGGATCACGCCGAGATCACCCTCTGGGAGCTGCGCGAAAACCCCAAGCTGCGGAAGCTCTTCGAAGAACGCTACGTCTAGCCTTTGATCCCACACCCCTGACGTTGGAGTCTGGCCATGGATAACAAGCTGATCATCACCTGCGCCATCACGGGCGCAGAGACCACCAAAGAGATGAACCCGGCCTTGCCGATCACACCCGAAGAGATCGCCCAGGGCGCTTTCGAGGCCTACGAGGTCGGCGCTTCGGTGCTGCACCTGCACGTGCGCCAGGACGACGGCACCCCCACCCAGGACGTAGCCATCTTCCAGAAGGCCATCAACCTCATCCGCGCCAAGTGCGACATCGTCATCGAAACCACCACGGGCGGCGCCGCCTGGATGACGCCGGAGGAACGGCTCCAGCCCGTCACCCTCAAGCCCGAAATGGCCAGCCTGGACTGCGGCACCGTGAATTTCGGCGACGAGTACATCGTGAACACGCTGCCCATCATGCGCCAGTTCGCCCAGGCCATGCTGGACCATGGCGTGCGGCCCACCCTGGAATGCTTCGACCTGGGCCATGTCTACGCCAGCCATATCCTCATCAAGGAAGGCCTCCTGCAGGAGCCCTACCACTACGGCCTGGTGCTGAACGTCCCCGGCGCCGCGAAGTACGAACCCGATGTCATGGAATTCCTGGTGCGCAAGCTGCCCAAGGGCGCCTTCTTCACCGCCTTCGGCATCGGCGGGAAAGCCAACGTGGATAGCATCTACGCCACCATCGCCCTGGGCGGCCACGTGCGCGTGGGCTTCGAAGACAACATCTACTACAGCAAGGGCCGCCTGGCGAAGTCCAATGCCGAGCTGGTGGAACGCGCCGCCCGTATTGCCAAGGACTGCGGCCGGGAGCTGGCCCGCCCCGACGATGTGCGCCAGATGCTCAAACTCCGCAAGGCCTGATTCACTCCTCCCGTTTCTTAGCGAGATTCCCATGAACTTCAAAAAAGTAGACTGGCGCACCATCGACCTCTTCAAGGATGTGACGGAAGAGGACTGGAACGATTGGCATTGGCAGATGCGCAATGGCATCCACGATATCCCCACGTTGGAAAAGGTCATCGACCTCACCGACACGGAGCGGGAACAGCTCAAGAAATGCCTCACCAAGTTCACCATGGAGATTACGCCGTACTACGCGGCGCTCATGGATCGCCACGATCCCGACTGCCCGGTGCGCATGCAATCGGTGCCCCGCATGGCCGAGCTGCACGACGATCCTTCGGATCTCGCCGACCCGCTCCACGAGGATGTGGACAGCCCCGTCCCCGGCCTCACGCACCGCTATCCGGACCGTGTGCTGCTGCTGGTGACCAACATCTGCTCCATGAACTGCCGCCACTGCACGCGCCGCCGCCTGGTGGGCGACAACGACATGGACATGCCCGATGACTACGTGGCCCAGGCCATCGAGTACATCCGGAAGACCGAGTCCATCCGCGACGTGCTGATCTCTGGCGGGGATCCCATGGTGCTCAGCGACGAGCGCCTGGAATCCATCATCAGCCGCATCCGCGCCATCGAGCACGTGGAGATCATCCGCATCGGCACCCGCGTGCCGGTGGTCATGCCTCAGCGCATCACGGATGACCTCGTGAACATGCTCAAGAAGTACCACCCCATCTTCGTCAACACCCACTTCAACCACGCCAAAGAAATCACCGCCGAGGCCCGCGAAGCCTGCGCCAAGCTGGCCAATGCGGGCATCCAGCTGGGCAACCAAAGCGTGCTGCTCCGGGGCATCAACGATCAGACCGAGGTGATGAAGCAGCTCCTCCACAAGCTCCTCACCATCCGTGTGCGGCCCTACTACATCTACCAGTGCGATCTGTCCCTCGGCATCTCCCACTTCCGCACCACCGTGAGCAAGGGCATCGAGATCATCGAGGGCCTGCGGGGACACACCACGGGCCTGGCCGTGCCCACTTTCGTGGTAGACGCCCCCGGCGGCGGCGGCAAGATCCCCGTCATGCCCAACTACCTCATCACCCGCGGCGAGAACAAGGTGGTGCTGCGCAACTACGAGGGCGTCATCACCACCTACACCGAGCCCATCCACACCACGCCCGCACCGGTGGCCAAGATCGAGCCCAGCACCAAGGTCTACAAGGCCAAGGACGGCGTGGCCACGCTGCTTTCGGGCGAGAAGCTTTGCCTCGAGCCCGCGGGCCTCTCCCGCAAGAACCGGACCGGCAACCACTAGACGACCAAGGACCTGAAAAGGAAAAGCGGAACACAGAGGACGCGGAGGTCACACAGAAGACACAGAGAAATGACGACAGACATCAAGGCAGACCTTCCGCTCTTCCTCTGCGCCCTCTGTGGAAATTCTGTGTCCTCTGTGTTCCGTTTTTCGATTCTTTATCTCTCTCTTAGGAAGGGTCACATGATGGTCGGCCTGGCAGGTGCAGCGGGGGCGGTGACAGCGATCACCGGCTTCGAGAAGGGGTCAGGCAAGACGACCTTCCTGAACCATGCCCTACCGTTGGTCCGCCAAGCGGGCCCCGTGGCCATCTTCACCATCGGCGTGGACGGGGCCCTCAAGGCCCGGGACACCAGCGCCGCTTCCCCCGAGATCCGCGTGGATCGCGGCGATCTGGTGATGACCACCGAAGCCTTCGCCCGCTCCTCCACCGCCCGTTTCGAAGTATTGGAAGCGCTGCCCGGGCGGAGTTCCCTGGGCCGCCTTTTTCTGGGCCGGGCCCTGCGCGGGGGATCGGTGACCCTGGTGGGCAGCGAGCACCTCAGCGTGCTGGCCGAGGTCATCGCCCAGGTCCGCCAGGAGGGGTGGGCCACCTCGGTGCTGGTGGATGGCGCCGTGAACCGCATCACCCAGGTGGCCGCCCTCGGCGATCTGGGCTTCGCCTTCACGGCCCGCATCGACCGGAGCAACCTCGCCAAGGCCGCGACCCGCATCCGCCATTTGAGCCTCCTGGCGCAGCTCCCCGTGGAGCCCACACCCTCTGCTGATGTGCTTCAACTGGAAGGCCCGCTGGGTCCAAGCCAGCTGGCGGAACTTCCCGAAGGCACTCAGAGATTGTCCATCGAGGACTTCACCAAGGTCTTTCTGGAACCTGCCGATCTGGCCCGCGCCTGCCAGCGCCTGGACATCAGCGTGCGCCGGGCCTTCCGCCTGCTCTGCGTCGCCGTCACCCTGCGGGATATCACCCGGGCCGAGTGCCTCCAAGCCGTGGGCGAAGCCGCCAGTGGCACCCTCCTCTTCAACCCCTATGAGGTCGCCTCCTGATGCGCGATTTCAGGGCCTACGCCCAATTCGAACAGATCTGGGACCGCTTCCTGCCCGAAACGCCCTACGGGCGGACGGCGAAGGAGGCCATGGCTGTCCAGACGGATGGTCTGGCCTTGGCCGCCATCTGGAACGAGACCGAGGCGGCCCTGGCCCTGCTCGATCGGCTCGCCACCGATACCGTGTGTCTGAGCCAACTTCAGCACCACCTCAAGCGCCTTCCCAGGACCAGTGAAGAAGCCCGTCCCTGCTACGACGAAGTGGAGATTTTCCAGTTCAAGAAGTTCCTTCACAACTACAAGAGCCTGGTGGAACTGGTGGATCCGGACACCCGGGACATCTTCGGACTGGCCTACGCCTCGCAGGTTCTGGAGCAGTTGCTGGACCGCGGCCGCCAGAGCGCCGAATCCTTCTACGTAGCCGATGCCTACTCCGCAGAGCTGGCCCAGGTCCGCCTGGAAATCCGCGAGAACGACGCCATCCTCCAGACCCTGCAGGCGCGCCGTTCCACCGAGGTTAAGTCGCGCTGGGGTTTTGAATTTGGCACCAAGGCCTTTCTGCTGGTGCCACGCGAAGCCATCGGCCAGGTGGAAGAGGCCCGTGGCCTGCTCCGGGTGGAACCCTTCGACGAGACGAAATACGCCATCCGGATGGAAACATCGGCGGAGGCATTCTTGTTTCAGGAACGGCGTACCGCGCTGCTGTCCCGCGAACGCCTCGTCGAGGACACCGTACTGGACCTGCTCTCCGAGGCCCTGCGCGCCGAGCTGGAGCGCTTCGAACAGTATCGGGAGGCCATCACCCGTTTCGACCTGGCCTTCGCCCGGGCGCGCCTGGCGCGGGAGTTCCACCTCGTGCGTCCCAGGCTGGGCGCGAAGGCCATCACCATCACGGGGGGCCGCTTCCTGCCCTGCGAGGCCACCTGCAGAATCCTGGGCACGGCTTACGTGGCCCTGGATGCCCGTGTCGCGGACTCCGCCACGGTTATTTTCGGCTCCAACATGGGCGGCAAGACCGTGGCCCTCAAGACCCTGGCCTTCCTGCAGCTCTGCACCCAGATGGGTCTCTTCGTGCCGGCGGAAGCCTTCACCACCCGGCTCTTCCACCACTTCCACTACCTGGGCGAGGGGCACCTCAGTCAGGCCGCCCAAGGTCTTTCGGGCTTCGGCTTCGAGATCCGCCAGTTGGTGGAGGCCACGCAGGATTTCCAGGCCCCCACCCTGGTGCTCTTCGATGAATTCGCCCGCACCACCAATTCGCTGGAGGCCGAGGCCATCCTGTCGGCGGTGCTGGAGGACGTGGCCGCCCGCTCCAGCGTCGTGGCCCTCTTCAGCACCCACTTCCGCGGCGTGCGGCGCCTTCCCGGCGTAAGCTACCTGCGCATGAAGGGGCTGAATCGCGAGGGACTTGACCTGGCTCAGGCCTTCGGCGAAGCCCTGGAGGCGCGCATCCGCCTCATCGACCAGCGGATGGAATACCACCTCGTGCCGGACGAGGGCGGCCCCGGCGCCTCAGATGCCATCGCCGTGGCGGGCCTGCTGGGGCTGGATGCGGCCATCACCAAGCGGGCCGCAGATTTTTTGCACATCGAACCTCGAGCCATTCAGGAGTGAATATGGATACCAAACTGGCACTGTCCGCCGAGAAAATCGCCAAGGCTCGGGAACTGGCCGCACGCATCGTGGCGCCCGTGGGTGATTTCGTGGATTCCCACACCACGGTCACGGTGGAGCGTGCCACCCTGCGCCTGGCGGGAGCCGACGGCGCCGATGCTGATGGCGTACCCGTGCCCAATCTGGTGGTGGACCAGCTGAAGGGGCGCCTGGAGAACGGCGCGCTGCTGGCCTACGTAAACGCCCTGGTGAAGACCGGCGATACGGTGGCTGGCCTCAACCAAAAGATAGCCGACGGCCTCAACGTTGCCGATCTGCCGCTTGGTGATCGGGCCACCCTCGAAACCAAGGCCCAAGAGCTGGTACACACCTTCGCTGAACGCGTGAAGGGCAACCGCGGCCATCGCGAAGCGAAATTGAAAACCTACGAAGGCCGCAACCACTCGCCCATGCTCTACCTCATCGTGGCCACGGGGAACATCTTCGAGGATGTGAAACAGGCCCAGGCCGCCGCCGAACAGGGCGCCGATGTCGTGGCGGTGATCCGCACCACGGCCCAATCGCTGCTGGATTACGTGCCCTATGGCGCCACCACGGAGGGCTTCGGCGGCACCTACGCCACGCAAGAGAACTTTCGCATCATGCGCGCGGCGCTCGACGAAGCCGTGGACAAACACGGCCGCTACATCTACCTCACCAACTACGCCTCGGGCCTTTGCATGCCGGAGATCGCGGCCATGGGCGCCCTGGAGCGCCTGGACATGATGCTCAACGATTCGATGTACGGCATCCTCTTCCGCGACATCAACATGTACCGCACCTTCGTGGATCAGAAGTTCAGTCGCATGATCAACGCCTTCGCGGGCGTCATCATCAACACCGGCGAGGACAACTACCTCACCACCTCGGATGCGGTGGAGAAGGCCTACACGGTGCTGGCCAGCCAGTTCCTCAACGAGCGCTTCGCCTACGCAGCGGGTCTGCCCGCCAAGCTCATGGGGCTGGGCCACGCCTTCGAGATGGATCCCACCATCAAGAACGGTTTCCTGCTGGAGCTGGCCCAGGCCCAGATGGCCCGGGAGATTTTCCCCGAAGCCCCGCTGAAATACATGCCGCCCACCAAGTTCATGACGGGCGACATCTTCAAGGGTGTGGTGCAGAACGCGCTCTTCAACTTCGTGAGTCAGGCCACGGGCCAAGGCATCCACCTGCTGGGCATGCTCACCGAAGCCATCCACACGCCCTACATGCAGGATCGTTCGCTGGCCCTGGAAAACGCCAAATACGTCATGAACACCATGGCGGACCTGGGTGGCGAGATCGAGTTCAAGGAGGGCGGCATCATCAAGACCCGCGCCCACCAGGTGCTGGACGAGGCCGTCGCCTTCCTGGAGAAGATCGAACAAATCGGCCTCATGGACGCCATGGAGAAGGGTGAGTTCGCCGACATCAAGCGCCCCCGCGACATGGGCAAGGGTCTCGACGGCCTGGTGAAGAAGGGGCCCGAATACTTCAACCCCTTCGAGGCCTACCTGAAGGCCGAGCTTGGTTTGGAAAACTGAAATTGAAGCCACGGATGAACACGGATCAACACGGATAAAAACCCACTCCGCTTTTCATCTGAGTTCATCCGTGTTTATCCGTGGCCAATTCCTTTTTGAATGTTGAGGTGATGACATGATCGTTCGACCCTATGGCGATACGCTCGATGACGGCGCGGTGCAGCTTTCCTTCACGCTGCCGGTGCCCGATGGCCCCAAAGGCCGCGAGGCCGCGCGGCTCTTCGTGGAGAAGCTGGGCTTCAAGCATGCGGAAGTGGTCCACTCCCACGCCATGGCCGAAGGCTTCTCCTTCTATGTGGCCTATGGCCGCACGGAGACCGCCGTGGACTTCGACGCCATCCACATCGAGGAGGCCACGGGCGACAAGATCTACTCCATGACGGAATCCTGCGAGGTGATTCGCGAGCGCTTGGGCCGCAAGATCACCATCGTGGGCGCCTGCACGGGCTTCGACGCGCACACCGTGGGCATCGACGCCATCATGAACATGAAGGGCTACAACCACCATTACGGCCTGGAGCGCTACCAGGAGATCGAGGCCCACAACCTGGGCGCCCAGGTGCCCAATGACAAGCTCATCGACTACGCCCTGAAGGTGAACGCGGACGCCATCCTCGTGAGCCAGATCGTCACGCAGAAGGATGTCCACATCCAGAACATGACGGAGTTCATCGAGCTGCTCCAGGCCCGTGGCCTGCGCGAACGCTTCATTGTCGTGGCCGGCGGCACCCGCATCGGCAACAAACTGGCCGTGGAACTGGGCTACGACGGGGGCTTCGGCAAGGGCAGCTACGCCGACCATGTCGCCACCTTCATCATCGACCGGCTCATCGAGCGGAAACAGAACAGCTGATACCAAGTTTCGCTCGACTGAAATAGCAAAAGCTTTTCACCGCCAAGACGCCAAGGGCGCCAAGAAAAACATAAAGATGAACGACTGTTTTTCAGTTCTTGGCGTCTTGGCGGTGTTCTTTTTTATTCAGACAGATAGGACCAGGAGGAATTTCATGCTGGAAAAGCCCGTGATCTCGGCCACGGAGGCGGCCGCCAAGGTGCGCGATGGAGATGCCCTCATGGTGGGTGGCTTCATGGCCTGCGGTTCGCCCCACACGGTGCTTCAGGCCCTGATGGAAAAGGGCACCAAGAACATGACGCTGATCTGCAATGACACCGGCGTCCATGACCTCAAGTCGGGCAAGGTCACCGGCGTCGCCCACCTGGTGCAGGGGCGCCAATTCAAGAAGGTCATCGCCAGCCACATCGGGTTGAATCAGGAAACCCAGCGGCAGATCAACGCCGGGGAAACCGACGTAGTCCTGGTACCCCAGGGCACCCTGGCGGAGCGGGTTCGCGCGGGTGGCGTGGGCCTGGGCGGCATCCTCACCCCCACGGGGTTGGGCACGGAAGTGGAGCAGGGCAAGCAGGTCATCACCGTGGGTGATCGCCTCTTCCTGCTGGAGCTGCCTCTGAAGGCTGATGTGGCACTCATCAAGGCCAAGAAGGCGGATCGGTTCGGCAACCTGGTCTACGCCGACACGGCCCGGAACTTCAATCCGATGATGGCCATGGCAGCGTCCCTCGTCATTGCGGAAGCGGAGGAGATCGTCGAGGTGGGTGACATCGATCCGAACGCGGTCCACACACCGGGGATCTTCATCGACTATCTGGTTCAGGCCGAACGGCTGGACGCGTGAGGGCAGACATGGAATACGTCGCGAACAAGGACAACATCGCCCGCCGCATCGCCCGGATCTTCAAGTCCGGCAACGTGGTGAACCTCGGCATCGGCCTGCCCACCCTGGTGGGTAACTACGTGCCCGAGGGCGTCACGCTCATCCTGCAATCCGAAAACGGCATGCTGGGCCTGGGCCCCGCGCCGGAGAAGGGCCAGGAGAACCGGGATCTCACCAACGCGGGTGGCGCGCCCGTCACCGTCATGCCGGGTGGCTGCTACTTCGACAGCGCCATGAGCTTCGGCATCATCCGCGGCGGCCACGTGGATTACACCGTGTTGGGTGTGCTGGAAGTCGACCAGGAAGGCAACCTGGCCAACTACAAAATTCCCGGCAAGATGGTGCCCGGCATGGGCGGCGCCATGGATCTCACGACGGGTTCACGCGTGGTCATCGCCGCCACACTGCACTTCGAACCCTCGGGTGCCTCGCGCCTGAAGCGGCGCTGCACCCTGCCCCTCACCGCCGTGCGCGAAGTGAACCTGGTGGTGACGGATCTGGGTCTTTTCGAAGTGATGGGCGACCGCTTCTTCCTGCGGGAGTACTTCGAGCCCTACACCCCCGAGTGGATCAAGGAACACACCGACGCCGAGATCGTCATCCCCAACGATTGTCGGGCGGTGGTGTTCTAGGGGATGCTTTTTACCAATCTTTACCCCAATGCAAAACAGGGCGCCTTCGGCGCCCTGTTTTGCATATGTGAAGAGAAACGTCAGGCCTTCAGTGACTTTGCCGCCAGTTCGAGGATATCCGTGGTGGCGATGCCTTCGTGGTTGGTCTCACCTGCGGCGTTGTTCAGCATCACGTTGCAGAAGGGGCAGCCCACGGCGATGGTGGTGGCTTTCGTTTCCATGGCCTGCTCGAAGCGCTCGTGGTTCACGCGCTTGCCCAGGTGCTCTTCCAGCCAGAAGCGACCGCCGCCCGCGCCGCAACACATGGTGGCTTCGCCGTGCTTGTCCATCTCGGTGAGCTTCACGCCGGGGATCGCGTCGAGGATGGCGCGGGGGGCTTCCACCTGGCCGTTGATACGGCTGAGGTAGCAGGGGTCGTGGTAGGTGAGATCCACGTCCACGGCCTGTTCCATCTTGAGCTTGCCTTCACTGATGAGCTTGGCCACCAGCTCGGTGCCATGCACCACTTCGAAGTCGCCGCCGAAGGAGGGGTACTCGTTCTTCAGGGTGTTCAGGCAGTGCGGGCAGTTGGTGATGACCTTCTTCACGCCGTGGCCCTTGAGGATCTCGACGTTGGTTTCCGTGGCGGTCTGGAAGAGATACTCATTGCCCAGACGCCGGGCGGATTCGCAGGTGCAACTCTCTTCGGTGCCCAGGATGGCGAAGGTCACGTTGGCGGCCTTCAGCAGCTTCACCAGGGCCTGGGAGACCTTCTGTCCCGCAGCGTCGTAGGAACCGGCACAGCCCACCCAGAACAAGTACTCGGCGTCGGGATTCTCCGCGATGGTGGGTACTTCCAAACCATCCGCCCACTTGGCGCGATCGGCCTGGGGCAGGTTCCAGGGATTGCCCTGGCGCTCCATGCCCTTGAAGGCCGTCTGCGCTTCAGCGGGGAAGTTGCTTTCTTCCAGCGTGAGGTAGCGGCGCATGCCGATGATCTTGTCCACGAAGCTGATCTGCAGGGGGCAGGCCCATTCGCAGTAGCCGCAGCTGGTGCAGGCCCAGATGGTGTCCTGGCTGATCCAGCCTTCCAGCTGCGCCTTGCTCCAGGGCGCCACTTCATCGTCGCGCTTCCAGTGGGAGCCTTCAGGCACGGGGCCGCCGATGAGCAGGCGGTTCTCGGGCACGGCTTGATCCTGGCCCATCTGATCGAGGGGCGTGGCCTTCAAGTAGTCGCGCAGGTCATTGCCGAAATCCTTCGGCCGCAGCGGCTTGCCGGTGAGCGTGGTGGGGCAGTTCTCCAGGCAGCGGCCACACTCCACGCAGGTGTAGAAGTCGAGCATCTGCTTCCAGGTGAAGTCCTGGATCTTGTTGATGCCGAAGTGCTCGGCCTCCATGTCCATGGGCTTGAGGTTCTTCTGGGGCTCCAGGTCGCGGAAGTAGATGTTGAACAGCGATGTGAACACGTGGAAGTGCTTGGAGTAGGGCAGGAAGTTGGCGAAGAAGTAGAGGATGGCCAGGTGCAGCCACCACATGCTCTTGTAGAGCACCTGCAGGCCGGTGCCACCCCCAATGCTGCCCAGGGGCCGCAGGAGCTCGGCGATGAACAGGCTCACAGGAGCCCAGGCCTTCCAGGCGGGGTTGTGCAGCCAGATGTAGGCGCCGTCCGCCAGCAGGTCCGTAACCATGAGACTGCCGATGAGGCTCAGGGTGGCCCAGGCATCCCAGGAGTTCTCCAGCCGCCAGGGCTTCACCACGATGCGGCGCCAGGCGGCCAGGCCCAAGCCCAGGAGCACCAGCACCTCGAAGATGTCCTTGGTGGCCTGATAGCCGTAGCCGAAGCGGCCCAGGGCTTCGGTCATGTGGAAGGCGGGGAAGAGCCCTTCGATCACCAGCCCGATGCTGCGCAACGACAGGACGCAGAAGCCCCAGAAAATGAGGATGTGGTAGAAGCCCGCGTACTTGTCGCGCACCATGCGCTTCTGCATGATGGCCAGCGTGACGACGCCCTTGAGGCGCTCCCAGGGCTGGTCGAAACGGTTGTCGGGCAGCCCCGCCTTGAGCGTGGCGATCCGCTGGCGGATGGTCCAGGCGAAGAAGCCCACGGCACCCAGCGTCATGATCCAGAACAGTGCGATTTCCAGGGCCTTCATGGCGGTCACTCCTTGCGGTCAGGGGCTCACAAGGGACAGCAGCACCATCCCTGGATTCATTCACCCCATTGTCGGGTATGGCTGGCTCGAAGGGACAGTGTAGCCATCGGCATGCGAAACTGAAGAGTCGACCTGGAGTCAATTCACCGGAGTCTCCTTTGTCCCATGTCCCATCGCTCCACTTTGAAGCCGCCGTGACCCGCCCCCTGTCGGTGGTGTTCAAGACCGGCGACCGCTGGGAGGGCCACGACTACATGGTGGAAGTGGTGACCGCCCGCCAGGGCCTGGATGACTTTGATGTGGTGGTGGACTTCCGCGACCTGGAAGCCGCCCTGGATCGCAGCCTGACGCCCTTGCAGGGACGCCTGCTCTCGGATCTGGACCTGGAGGGACCCCTGGCCCTGGCCCAGCGCCTGCTGGCCGAACTCAGCCCCTTCGTCCCGGCCCCTGCTCGCCTGAAGGAAGTGACGCTCACGGATGGCACCGGACGGCGGTTGGCGGTCAGAAGTTAGGAAATAGAAGCGATACCTCGCCGAAATTTCAACCCCGTCTCGGAATGCCGATGAAGGGTGAACGCCAGAAGGAATCCCCCTGAGTCTGAAACCCGCCCCCATCCTGTCGGCCTGCCTGTTGCTCGGCATGGCGCCTTTCTGGTTGGCGGCTCAGAGCCGGGGTGCCACCACGGGGGATCTCCGCGGCCAGGTGGTCTTCCCCGAGGGTCGTCCCGCCGCCGGGGCCCAACTCATCCTGGTGAACGCGGCCACCGGTGAACATCGACGAGCCCGAGCAGACGCCGCGGGTGGTTATGCCTTCCCCTTGCTGCCCCCTGGGGACTACGACCTGCGCGCCGAGGCCGGCCAGGGCTGGGCGGGTGCCGCCCGCCTGAGCGTGCGCCTGGGGACGGTGCAGGCGCTCCACCTCCGGCTTCAGCCCGCGGGATCACTCACGGTGGATGCGGTGGAAGCCACCCAGGATCCGGCGCGTACCCAACAGGCCGCCATCCTGGGGGCCGAGGACGTGGCCCACCTGCCCATCAGTCGGCGGCGGTTTTCCGATTTCAGCCTCACCACGCCGGGCGTGGCCCTCAACAACACGCCCCTGAACGCGGCCAGTGCCGCTTCCAACCTCAGCATCCATGGCATGAGCGCCCGCCAGAATCAGTTCCTCATCGATGGGTTCGACAACAACGACCTGGGTGGAGGGGCCCTGCGCGCGTCCCTCAGCCTGGAGGCCGTCCAGGAATTCCAGGTGATCACCGGGGGCGGCTCCGCGGAGTATGGGCGGGCCCTGGGGGGCGTCATCAACACCGTCACGAAGGGCGGTTCCAACGCCTTCGGGGGCTCCCTCTTCACCTTCCAGCGGCCCGGGAGTCTGGCCGCCGACCGGCCCCACCTCGATCTTCTGCAAGCGGGGGCCTCCACCTCGGGGCCCATCTTCAAAGACAAGCTCTTCTACTTCGTTGCCGTGGAAAAGCTGAGGCTGCGCGATGAGAACGATGTGGTCATCCAGGCCCCGGTGCTGGGTTTGATCCAGGCCAATGGCTTTTCCCTGGAGGGCGGACGGTTGCCCTTCGAGGAAACGGAGGCCTCCGCGCTGTTAAGGCTGGATTGGGTGGCCTCGGAATGCAGCCGCTTCACCTTCCGCATCATGGCTGACACGCAGAAGGATGAAAACCAGGTGCCCTGGGGCGGCCTGGTGGCCCGCAGCGCCGGGGGGGCGCGGCATACGGAAAACCGCAGCTTCGCCGTGACCCATCGCTGGCTGGGCGAGGCCTGGGCCAACGAGGCGGGCCTGCTGGTGGCCCGACGAGAGAGCCGCATCGAGAGCCTGGATCCCCAGGGCACGGTGTATGTCGACCTGGCGGGGGCAGCCTCCTTCGGCACCCAGCGCCTCACGGGCCAGAATTCCGAGGTGGGCTACCTGCACCTGAAGGACACCCTCACGCTTCCGCTGGGCACTCACTTGTTCAAGGCCGGGGTGGATCTCCTCCGCACAGACAACGAGGCCACCGTGCCCCAAAATTTCTCCGGGTTCTATGCCTTCCAGGCCCTGCCCAGCCTGGGCATTCCCGATGCCGTGACGGCCTTTGCCGCGCCCAATCCCTATGGGAGCACTGGCATTCCGGTGGCCTTCGTGCAGAGCTTCGGCCAGGCCAGGGATCGCTTCAAGGCTTCCAGCGACGCCTTCTTCCTGCAGGATGACTGGCAGCTGACGCCCACCTTCCTGATCAAGCTGGGGCTTCGCTATGAACGGGAGGACCTGCCCACCTTCGCGGACACGCCGGACTATCAGGCCATCCAGAATCCGCCTGCGCTGGCGGATCCGGTCTATGGCCCCCTGCAGCTGCCAGCGGGAACCTACGACTACGCCGCCAACTTCCGCGTGAATCCCGACTGGAGCAGCCATCGCCTCTGCCCCCGCTTCGGCTTCAGCTGGCAGGGGGTGCCAGACTGGCGCCTCTACGGCGGAGCGGGTCGCTACTCGGGCGCGCTCAACCTGGGTCTGATCTACGGCAGCAGGCTCTACAACGGCACCACGGTCCAGACCATCTTCCGGACCATCCTGGATCCGAACCCGCTGGGCCCCATCACCGCCTGGGCCAATGGCGATGGGCTCGCCCAGAACCATCGGTACCTGTCGCCCCCGCCCGGGGATCGCACCTTCATCATCCCGGGGCGGGTGAGCCCGCCCTACATGGACCAGTGGACCCTGGGCCTGGAGTGGAAGCCCGCGCCGTCCCACAGTCTCACCGTGGACCTGCTGCAGGGTCGAGTGCGGGATCTCATGAATGTCCGGGATGTGAACGCCTTCCAACCCACTTTCAGCCCGGCCGCGGGCCAGGTGCTCTTGCGCCGGGTGGACCTGCGCTACAGCGCCTTGAACCGCGTGGATGACACGGGTCGGGCCGCCACGGAGCAGCAGAGCCTGGCCTGGAGCTGGACCCCATCATCGGCATGGCAGGTGAGGGCCAGCTACACCCATGGCCGGACGCGGGACAACACAGCGGATTGGACCTCTGACCTTCCGCCCGAAAACACCTTCGATCCCGCCTCGGAATGGGGGCCCAGCGATCAGCAGCAGACCCATCGGTTCTCCACCAGCGGCGTCTGGCACTCCGGAAGCGAAGGCCCTGCCTGGCGCCGGGACTGGACCTTCTCCTGGATCGCCAGCTGGGCTTCGGGCCGCCCCTATTCCCGGCTGGTGGGCTTCGATCAGAACGCCAACGGCGATGGCACCACGGACCGGCCCCTGGGGGCGGGCCGCAACGACCGCACCACGCCCTCGATCAGCAGCCTCGATCTCCGGCTCGCCAAGACCTTCCGCTTCCAGCGGGACCGCCTGGAGCTGCTGGTGGATGTCTTCAACGCCGGCAACAGCACGGCCATCCTGCGGGTCCAGGCCAACGAATCCTCCCGCACGCCCCCACCGGGAACCCCCATCACCCTGGGCCCCCGCCGCCAAGTGCAGGTCGGTGCGAGGTTCAGTTTCTAGCTTGGTGCCCTGACCGACGGTTTCCGGTGCCTCCGTCGAGCTCAACCTGCAAAGCTAAATTGCCTTTAACCTCGATCCCATCACCGGCAGCCGCTCAGCGGCCCAGTCCCGACACCAGCATGCGGACCAGGTGCTTGGCATTCTGAATGCCCTGGCTGCTCATCCAGGCTTCGGACTGGAACTGAAGTTCCTCGCCGGTGCTGCCCCCCAGGTACCGACCCCGGCCCCACCGGAGGCATTCCGCATGGAGGTGCAGTTCGGCTTCGCGCAGGGCCAACTCCGCTTCCAGCAGGCGATCCGAAGCCTCGGCCCGGCGCCCCGCCTGGGCGGCCAGCACCCCGAGGTTCTTCAGCCCCAGGGCCGCGCCGTAGGGGGCCTTTTCCGAGAGCAGCTTGCGCGTCCACCCATGGGCGGCACCGGCCTGTCCCTGGGCCAGGTCCACGCGGGCCCGCAGCTCCCAGCAGGTGATGCGAATGCCCTCGGCGTTCATGAGCAACGAGCGCTGGAGGTCGGGCCAGTTCCGATCCACTTGCGCCGCAGCGGCCCCTGGGTTCCCCTGATAGAGCCGCAGGTCCCCCCGGGCCATCATGCTTCTGAAGTGGGTGTAGAGGAACCTGTCATCAGGCCAGCCCACCAGAGACTCCTCCAGCTCGATCAGCCCGCGACCGGGATCATCTTCGGCGGCCCTGAGCAGGTAGCCCACATCCGTGGTCAGGGCCGCCATCGTGAGCCGGTCCCCCTGCATCCGGGCCAGCCGGAATTGGGCCTCATGGCGACGGGCGGCACCGCGCAGGTCGCCCAGGAGCACCGCGCATTGGCAGGCGTAGTACTGGGCCAGGTGCCGCTCGAAAGCCACCCCGGTACAGGGCTGGAGGGTGATCACGGCCTGATCCAGACCTTGAAGCGCTGAGCGCCATTGCCCCATGGCCAAAGCGGCGATTCCCGCCCCGATCTGGGCCCGGGCCATGGACTCGGGATCGCCCAGACGCTCGGCCAGGGCCACTGCCACCGAATGGATCTGCCGCACTTCAGGGGCCGCGTTCACCCCAGAACCAGAGCGCAGGGCGGTCTCGTGGGCCAGGCCCCGGAGGATCCGCCGGGGCTCTCCAGCCTCCAGAGCCAGCAGAAGCTGCCGGGACTGGAAATCCGCCGCGCGGATGAGGTCCGTGGGCCCCAGGCCCATGGCCATGGACCACAGCGTGTCGATGCGATCGAGCAGGGCCGGCTGGATCTCGGCGCCTCCCCGCTCCACGAAACCCAGTCCACGCCATTTCAGGCGCAGGCGATGGAAGGCCAGCGAGAGGGCACTGCGCAAAGGCGTGGACGGCATTTTCAGGCCCAGGCTGGCCAGCACCTGCCCGGCGATCGCAAGGCCCTCGGACACGTGACCGGAACGGAAGTACTCCTCCATGGCCCGACGGCGCAGCCGGTGGACCTCCGCTGCCTCTGCCCCGACACAGGCCTCGAGGTACAAGGGAGCAGCTTCGGCCCCCCGCCCGGCGTTGGCCAGGGCATCCGCCAGGCCCAGGCGCAGCGTCGGCAGCTCTGGATCCGCAGGTTCCCGCAGCTGGATGGAAATCCGGTACAGCTGGCAGGCTCTTTCGAAGGCCAGGGATTCGGCCACATGACGGGCGGCACGCGCCGAATAGGCCGCGGCCTGGGTTACTTCGCCGGCGGCCAGGTAGTGATTGGCCAGGGCCCTGGGATCCACAGCCCTGGCGCCTTCCCAGGCATGGGCCAGGCGGAGGTGGCAATCCCGGTAGACCTCGGGATCCAGGTTGGCCACCACGGCTTCCCGCACCCGATCATGGTAGGCCTCCAGGAACCGTTCCCGCCCCCCGCCCCGGATGCGGGCCAGGTGCCCGGCGCGCAGCTGGGCGAGGGTCTCAGACCCGCGTCCCCGCAGGTTCGCGGCCTGG
Source organism: Acidobacteriota bacterium (assembly GCA_043775845.1). Classification (GTDB taxonomy): domain Bacteria; phylum Acidobacteriota; class Holophagae; order Holophagales; family Holophagaceae; genus Geothrix. The sequence continues at coordinate 45,797 of JAYVRY010000121.1, forward strand.
TGCAGCAGGTCCCAGGGAAGGGGATAGCCGGCGGCGGCCAGCAGGTTCAGCGCATCCTGAGCCGCCGGAGAAAGAGCCCGGGCCCGTGCCAGGACCAGCTGGGCCAAGCCGCCATCAGGAAGCGGGGTGATGGCCGTGTGGCCCTCCCGGGCCAGTTCTTGAATGAAGTAGGGATTCCCCCGGGCGGCCTGAACGATCTGCAGGGCCCGGCCCTGATCGGCGCCCAGCAGCAGAGCCATGTTCTGGGCTGCCTCCGTTGAAAGGGCCTTCAAGGGCAGTTGGGTGATGGGGTGTTCCTGTCTTCCCAGGGCATCCAGCAGCTGCCGCAGGGGGCCTGCCGTTTGAGCCTCCTCCGAGCGGTAGCAGAGCACCAGCAGGGCCCGGGGGGGAGTGGGTGGCCTGATCAGTTCCTCGAGGAGGGCCACGCTGTCCTGATCCGCCCACTGCAGATCGTCCAGGGCCAGGACCAGGGGCCGGGTGTCTCCGATACGGCAGAGCAGATCGCGCAAAGCCGCGAAGGCCTTCAGGCGCTGATCCTGGGCCGGACTTTCCAGGCTCGGCAGATCCGCGCCCTTGGCCAGGGCGGGAACCTGTCGAAGCACCGGAAACAGGCGGACCAACTCCCGCACATGGCGGGGCACGAGGCCTTCGAGGTCGGTGGATTCCAGGTGCTGGAGGTAACTGCTCAGGGCATCCACCAGACCATCGAGCCCCTTGAAGGGCACATTTTCCTGCTCGAAACTGCGGCCCAGGAGGACAGCGCTCCAAGGCAGGCGCCGGTTGACTTCGCGCAGAAACCGATTCAGGAGGAAGCTCTTTCCCATGCCGGATCCGCCGTGCAGAAGCACCACCGTCAGGGGTTGGGCGGGATCCGGAAGGGTGGCATCCAGCAGACTCTGGAATTCCGCCTGGCGGCCGAGGAATTCAGCATGCAAGGGGATGGTGGGCCCTTCGGCAGATCGATGGCCGAGCAGCGCCCGGATGGTTTCACCCCTGGGGCGGGCTGCAGGATCCCGACTCAATAGGGCATCGCAGATCTGCGTCAGGTCCTCCGGAAGGCCCGGGCACAGGGAGGCCACCCGAGGCGCCTGTCCCTGAATGCGAAGCCGAATGATATCGATGAGCTGACCGGTGAACGGCAGGCGGCCCGTGAGCGCTTCGAACAGCATCACCCCCACCGAATACCAGTCGGCGGCTTCGTCGGGCGCCTGGCCTGCCGCCACCTCGGGCGCCATGTGGGACGGGGTCCCCATCCGGCGCCCCACCGGATGCCGGCCATCCATGGGGTCGAGCTCCCGGGTGAGCCCGAAATCCAGGATCACCACGCGGCCTTCCTCGGTGACGAGGACGTTGCTGGACTTCAGATCCAGGTGCAGCCGCCCGAAGGCGTGAATGGCCATCACGCCATCCACCAGCTGGGTCAGGGCGCGGCGCAGATGATCGGGATAGCGCAGAGGCGAGGCGGTGGGATGCGAAGACTCCTCGGAAGATCCATCCGGGAGCGGCCCCGACCCTTCACTCCAGGTGGCCATATCGGAACGGGACGCGGATACCCCGGAAGGGGGTGAAGGCCTGGAAGCCCCATCGGAAGAGGTTCGGTCCTCCGAGGTCGGTGGTCTGGATTCCTGGCGAACCCAGCTCGTGAAGGGGCGGCCGTCTACCAGTTCCATGGTGAAGAAGGCCTGCTCCCGCTCCTGGTGGAGTTCATGGAGGGTCACGAGGTTGGGATGCGTGAAGCCCGACACGACGCGGAATTCCTGCTTGAAGCGGTAGAGACCTTCGGGGCTAACCTTGCTCAAAACCTTCACGGCCACCGTCTCGTGGCGCTCCTCGTCGAAGGCGGCATAGACCACGCCATAGGCCCCCTCCCCCAGGGTCTGGAGGAGGCGGATCCGATCCGTTCCCTCGAATGCGCGCATGTTGTCGGGGCCTCTCTGGCTCCCATGGTATGAAATCCGGCGCGTGATCCGTGGAGATTCTGCTTCGAACCCCACGCGGATTCCTCCCACCGATCCGGCGGACCGGCTGGGGTGCCAGGGCGCTACCATACCCCATGGACCCAACACGTTGACCGAATGTCCCGAATGAGGCCCTGGATCCCGCTGGCCGCGCTGGCACTCGCCCTCGCACCACTCCTGGTGGTGCGCCCCGTGCGCATCTCGGGGCACAGCATGGAACCGGCCCTGCACGCTGGCGACCTGCGTTGGGCCCTGCGCCCCTGGGTAAGCCATGCGCCGCTGCGTGGTGAGATCTGGGTGGTGGAGGGCCCGCAGGGAGCTTCCGTGAAACGGGTGTTGGGGCTACCCGGCGAGGTGGCCACCTGGCGGGGGCCCGACCTGTTCATCAACGGTCAGCGCCTCGACGAACCGTGGGTGATGCATCCCGAACGCAGCGGTTCAGGAGAACAGGTTTGCGGCCAGGGCTACCTGTTGCTGGGCGACAACCGTCCCGCCAGCCAGGATGGGCGGAACTGGGGCGCCGTTTCGAAAGCGGCCCTGCGGGGACGCCTGCTCTGAACCATGGGGGTCTCGTTGACAGTTACTGTCCGGCCATCCATCAAACCAACGGCATCATTGACCACACCCAATTCCAGGAGCCTTCATGACCGCACCAAGCCCGTGCCCATGACGCGCAGACGCTGGCTCCTGCTAAGCCTCACGGCCTGCGCCCTGCTCTGGGCCAGCTGTTCGTTCCGGGTGTCTCCCCGCACTGGACCAGTACCTGCAGCCCTCGGGGATGGCTGGCGAACGGCAAGTCCAGCCACTTCAGATGTCGATGAGGCGGCCTTGCACCAAGCCCTCAGGGCGGCCATGGATGGTCCCTTCAACCTGCATGGCATCGTCGTGGAGCGACGCGGCCACCTGGTGGCCGAACAGTATCAGGGCGGACGGGACCGGTCCGTGTACGGGCTTTTCGCCCGGCCTCATGACTTCGGCCCCACGGTTCGGCACGATGTGCGCTCCATCGGCAAGAGCGTCACCAGCCTGCTCTTCGGCATCGCCGTCCAGAAGGGGATCGTCCCCAAGGTCTCTACACCCGTGCTTGACCTGTACCCCGAGCTCGCAGAGCTGGCCACGCCGGAAAAGAAAACCATCACCCTGGAGCACCTGCTCACCATGAGCAGTGGCCTGGCCTGGCACGAGGGCGAAGGGTTCATCAACGACGAGTTCCACCTCCTCTGGAAGAACACACCTGCCCGCTTCGTGCTGAAGCATCCCATGGCCACACCACCTGGCAGCACCTTCAACTACAACGGTGGCGGTACGGCGATCCTGGCCGATCTCATCAGTCGGGCCACGGGAAAACCGTTCAAGGACTTCGCCCGCAAGGAACTCTTCGAGCCCCTGGGCATCCAGGACTGGGAATGGGTGGCGGATCTCCACGGCCGCGCCATGCCCTTCAACGGCCTGCGCCTGCGCCCGCGGGATCTCGCCAAAATCGGTCGTCTCGTGCTGAACCATGGGCGCTGGCAGGAACGGCAGCTTGTTCCTGAGGAATGGATCAAAGCCTCTCTGGAGCCGCGGTTGGTCACGGGCGTCAGCACCTTCCGCTACGGCTATCAGTGGTGGGCGGGCACCGTGCAGTGGCAGGGTAAAACCCTGTCCTGGAACGCCGGCTTCGGCAACGGGGGCCAGCGTCTCTTCCTGGTGCCCGACCTGGATCTGGTGGTGGTCACCACCGCGGGCGCCTACGGGCAGCTCGTCACGGCCCGCCGTGTGAACCAGCTGCTCCAGGAGATCGTGGCCACGGTGAAGCCCGGATAAGTCGTTTGCGCGGGTTCTGCTTTACGTTTTCAAGGACTCAGGTCTCACCGCAGTAGACGGGGCCATGCCTGCGGCCGAGGTGGGTTCGAGGAGCCGTTGGATGACCTCTGCGGCGGTGTAGGAGAGGGCGTCTCCTTGAAGGAAGCGGGCCACTTCGGCCACGTCGTCGCCGGAGGTGACCAGGGTCTTCTCCGCGAGGCCGGAGCGGATCTGGGCCATGCCGATGTCGGCCATGAGGGCGTTGCAAAGGCACTTCCGGCCGAGGGCACCCTCTTCGGTGCCCCCCTTGGCCACAAAGTGGGCCACGGGCTCGGACGCGCAGCGGTAGCCGATGGTGCCATCTTCCCGGCGATAGGGTTCACGCAGGTACCCGAGATCGCAGATCCGGGTCCGCGCCAGGTACTCGGCTTCGCCCGACAGGGAGCCTTCCAATTGCACCACCTTGAAGGGAAAACCCGTGGGCGACGCGACGGGATCCGTGAACACCCGCGCCTCGCCGGAAAGGGCCAAGCGCAGCACCTGCTCTTTGGTCGCGGCGTCCAGTCCCGACTCGGCACAATAGGCGAAGGCCGTTCCCACCTGGATGCCTGCGGCCCCGTTGGCGAGGGCATCCTGCAGGCCTTCGGCGGTGCCGCGCCCACCCGCCAGCCAAAAGGGCAGGCCCAGGTCGCGCATCTTCCCCAACTCGACGATATCCCGCTCACCGTAAACGGGCATGCCCAGCTCCGAGAGTTCCGGCCTGCCGCGCGGCGGGGCGTTGTGCCCGCCCGCCGTGGGGCCCTCCACGATGAACCCATCGACGCGCCCGTTGGCCTTGCGACTGAGGGTGAGGGCCAGCGAGTTCGACGAGATGATCGGCAGGAAGAACGGCCGCTGCAGTTCCGGCGGGGCTCCCTCCGTCCAGTCGGAGGGCGAGAATCGCATCAGCGTGTCCTCGCCCGGCAGGGCACCGGTCACACTCAACGGGTATTCGGCCGCAGCGCCCCGCGCGAAGGCATCGAGGATGCCCGGAACACGGATCGGGATGCCCGCCCCCATCACCACCACCGCCACGCCCGCCAGCATCGCGCCGTAGATCGAAGGCAGCACGGGCAGCTGGATCTTCTCGAGGTAGTTGACGCCGACCGGGCCATCGTGGCCTTCGCGGGCGAGGAAGATCTCTACGAAGTTTCCCACGATGCAGAGCTCCATGAGCTCCCGCGGTGACCCTGTTCGGGAGTACATCGGAATCGGCCGGTAGGGCGTGCCTGCGGGTCGGCCACCTTCGATGAAATGGCGGGCCAGAACACGCCTCGCCATCTCTGGAAACGGGAAATGACTGATGGCTCGGCGCATGTGTCCGCCGACATCGCCATCCTGCAGGCGCCGGGAGAGGATCCCGTCCAACACCGTGCCTGAGACGACTCCCAGTTGACCGAGGCTGGACACGGCCTTGGCGAGCTCCCAGTTGGAGACGCCCGCGCCCATCCCGCCTTGAATGATTTTCGGAAGAACCAATGGAAGGCCTTTCTGACCGGATCAGGGGTCTTACCCAGGGTATTATGAGAATCAATCGCCAAACCTCGAATTCCCCGGTTCTGGAGCTCCCGTTCATCCCCCCAGAGGACCTGCGGCCGCCCACCCGCAAGGTTGGGCTACGCTGGAAGGCTGGAGTTTCGATGGACCGACTGGTAATCCAAGGTGGACATCCCCTGCGGGGGCGCATCCGGGTCTCGGGGGCGAAAAACGCGGCCCTGCCCTGCCTCGCGGCGGCACTGCTCACCGCAGAGCCGGTGGTCCTGTCCAATCTGCCCGCCGTGGCCGACATCCGCACCATGGTGAAGGTGCTCCAAGCCTTGGGCACCGAGGCCTCCCTGGAAGCCCATCCCGATGGCTTCGAACTCACTGCCAAGCTGGCCTGTGCGGGTTCCGACGATCCCAAGGCGCCCTACGATCTTGTGAAGACCATGCGGGCTTCCATCCTGGTGCTGGGGCCCCTCCTGGCCCGCTTCGGCAAGGCCACCGTGAGCCTGCCCGGCGGCTGCGCCATTGGCGCCCGGCCTGTGAACCTGCACCTGGAAGCCCTGGAGCGCATGGGCGCCCTCATCGAGATCAGTCACGGCTACATCCACGCCTCCGTGAAGGGCCGCCTCAAGGCCATCGACCACACCTTTGAAAAAGTGAGCGTGGGCGCCACGGAAAACATCCTCATGGCCGCCACCCTGGCCGATGGCACCTCCATCCTCCGCAATGCCGCCCTGGAGCCCGAGATCGGCGACCTGGCCCAGCTCCTGGTGGAGATGGGCGCGCAAATCGAAGGCATCGGAACGGGCACCCTCACCATCACAGGCGCCGCAGCGCTGCATGGCTGCGAACACGCCGTCATTCCCGACCGCATCGAAGCTGGCACCTACCTCTGCGCCGTGGCCGCGGCCTGCGGGGACGTGGTGCTGGACCGCTGCGAACCCGAGCACCTGCGCTCGCTGCTGGACTTCCTCGAACGCTCCGGCTGCGTCATCACGGAACGCATGGGCCAGGAGGGCCGCCAGCTGCGCATCCAGCGCGAACCTGGCCAGAAACTGCGCTCCAAGGATGTCACCACCCTGCCCTTCCCCGGCTTTCCCACGGATCTCCAGGCCCAGGTCATGGCCGTCATGACGCAAGCCTGCGGCATCAGTGTCATCAACGAAGGCATCTTCGAGAACCGGTTCCAGCACGCCATGGAGCTGGAACGCCTGGGCGCCAACCTGCGCACGGACGGCCACACGGCCATCGTGGCGGGCCCCGCCGATCTCACGGGCTGCACCGTGATGGCCACGGATCTGCGCGCCAGCGCCGCCCTGGTCATCGCGGGCCTGGTGGCCCAGGGCGAGACCATCGTGGACCGCATCTACCATCTCGACCGCGGCTACTCGGGCCTGGAGAAGAAGCTCCAGGGTGTGGGCGCCCACATCGAGCGCGTGGGCGGTGGAAAAGTCTGATGCAGTCCACCCGCCGTTTTCGATCTGCCGCCGTTCCCGGCCTGCTGCTGGTGTCGCTTTCCGCGGCCTACCTGGGCTGCTCCCGGGAGGATCCCGAAAAACAGCGGCGCCTCCAGGCGGAGGAGGCCACGCGTCGGCGACGTGCCGAGACCGAACCCCCCAGCCCGGCAGTGCTCGAGCAGCTTCGCGCGGCTGCCCAGGACTACATGACGGAGCACGAAAAGGAGGTCACGGTACAGGGCTTTTCCTTTACCCAACTGACTCCAAATCTCTACCTCGTGGGGGCCAACACCGCCGAGACCGCCACCGGCAAGACTGGGGTCCAACAGCTCAGCGCCGAACGCCTTCGCGATGCCCGCAAGGACGAGGATGGCAATGTCGAAGACCATGGCGATTTCCTCTGGGTGATCGATCGGGTGGATGCCGCCAAGATGGACGTTCTGGCCCAGCGGCACGGCATCGCCGGGGAAGTGGCTTCCGTGCGCGAGCGCCACCGCGGGGATGACTCCTCCTGGGGCCACCGTTCCTGGTTGGATGACTACCTGCTTTGGCATTTCCTCTTCCACCGGCCTTCGCCCATGGGCTTCGGGTACGGCTCCGGTTTTATGCCCCATCCGCCGGGCTACCGTTTCTACGCGCCCCAGCGTCCCTTCCAGGATGCGGATGCCCGCCCCTACCAGGGCGCCACCGGCGGAGGCCGTTCCTCGGTTTTTCTGACGGGACAGGCCTGGAACCCACCCCGCGCCACGGAAGTGCCCATCACCGGTCAGGCCTACGGCGTCTCCGCCCAGCACGGCGGGTTCACGGGCAAGACCGGCATCGGGGGTATCGCCCGGGGCGGCTTCGGCGCTGCGGGTCACGGCGCGGCCGCAGGTTCCTGAGGAGCTTCCATGCAGCGCGTGACCCTTCGGCAGCGAGATGGCTGGCAGCAGACCTTGGAAGGCCAGGGGCTCACCTACCACACCCACGAGAACGGCCAACCCTACTGGAAAGAGGGCGTGGCCTACCAGTTCTCCCTCCCGCAGATCGAAACCCTGGAGGCGGCCACCGGGGAACTTCAGAGCCTCTGCCTGAAGGCCATCGAGCACATCCTCGCCACCCGGCGCACTCGGGACTTCGCCATCCCCGACGTCATGGTTCCCGTCATCGAAGCCTCCTGGGAACAGGATGAAGTCTCTATCTATGGCCGCATGGACCTGGCCTACGATGGCCAGGGCCCACCCAAGTTGCTCGAGTACAACGCGGACACGCCCACCTCCCTGCTGGAGGCGGCGGTCATCCAATGGTTCTGGCTCCAGGACCTCATGCCCCACCGGGACCAGTTCAACTCGATCCACGAGCGACTGGTGGCGGCCTGGACCCGCGCCAAGGCTTTCCTGCCCCTGGCCCCCCTGGCCTTCCTTCATCAGGATGCGGAAGAAGACATCCAGACCGTGGCCTACCTGCGCGACACGGCGGACAAGGCCGGCCTGCAGAGCCTGCAGCTGTTCGTGGAGGATCTGGGCTGGGATGGGGTCCGGAACCTGTTCGTCGACCTCGACGGCCATCCCATCACGGCTGCCTTCAAGCTCTATCCCTGGGAATTCATGGTGAAGGATGCCTTCGGTCAGCACCTGGCCCGGCAGCCCCGGCCCTGCGCCTTTCTCGAACCCGCCTGGAAGATGCTGCTCTCCAACAAGGCCCTCCTCGCGGTGCTGTGGGAGCTGAATCCCGGTCACCCAAACCTGCTGCCCGCCTACCTGGATGGTTCCCGCGACCTGGCGGCCACAGGCTTCGTCCAGAAACCCCTGCTGGGCCGGGAAGGCGCCAATGTGACCCTCTACCGCCCCGGCCTGCCGCCGCTTTGCTCCGCCGTCCAGCCCGCCTATGGCGCCGAGGGTTCGGTGTTCCAGGCCCTGGCGCCCATCCCCCAGCTCGACGGTTTCTACCCCGTGCTGGGCAGTTGGGTGGTGGATGGTGAGCCCGCAGGCCTGGGTATCCGGGAATCGGAGAGCCCCATCACGGGAAATGCAAGTGCCTTTGTGCCTCACTTCATCCTGAGCTGAGATCTCAGGGCGGCACCCGGTCGGTTACACTGATTTCACGATCGGGGGATCCATGTTTGGCGAGATGAAGGTCTTTTCCGGGAGCAGCCACCCGGAGCTGGCGAGGGGCATCGCGACCCACATGGGCATGCCGCTGGGCCGCTTGAAGGTCACCCGGTTTTCCAACGAGAACATCAAGGTGAAAGTCGAAGAGAACGTCCGCGAGGCGGATGTCTTCGTCATCCAGTCCTCCTGTCCCCCCGTCAGCGACAACCTGATGGAACTGCTCATCCTCATCGATGCCCTGAAGTTCGCGTCCGCCGCCCGCATCACGGCTGTGCTGCCCTACTTCCCCTATGCCCGCAGCGACAAGAAGGACGAGGCGCGCATTTCCATCACGGCCCGCCTGGTGGCCGACCTGCTGGAAACCGCCGGGGCCGACCGCGTGCTCACCATGACCCTGCACGCCCCCCAGATCCTCGGCTTCTTCCGCAAGCCCGCGGATCAGCTGCTGGCCACGCCCATCCTCACCAACTACTTCCGGTCCAAAGACCTTTCCAACGCCACCGTCGTGGCCACCGATGCTGGCGCCGCCAAGTTCGCGGGCCACTTCGCCAAGCGGCTCTCTGTGCCCATGGCCATCATCGACAAGCGCCGCTTCGATGACTCCGAAAAGGCCCAGAGCGTGGCCCTCATCGGTGATGTGAAGGACCGCGACGCCATCATCTACGACGACGAAATCGCCACCGGCGGCTCCATCAAGGAAGCGGCCCGCATCATCCGCGAGTTCGGCGCCCGCTCCGTGCGCGTGGGGGTCACCCACCCTGTGCTGTCGGGCAACGCCCTGGAAACCCTGGCCTCGGCCGAGCTGGACGAGCTGGTGGTCACGGACAGCATTCCCGTGCCCTTGCGATTCAGCAGCGCCATGCCCAACCTCAAGGTGCTTTCCACCGCTGCCCTCTTCGGGGATGCCATCCTGCGCATTCACGGCGGCCGCAGCATCAGCGAGATGATGGATTAATGGATCATCCCCTCGGCAGCATCGGGGCTCCGCCCAGCCTCGACCTGCTGGGGCCGCAGGGGCCCGAGATCGCCCTTCTTTTCACGCCCCCCTTCCTGGCGCTGCACCGGGCCTCGGAACTCTACACCGCGCGCATCTGCCTGCTCCTGCTCCTCGATCTGGGCTGGGAAGAGCGCCTGCGCGCGGGCACCACGCTGGATGAGCTCTGCCACGATCTGCATCCCCAGGCGCGCAAGCCCCTGGCCTGGATGCTCCCGTTCCTGGGTGCCGAGGGGCTGCTGCGGCGCAACGGGGACGCCTACCTGCTGGAAGGCCAGCCCAATCTGGATCTGGCCTCCATCCGCACCACCATTGAGAGTGAAGCCCCCGGCCACGCCGTCAACTTCGAGCTACTGGACGGCGTGCGCGCCCGGATCCAGCCCTTCTTCACCGAAGGGAAACCCGGCGAGGGCCTGCTCTTCGACCTGACCCTGTACCCCCTGTGGCTCTCCTATTTCCGCAACGAGAACCTCTGCTACTTCCCCAACAACCTGCTGACCCTCCTGGCCCTCCGGGAGCAGCTTCCCGAGGGTGCCCGTTTGTTGGAGCTGGGCGCCGGCGCCGGTTCCTTTGCCCAGCTGGTGGCCCGCCAGGGCGCCGAAGAGGGCTGGCTGTCCCGCATCGCCGAGTACCGCTTTACGGATGTGGCCCCCACCTTCCTGCGCCGCGCCCAGCGCGAACTCAAGGCCCTCGCCCCGGGCCTGCCCCTGGCCTTCCAATCGCTGGATCTGAACCGTCCCCTGGGCGACCAGGGCATCGAAGCCGCCAGCCTGGATGCCATCATCGGCGTGAACGTGCTGCACGTGGCCCACGACCTCGAGAAGTCCCTGCGGGACCTGCGCGGCCACCTGAAACCCGGCGGCCGCCTGGTCATAGGAGAGTGCGTGAAGGCGGAACTGCGCCAGCCCCTCTACCTGGAATTCTTCTTCACTTTCATCCGCGCCTTCACCGAAGTGCAGCTGGATGCCGAGTGGCGCCCGGCCCATGGCTTCCTGAGCCCCGAGAACTGGGAGAAGGCCCTCCGCCACGCAGGCTTCCCCGAAGTGCAGTTCATCCCGCCCCCGCGCCCCCTCATGGATCGCCACCCCACCTTCAACGCCACGGGCATTACGGCCTGGGTCTGAGCGCACTGACACTCCAACGCAAACGCGGCAGCCTCCAGAAGAGGCTGCCGCGTTTGGTGGAGACGTTATTGGCAGATCAGAACCCGGTGAACAACACCACCGAGTAAGCCGCGAAGGTGCCATCGGGCTTGGGCACCACGGCCATGCGGATCTTGGCGGGCGACACCAGCTTGGTGGCCCAGGTGCTGGCATCGAGGGGCAGCACGGAGATGGCGCCGGTCTGCTTGACCACTTCCAGCACGATGGGCTGGTCGCCCACGGTGGTGTTCAGGTTCACGGTGATGGTCTGGGTGGTGGCGGTGGAGTTGGTGAAGGTGAAGGCCAGCTGGCCGCTGTTGTACGAGGTGCTGATGGCACCCAGCGGCAGGGGCACGGGCTCGAAGATGGCCGTGCGGACATCCCAGGCGCTGGTGCCAGCGTTCCACACGAGGTCGCTCACACCCTTTACCCGCACATCTCCGGCGCCGGTGCAGGCTGCTGCGAAATCAGCGCTGACGGTAGAAGTCACGCCTGGGTAGCCCAGATACCACCAGGTGAAGGGGCTGCCATAGGCATGCGCGCGATCACCGGCGATGGGGTGCGTGTAGGTGAACGAGGTGGCCGAGGCCGCCTTGATCGCGCCGCCATCCACGGCCCGTTGGATGTCCACGGACTTGGCGTGCATGGGCATCTGCAAGGGATCCTTGACCTCGACCTGGACCTTGAAGCCGGCCCATACATCGGCAAGGGTGTCCTGGCCGGTGCCCAAGGCCTGGCTGCCCTGGAAGGTGAAGGTGGTGTCCGTATCGATGGCGATGACCCGGGGCGCGCCCGTGTCGGTGCTGACGAACATCCTGTGGCCGGCCTGATCCACACCGAAGACATGGCCTTCAGGTGTCACTTCCGGAAGTGCATTCACGCTGTACCACACCCGCACGGCATAGACGGAGCCATCGGCCTGCATGCGGAGCTTCACCAGGGCGTTCTTGCCAGCGGCCAGGCCCGCGAAGTTGCCCACGGCCTTGGCATCCAGATCGTAGAACCAGGCGCCGGAATCTACATTCACGGTGATGTCCTTGCCACTGTCCGTGTGCAGGACGAAGCTGGAGGCGCCGACCGACGCGATGGTGCCCTTGCGGTGGCGGAAGGCCAGCCTGGCCAGGCCCAGGGCATTGGGACGGTGCTTCACCTGGAGATTCAGGTTCCAGTCGCCATTGGGCATCTGCACGAGGAAGAGGGGATGGCCGAGGTCGAAGTCGATCTGCACCGCGTTGCTGCCCGAAGCGGTCACCACCAGATCGGCGCTGAGCGCCACCCGGACACTGGCACCGGCCACGTGGACCTGGCTCGAAGGCACGGTGGTGCCGTCCAGCTTCACGAGGCTGACGCTGGCCGGATCCATGGTGATGCGCATGGCATCGTAGGTGCCCACGGGAAGCTGGGCCGTGGCCAGCAGTTCGCCCACGCTGTCGAGATCCACGAGGTTGATCTTGGCCGATGTCCCCTCGAAGGCCACTTCCTCCTTGGAATGGTCCGCCTTGTTGATGAGCGTCACCTTGGTGATCACCACATTGATGGCGGACCACTGGTCCGAGGGCGCATCGGTGATGATGATCGAGGCGCTGCCCGTGGGCGTGGGAGTGGGCACGGTGGTCGTGGGGTCGGAGGCCTTGCCGCCACAGGCCAAGGTCAGGGCCAGGGCTGTCAGGGCGGGAAGGGCCAGCAGCGTAGAGATGGTGCGAAGCGAAGCGCGCATGGAGTTCTCCAGAAGGGCCGGAGCCGGGGCTCCTGATGAGGTGGGGAAGGCAGACAAACCCACTGACCCTCTTTTGGTGGAAAGGGTTGATGGAAGATTTCGCTGGCGCCATCCGGGCCTCGTCTTGCAACACTTAAACCATGACCACCACCCTCCGGGACCTCCTCATCCAGCGGGCCGCCCGGCTCCAGGAACGGCCTGCCCTGACCACCCCCGAGTGGGGCACCTTGAGCTACGCCCAGCTCCGCAACCGGGCCGAAGGGGTGGCCCTGGGCCTGCTGGCTGGGGAATGTCCCACCTCGGTCTTCAGCGCCAGCGGCACGGTCTTCAGCGCCAGCGGCACAGCCTGGGACTGGGTGGCCGAGTTGGCTGCCGCCGCCTCGGGGTTGGGGTGGGAACCCTCAGGCCAGACCGTGCCCGCCGAGGTGCTAGGCGGGGCCGCCTTCAATGCTGAAGGGGGACGGGGACCGTACCATGCCCGGGAGCAAGTGCTAGAGCCTGCCACGCCCTACACAGCCGGCCTGGATCACGGCCAGATGATGGCGCGGCTGCGCCGCCTGAACGTCCAACTGGGCTGGGATCACACCAGCGCCGTGGACCTGCCCCTGGCCCACCTGGGCGAAGCGCCTCTGCGGGCGGCCCTTTGGAGCGCGCTCTACGCGGGGGCCCACGCAGTGCTGGTGAACTCCGCCGAGGCCCCCACGGGCCTCCTGAGGAAGTTCAGGTCCGGCCCGCCGGCCTGGGATCCCACGCCCTTTCTGGAATTCTGGGCCACGGATCGGCATCCATAAAAGAGCTGGATACATTGTCCGGAGCGATGGCGGGGCAGCCAAGCCACCCCATCCGTGTTCATCCGTGTAAATCCGTGGCTTCCATAGCTTTTTACCTGGTTCATCCAAGTCAAGAAAGGACTGATTGGCCACGGATGAACACGGATTCACACGGATGAAAAGCGCGGTGGTCACCGTGGGGATTCCACCGGCATTGGAATCGCCTCTGTGGCCTTTGGCGATTCCCCTTGCCATTGGACAGTGGTTGACCAATTCTTGGAGCCGGAGGTCGCCATGGCCCGTCCCACGTCCCGCAAGGTGCTTGCATCCACCCGCCCCAATGGCGGCCATCTGGTGAAGCCCGAGCGGCTTCAGATCGTGCTGGAAGCCATCCGTGATGCTGGCGAACGGGGCATCACCAAGGAGGGCCTCGCCCGCAAGCTCGGTGGCGTGGCCATGCGCACCGTGGATCGCGCCGTGCAGTTGCTCGAGGAACAAGGGGCCCGCTTCGGCAAGGCCCGCGAGGGCCGCCCCGCCATCATCCACTTCACCCTGGAGAAGGCGCCGGACTGGGACAGCCGCATCACGCCCCACGCTCGCATGGCGCTGGAGGTAGCCCTCATGGCCCTGGAGGGCACGGCTACGGAACTCTGGTTCGATCAGCTGGAGGGTCTGCGCACCCTGGCGGACAGCCACCTCAGCAGCCGCGACCGGGACCTCTTCCGGGCCCTGCAGGAACACGTTTCCGTGCGCGGCGGTGCCGATGACCAGCAGGCTCTGGACACGAAAATGCTCACCCAGGTCCTGCTGGCTCTGGGCCATCCTGAAGGCCCGCGTGAGCTGGAACTGACCTATTCCGCCGCCTCCACGGGCCGCACCAGCGCCCGCACGGTGGTGCCCTTCACGCTCACGCACGATGTGTTTTCCGGTGGTGCCTTCCTGCTGGCCTGGGATGTCGCCAAGCAGGAACCCCGGCACTTCCGCCTGGCTCGCATCGAAGAAGCCAAGGCCCTCGCCCGGCGGGGCCTCATCCCCGACCGGCAGCCCCTGGAGCAGGCCCGCGAGCTGCAGATCGGCGGCTGGTTCCGGCCCGGTTCCCCCTTCCAGCTAAGCGTGCGCGTCAGCGGCACCAACTGGCCCCAGGCCCTGCTGGACGCTCCCCCCGCCCTGCCCGGCATCACCGTGCGCAAGGAGAAGGGCGGCACCGTGCTGCTGGGCTTCCAGGCCACCGAACTATCCGCCCCCACCCGTTTCATCCTGCAATTCGGGGCCGACGCCGAGGTGATCGAACCGAAAGCCCTGAGAGAGCACATCGCCAAGACATTGAAGGCCATGGCTGCCAGGTACCGATAGGCGCGCAGGCCGAAATCAACTCTCGTTCAGTCATTGTCGGAGACAACCATGAGATGGCGTCTGTGGATGAAGGTCTCGATTGGTGCTTTCGCAATGATCGTTGTGCTGGTCTTTGCAAACAATGTAATGGTTTCTCACCGGGAACGGGCCCTGCAGGCACAGGAACAAAATGTGCACACGGGCAGGGACAGTTTCAGCCCCAGAGAACGCTTTCAGGCTGCGAGTCCATTGGGCGGACTCATGGAATCCATTCGGCCCCATGCTGCTTTCGCCTCCAGAGCGACACTGAAAACCGTGAGCATGGACCTCAGTGAGTCTGTGGAAAAACCCATGCCCGCACCACCGCAACCACCTACCAACCCCTTGAAGCTGATTCGAACCGGCCAGGTTTCCATCGAAGTTGCAGAATTCGAAAAGGCTGCGAAGGAGGTAGGTAAGTTGATTGAAAGCCTCGGCGGGTATGTGGCTGACACCCAGCCGGTGATGTAGATCACGAGTGCCAGTCAACAGTGGATCATTTTCATTAACGTCCGATGCGTAATATACGCACGGACGACCAGGATTGGTTTGCCGTGCCTTCCTTGGGAAGGATGGCCATGCTTAGCAACTTCAAGATCGGAACCCGGCTGGGACTCGCCTTCGGCCTCATGTTGGTGCTGCTTCTCCTCTCTGCTGG
Organism: Acidobacteriota bacterium; assembly: GCA_043775845.1. Taxonomy (GTDB): domain Bacteria; phylum Acidobacteriota; class Holophagae; order Holophagales; family Holophagaceae; genus Geothrix. Next base: position 61,263 of record JAYVRY010000121.1, read on the forward strand.
CATCGGGGCGGTCCAGATGAACGGCATCGCCGCCAACACCGAGGACATCGTCACCCGTTACAACTTTCAGCTGGCCCGCGCCAACGACATGAGCGCCCAGGCCTATCTCATTTCACGGCTCACACGCACCATGCTGCTGATGGACAACCTGGCCGACCGGAAAGCGAATCTGGATCGCATCAACCAGTCGCGAGAAGTCTACAAGGCCGCCCAGTCGGCACTAGAGGCTACGCTCCGCACGGAGGAAGCCAAGCAGCTGGTCGCCACTATCAAGGACAACCTGGCCAAGAATCGGGATGCCAACAACAAGCTCATCACGGCCAGCCTGGCGGGGCGTGACAAGGAGGCCTCCAGCATTCTCTTTGGCGAGGCCCGACCTGCCGAACAGGCCGTCCAGGCCAGCATCGAAAAGGCGGTGAAGTTTTTCGACGCGGCCATCGCCCAACGCTATGCGGAAGCCCAGGCCAGCCACACATCCGCCCTCCGCTTCACCGTTCTGCTGGCCGCGCCCTGGCGCTGCTGGCGGGACTCGCCTTGGCCATCGCCATCACCCGTGGCATCACCCGACCCTTGAAGGCCGTGGGCAATGTCATTGAAACCCTGGCCCAGGGTGATCTCACCCAGCGCGTGGACATCGACTCCAGGGACGAACTGGGCGAGCTGGGCCGAAGCCTCAACGCCACCAATGAAGGCCTGCGCGAGATGGTGCTGCAGATCCAGGAGAGTGCCCTGGCCATATCCACGGCCTCGGGCGAGATCTCCATGGGCAACACCGATCTGAGCCGCCGCACGAAGAACAGGCCGCCAGCCTGGAAGAAACCGCCAGCAGCATGGAGCAGATCGCCAGCAACGTGAATCAGACCGCCGACAACGCCAAGAGCGCCAACCAAGAATCCAACAAGGCCCGCCAGGTGGCCCAGGATGGTGGGGCTGCCGTGACCCAGGTCATCGCCGCCATGGAAGCCATCAACCAGAGTTCCGCCAAGATCAACGAGATCATCGGCGTGGTCGATGAGATCGCCTTCCAGACCAACCTGCTGGCCCTCAACGCTGCGGTGGAAGCCGCCCGCGCGGGTGAACAGGGTAGAGGCTTTGCCGTGGTCGCCGCCGAAGTGCGCAACCTGGCCAAGCGCAGCGCCGACGCCGCCAAGGAGATCAAGGGCCTCATCCGCGAAAGCGTGGCCAAATCCGTGGATGGCAACAAGGTGGCCGCCCACGCCGGGGAGACCATCGCCGAAGTGGTGGCCAATGTGCAGCGGGTGACCGCGCTCGTGAGCGAGATCGCCGGGGCCACGCAGGAGCAGAGCACCGGCCTCAACGAGGTCAACAAGGCCGTGGTCTCCATGGATGAAGTCACCCAGCAGAACGCGGCCCTAGTGGAAGAAGCCGCCGCTGCGGCCGAATCGCTGGATGCCCAGGCCCATGCCCTCACCGCGATCGTGGGCCGCTTCAAGACCGGCGTGGAAGTGCGGGGTGCCGTGGTGCTAACGCCTGGAACCCTGCACAAGCAGAAGCCTCAGCTGCCTTCGCGCGCATCGATAAGAACCGCCACCCTGGCGCACGGGTAGGCCGCCCCGTTAACTTGATTCAGCTTGTGTGCACATGCGTGACTTGCGAGACCTCAGCCGCGCAGGATGGGCATGTCGGAGCGCCGGAATAGTGGCAAATGCCACCGATGGGCTGGGCGATGCAGGTACCGATGTGGCGCCGACATTGAGGGCAGTAGAAGGCCTGTGGCTGGTGATGTTTTGTGGATGGTGATGGTGGCGGCTTGGGCGTGGTGGGATGGATTGGGGTCGGCTTAAGCGGCGTGGGGCTGTGGGGTGTGGGTTTGGGTGGTGTGGGTTTCGCCGGCGTGGGGCTGTGAGGCGTCGGCTTGGGGAGCGTCACCTTCGGTGGTTCGGGCTTGGTGGTGGGTTTTTTATCGTCTGAACCAGCTGAAGCCCAGGTGAAGGCACAAATCAGGACAAGCGCGCCGCAGGAGCGGATGCGTGACAGCGAAATGATTCCCATGTTTGACTCCAGGAGCTGGTGACACCAGGTTGAGCAGAAGAACATCCAGACGAGGCATTCGTCGATCGGTGATCAGGCCTTGTCTTTGGCTGCCTTGGAACCGGCGACAGGTCCGGCCTGGCCTTGCGGCTGATCGTCATCCGGCAACAGAGCAGCCATTTTCAGAATGGCCTTTTCTGTCTTCTTCCGTTTCTCTGCTTCCCGTTTTTTCTTTTCGATTTGAGCGGGCGACTTGGCCACGGCTTGCCTCTCTTTCATCACGTAGCGGGAACCGCCTGTTGCAGCGAGCGAATGGCATCAATGATTCGTTTGGAAGCGTCGTTGAATTTACTGGTTTCAAGATAGGACTTGGCTTGATCGAAGAGACCGTCATTCACCAAGGTGACGGCCTTCCCAATTTTTTCATGAAAGGTCGCGTGTTCCTTCAGCAGAATTTGATACGCCTCTAGGTCCTTGTATTTCTGGGCGTCACCGTGAATCCAGATGCCCAAGGCACATTTGTCATCGGCCTCGATGACATGAGGATCAAGGGATTCAGTCACGGTACCCGCGATGATGCCGAGGAGATGCATTTTCCAGAGGCAATGGGTTCTGACTGCTTCATCAAAGTTCATGCTGGAATCCCGGGCATTGTCTGACGGAAGAAGCGAACCCGACCAGGCACTTGCGTCCAACCGGGGTCGAACAGGGGTTGCCTGGGGCAAGGTGTTGACGTCATTTAGCGCTTTGCCTGGAGCATCGAGGCCATTTTCTCGTGAATCAGGTTGATGGCCTTCAGTGGACGAATCATGACCTTGAATTCAATGATCTTCCCATGGTCATCCCACTTGATCATGTCCACGCCATTCACGGTGATGCCATCGATCGCGACTTGAAACTCCAATACGGCATCCTGGCTACCGACGACCTCACGTACGTAATGAAATGACTCATTAAAGAAGACCAGGAAGGCGGCCTTGAGGTAGTGCGCGGTGATCACCTTCCCCACCTGCGGCGTATGCACCACGGGAGAATGGAAGACCACTTGATCTGAGAGAAGCGACTCCAAACCATCAGGGTTTCGCTCCTGCGCGAGCCTATGCCAGCTGGCGAGTGGGTTGATGGGCATGAAGACCCTCCAGGTTCGGGACGAGGCGATGATTGCGAACAAGCCTGACAAGAACCATGCATGGAATGGGGAACGAGCCTCCCAAGTGCTGAGCGAAAAGCTACGCCATGACTTTCAGCCGCCGGAGTTCGAAGTAACATCGTGCACAGGCTCGAACATCGACGAGGGCGTGGTGCGCGCCCTCAAGTTCTTCGTTGAATAGTTTCCTGTAAAGCTCCTGAAGTGTAGGCCATTTGTACCCGTACTGACCGGGCAGGCGACAGAAGTTGGTTGCTCCATGCATGGTGCATTTCCGTTCCTTCGCCCCTAGGATGTTTGGGTTGCCTGAACGCAGGAGCTCAGCGCCCAGGACTTTCTCGTCGAACGGCATGTTGTGCGCGACTAACGCAGAGGCCTTCTTGATATCTGAAGCCATCTCCGCGAGGACCGGCTCGAGATCGACTCCGTTCCGCCTTGCCATCTCGGTGGTGATGCCGTGAATCTTAGCGGCATCTTTTGGAATGGTGAATCCGACTGGTTTGATGATGTACTCAGCGCTCACGACCTCGCGTCCCCCTTCATCCACCAGCAGCCATGCGATTTGGACAAGCCTCGGCCAGTTTTGAAGGTCAGACGCCGGGGCCTTGTGGTTTCGCGGAATTCCGGTCGTTTCTGTGTCGAAAAACAGATGCATGTGATCTCCCGTGGAGCCTTGACGGGCATTAGAAGATGAAGGCATGGATGCACTATCCACCGTACCGACCGGTCCGTCACGTGGAACCGATAACGGTAGACCTCGCGCCATTCGGGCCACGTTCGATGGGTAACCCCACCCCATCGGTTTCAGATACAAAAGGGGGAGCGTGAATCCGCTCCCCCTTCCCGTGGATGTTGCTGAAGCCTACTTCTTGGCCACCTTGGGGGCGCCCAGGTCGCGGAGGGCGATCTGGCCCTGGCGGGCGTAGTCGATGGCCTCACCGAGGATGCGGGCGGCTTCCTGGGGGGCGTGGAAGCCCATGGAGTTCTCGGCGTTCACGAAATCGAGGCGCCACTGGGCCTTGCGTTGGAACTCGAGGATGGGCTTGAGCTTGGCCTCGTCTGCGCCAGCCTTTTTGGCGGCCTCAATGTTGTTGATGAGGTCCACCACGGCATCCTCGGCGCGATCCATGAGGGCCTTGGTGCGGTCCTGGATGGCGGTCACGCGGGCCTTCAGCTCTTCCTCGGGGAAGCGGTGGCAGGTCTGGCAGGCGCGGGAGATATCGAGCAGAGGGCTGCGCACCTGGTGGTCGCTGATCTTGACGGCGCCTTCGCGCTTGTAGGGCATGTGGCAATCGGCGCAGGAGACGCCGGAGCGGGCGTGGATGCCCTGGCTCCACATCTCGAATTCGGGATGCTGGGCCTTGAGCACTTCGGCGCCGGTCTTGGCATGCTTCCAATCAAAGAAGCGGCCGCCATCGGGGAATTTGTAGCCGTCGTAGGTGGCTTCGATCTGCTCGACCTTCAGGCCATTGTTCCAGGGGAAGAACAGGGTGGTCTTGGGACCGCAGTAGTACTCCACATGGCACTGGCCGCAAACCATGGAGCGCATCTCCTGGCGGGAGGCATCGCGGTTGGCATCGTAGGGCATGGCCTTGTCACCCTTGCGCCACTTCTCGATGGAGGGCAGGTGCGGCACGGGTTCGCTGCTGTTGGCGAGAGCGCTGACGCCACGGATGAAACCGGGCTTGGTGACACGCAGCGCCATGTTCTTCGGGTCATGGCAATCGATGCAGGCCACGGCGTGCTTCACGAGCTTGGTGGCTTCGCCGTAAGGCATCTTGCACATGGCCTCGAAACCAGCCATGAGCTGGGACTGGGCGTTGGGGCTGGTGAAAGCCTCGTCCAGCGTTCCAGGAGCCCCACCCTTCAGGCCAATCTCGCGGAAGGCCACAGTGTTGGAGGCATGGCAGTGGAGGCAGGAACCGGGCTGCTTGCGTTCGGTCACGCGCTTGGTTTTGCGCTGGTCATCCAGCATGTAGGCATGGCCTTGCCGCTGGTTGAAGTCGATGGCGAAGGCGTAGCCGTCGAAAATGTTCACCAGCCGGGGGTCATCAATGATGCGGCTCTTGGGCAAGCCTTCGCTGCCGGCACCGCCGTACTTGGTGCTGTACTTCTCGGCGGTGCGCATGTAGGCGTCGTACTGCTTGGGGAAGTTCTTCCCCCACACGGCGGGATCGACGGTCTTCTCGTCGATGTCCACCAGCTTGAAGCTCGTCTGGCGGGCTTCAGCCTTGCGGTTGGAGATGTTGGTGAAGAGGCTGATCATGAGCACCGTGGCCAGTGCGGCGCCCACGGCGATGAGTCCCATGCGGACCCAGGGGCGGGAAAGGAGCGGTGTGGGCTGGTCGGTCATTGGAGGGATCCTCCCGCGTGGTTGGCACGCATCTTCGGGTTGTGGGTCGAGTTGATCAGAATCATCGGGGAGAGCCATGCCCAACGCCCTGGTGGCAGCGGACACAGCCGTAGAGGTCGACCTTCTGGCTGGGATCCGTGGGCACGCCCAGGGGGCCGTGGGCCGTGATGTCATCGGTCAGCTCGCCGTGGCAGCGGAGGCAGTTGCCCTCCAGCACCTTGGCGTTGCTGGGTTTGATGCGAATGGGCTCGGCATAATTCTGAAGCGTGAAGGCCTCGGAATGGTGGTAGCCGTTGCTGGCCTTCACGAAAAATTTATGCACCACGTTGTCATGGGGCAGGTGGCAATCATTGCAGGTGGCCACTTCATGGTGAGAGCCATGCTGCCAGCCGTCGAACTGCTCCCGCATCACATGGCAGTTCACGCAGACCTGTGGATCGTTGGACAGGTACGAGGCGCCGTTCGCCGCCACGAAGGTGTAGGCCCCGGTGCCCAGGAACACGCCCAGGAAGACGCTGGTGGCCAGGGTGAAGAAGAAGAGTCGGCGCTTTCCGCTCACGGGGCATCCATTCGGGGTCCCCGGCATCGACCAGGCACCCGAAAAGCGTAAACTGGAATTAGGACCCGTCAATCCTTAAATCTCTTGACCCTGGGATATTCAAAGAGAGAGGCCGGCGACCCGGCCCCTCTCTTTAGGCTAAATCCTTTTAATCCAAGGTAATGGCACCATTGACCGTCTCGATGCTGATGCCCTGGTCGCTGCCAGGAAAGACTGCCGTGACCTTGTGCTTCTTCACTTCGACTTGCTCGGCGCCCTTGGCATTGAAGCTGATGCCGCCATTCACCGTGGAGGCCTTGAGCTTCCCCTTCAGCCCCGCCAGCTGGAGGTGGATGGAACCGTTCACGGTCTCCGCCTTGATGCCCTTGCCCTGGCCATCCAGCTCAGAACCCTTGATGGCCCCGTTCACGGTTTCCAGGCTCAGGCCACCCTTCACCTTGTCGAGGTGGATGCTGCCGTTGACGGTGTCCGCTTTCAGGCTTTCCTCCAGATTCGTGGCCCGGATGCTGCCATTGACCGTGTTGAGGGTGGCCTGACCCTGGGTGCCACTGAGGGTGATCTCGCCGTTGACAGATTCCAGGCTGGGCGACACTCGGCGGGGCACCTTCAGGGTCATCTGGCATTCGGGACCACGGTAGCCGAAACTCCACCCGGAATTCTTGGGGTACTCGCCCCGGATCACCAGGGAGCCCTTGCCGGACTCCACCACGACCTTCACCTGCTCGTCCCTGCTGCTGGGCTTGAACTCGCCGGTGAACAGGACCTCTTCGCGATCCCAGGCTTCCACACGGATGAAGCCGTTGACGTTTTTCACCTTGAGACTGGAACCCGAGGCCAACGGAAGCGTCCGCGTCTCCGTGGTCCTCTCCGCCTTGGCGGGCTGGATCACCTGGGTCTGGGCCCCCAACGAGGCGCAGAGGATGACGATGGCCGCAGCTGCGGCGAAAGGACGGGCAAGGGACATGAAAACCTCCTGAATGTCAGAGAACGTGCATCCGATACGACCGTTTTCGGAGGTGGTTTAGAGGCGAAGAGAGAATGGCCTATCCTCATCTGTGTAAATCCGTGTTCATCCGTGGCAAAACCCTTTAGAGGTTGGCCTTGTTCTCGAGGGCGAACTTCAGCAGGCTGTAGCTGCCGTGGATGCCCAGTTTGGCGCTGATGTGGGCGCGATGGTTTTCGACGGTGCGCTGGCTGATGAAGAAAGCCTCGGCGATGTCCTTGCTGGTGCGGGATTCAGCGATCAGGAGGAGGATGCGCCGCTCCATGGGCGAGAGCGTATCCAGGGGACGGGTCTTGAGGCGCCGCGTGGGCTGGGCCCGCCGGGCCACCATCATGTCCATGAGCGAAGGGCTGATGAAGTGCTTCCCCCGCACCACGGTTTCGATGGCGGCCACCACATCGTTGACGGCGGACTCCTTGGACACATAACCCATGACGCCCAGATCCAGAGCCTCATTGAAGGTTTCCTCGTCGTCGTACATGGTGAGGAAGATCACGTCCGTCGAATAGTTCCGGGCATGGATCTCCCTTAGCACCTGGAGCCCGCTCATCTTCGGCATGCGGATGTCGAGCACGGCCAGGTCCGGCGACAGCGCACCGATCTCCTTCAGGGCCTGTTCGCCGTCCCGGCATTCGGCCACCACGTTCAACTGCGGGAATCCCTCGATGGCCTGCCGGACCCCCGTGCAGAACAGCGGATGGTCATCGGCGATGAGCACGGACACCCTACGCTCCATGAACGGTCCCCCCGATGGGCAGCAGGGCCGATACCGTGGTACCCGAACCCGGTTCGGAGCGCAGCTCCAGTTCGCCCCCCATCATGCGCGCCCGCTCCGACATGATCATGAGCCCGAAGCTTCGGTTCCGCTCGGCACCACGGGTCAGCGCCTCCACGTCGAAGCCACCGCCATCGTCGGTGATGCGCAAGATCACGTTGTCCCCAGCCCGGTAGAGCAGCACAGTGAGTCGCTTCGCGGAGGCATGTTTCAGGATGTTGTTGAGACTCTCCTGGGCGATGCGGTAGAGGTTGATTTCGGCATCGTTGGAGAGCAGCCCGTCGACAGGCTCAATGTCGATGGAAAAACGGATGTCGGAGCTGCTCGACAAACGGCGCACCATGGACTCGATGCTCTTGCTGAGGCCCAGTTCGTCGATCTGGTGGGGCCTCAGGTTGTGGGAGATGTCTCGCACATCCTGGAGGGATTCCGTCACCCAGGTGATGGCTTCATCCATGGCCGTCCTTGGATCTTCGTTCCTGGTGATGGAACGGATCCCCAACAACAATTTGTTCTTCACCAGGAGGAGCTTCTGGCCGATGTGATCGTGCAGTTCGCCCGCGATCCGCTGCCGTTCCTTCTCCTGCGATTCGATGAGCTGCCGGGCGAATTTCTGATGGACCAGGCTTTCCCGCATGGCCTCTTCCATCTTCTTGTGGGAGGTGATGTCGCGGCTCACACCCACGATGCCGATGACCTCGCCCTGGGGGTCCCGCAGCGGCACCGTGGTGGTCAGGTGCCAGCCCCAGGAATCCGTCAGGGGGTAGTAGTTCGGCTCCTCGCGGCTGATGAGCGCCTCGCCCGTATCCATGACCCGCTGCTCGTCCGCGAAGAACTGTTCCGCCAGAGCCTTGGGGAAGAAATCGAAGTCGGTTTTTCCGATGACCTGTTCCGGCGTCACCCCCAGGTTGCGAGCCACGGCCTGGTTGTCCACGATGAAGCGGCTCTTCCGGTCCTTCACGTAGATGTAGTCGGGTACGTTGTCGATGACCGTGCGGAGCAACATCCGCTCGACGCCCAACTCCTTCTCGCGCCGCTTACGCTCGGCGATCTCCGCCGCCAATTCCAGGGTGCGCTGCTCGACCAGCCGTTCAAGGTCGCCGTGCGCATCCTGATCTGGGGCCTTCGAGTCATGCATGGACACTCCAACCATCCAGGAATCCAGGCACCCTGGGCCAGGTCATCCTGATCCAAGGGCCTTAGGGGTACGCGAGCGACGAGAACCATCGATGGTACCCCTACCGGTGGAATAGCGTCGACTGCTCTCAAACCCGCAGGAACCACTTCCGTGCATGGAGAGCCCGGAATAGCAGGCTCAGGGCGAGGATGGCCACCACCGAGTAGGCCCAGGAGGCGTTGCGGTCCGACAGGAAGGATCGGAAGAGGTGGTCGTAGAGCCAGGCCTTCAACACGCGCACCGTTCCATCGGCCTGGTGCCCCATCGGCAGCCGGCTCATGACGTTGTCGATGACCGTGAAGCTGACGATGCCCGCCAGGGCGTTGGTGCCGAACCAGGTGGGCAGGGCGAAGCACTTGGCGCCATGGCCCCGGAAATCGATGGTCCAAACGAGGGCGCCCAGGGCCAGCAGGCTCCAGCCGCCCGTGAGCAGGACGAAGGAACTGGTCCAGAGCTTCTTGCTGAGGGGAAACCCCAAGTGACTCCACAGGAATCCGAGGCTCAGCAGCAGGAACCCCCAGGCGAAGAGGCCGTTCACCCGCTCCTGGACTGAGACTTCAGTCCGGCGCAACCAACGGCCCGCGAGGAGGCCCAGGAGAGTGGTGCCGATGGCGGGTAGTGTGCTGAGGAGGCCTTCGTGATCGTAGGGATAGGGATCGGCCTTCGCGCCCAGCACGATCTTGTCCAGCCAGGAAGCCAAGTTGGGCGCCACCTCACCCTGGGGGAGACGGGCCAGATCTGGCGCGCCGAACCCCGGCACAGGCACCAGCGTCATCAGGGCCCAGTAGATCAGCAGGAACGCCACGCCAAGGGCAGCCAGCTTCCCGGGCGACAGGTGGAGGCCCGCGATGGCCACGATGGGATAGACGAGGGCGAAGCGCTGCAGCACGCCCATGAGCCGCAGGTGGGACCAGTCGATGGGCACCACCCGCAGCGATGCGGACCAGCAGAAGTTGAGGAAATAGCCCAGGAGGAACAGTAGCATCGCCCGCCGCAGGATGCCGACGTAGCGTTTCGCGGACTGTGAAGCTTCGTCCTGCTTGGCCTGAAGCGAGAAGGCCATGGCCGCGCCCATGATGAAGAGGAAGGCGGGAAAGATAAAATCCGCCGGGGTGACGCCCAGCCAGGGGCTGTGCTCGAAGATGGCAAAGCGGCGGTCCCAGTCACCCGGCCAGTCGACCAGCATCATTCCGATGACGGCGAAGCCCCGGAAGACATCCAGGGACAGCAGGCGCTCCCTGGATGGCAGTGCATCCACCGTGTCCACCTACGGCCTCACGAACCGTGAGTCCTGCTCCGTCGATGCGTCCAGACACAGGGCCGCGGCCCCCATGATGGCGATCTGCGGTTCCTCGCTGACCCGGATCAGTAGGCGCTGCAGGGCGTGCTGGTAGGCGAAGTCCTTCAGCGCCCGCCGCATGCCCTTTTCGAAAAACGGATAGGCCTTGGAGACCGAACCGCCCAGCACGATGAGCTCGGGATCGTAGGCATACAGCGTCGTCATGATCACCGCGCCGAAGGCCTCCCCGTATTCATCCAGGATCTCGAGTGCGGCAGGGTCGCCTTTCAGGGCTCGGGCATGGATGCGGGCACCATTTTCGCCGTACTCCCGCGCGAACACCTGCCCGCTGGTGTAGTACTCGTAGGTGTGCTCCCGGTATGGGATGGCGCCGATCTCGCCCGCGCCGCAATTGGCCCCGGAGCAGAGGTGGCGATTGAGGATGATCCCCGCGCCCAGGCCCGTGCCCACCACCATGCCGACCATGTTGCGGAACCCACGCCCCTGCCCGAAATAGAACTCTCCGAGGGCGAAGCAGTTGGCGTCGTTGTTCACCAGCACGGGCAGGCGATAGCGATCCTCCAGCAGCTTTTTGAGGTGGACCTCTTGCCAGGAGGGGATGTTTTCGACCGCGAAAACAATGCCCCGGTCCACATCCACCACACTGGGCACCCCAATGCCGATGCCCTGAACTCCGGGCGTGAGCACGGCGTCGATGGTTTCGCACAGCCTGGCCAGAACCACATCTGCTGCCGCCGACGCGGGCGTGGGACAGGCCGCATGCTCCACGATGAGGCCATCCTCCACGCGGCCCGCGCGTATGTTGGTGCCGCCGAGATCAACGCCGATCAGTGTCTGGGAATCCATGGCGGCGCCTCAGGCCTGTTCCGGCATGGCGTCTTTTCGCGTCCCGATCGTGGCATTGCTGATCAGGGGGCGAGCCCAAAGGCCGATGCTGATGATGTAGCCGAGGGTGGCCAGCAGCGCCAGCATCCCGAAGCGGAGACCGAAGGCATCACCCAGGCGGCCGATGATGGGTGGCAGGAAGGCGCCGCCCACGATGGCGGTGCATAGGATGCCCGCGAAGGAACCGTGGTGCTTGTCCACGGAATTGAGGGCCAGAGCAAAGATGAGCGGCCACATGACCGAGCACCAGAAGCCCATCATCGGCAGGGCGATCATGGCCACAGCCCGTGAACCGAAGAGCCCGATGAGAAGCGAGGCCACGCCGCAGATGCCGAATACCACGAGAATCTTCCGCTGATCGAACAGCTTCAGCAACACGAGGCCCAGGGCGCAGCCGACCATCATCAGGCCCCAGAAACCGGCCACGGCCGCGTGTCCGCCCTGGGCGGGGTCCACGCCGTGGTAGGTCTCCAGGAACTTGGACATCCAGAAGGCCACGCCCTGTTCGGTGCCCACGTAGCAGAAGATGCCGATGAAGAAGAGGATGACGGCACGGTTCTTCAGCAGGGCGCCGAGGGCGGCCACGGAGCCCACCTTCTCATCCTCCTTCAGCTCCATCTTGGGCACCTTGATGAAGGCCACCACCAGCACCATGGCCAGCGTGATACCGGTGAACACCCAGTAGAGCGACAGCCAAGGCAAGTGTGGCGGAACCACCTTGGCCAGCGCGCCCGTGAGGAAGTCGCGCGGCAGGCTGGCGTCTTTCAGGTGGAGCACCAGGTACGAGTAGACATGGGGACTGAGGAACGACGCACCGCCAAAGACCAGCTGGGACAGGTTGCCGAAGAAGGCGTAGTGTTCCTCACCACCCGCCACGCGCAGCAGGGGATTGATCACCACCTGGAGCATGGCGAAACCCACGGCGATGGTGAACAGCGATGGCAGCGCCACCGCATAGGAAGGCCGCAGGGCAAAGAGGGCCGACCCTAGGAAGGCCAGCAGGAATGCGGCGATGAGCACGGGCTTGGCATCAAAGCGCTCGATGAGCATGCCCGCAGGAATGGACATCACGCCATAGGCCGCGAAGAAGGCGAAGGGCATGAGCCCCGCCGCGAAGGAGCTCAATTGGAACGAGGCCTGGATATTGGGTTCCAGTGGATCGAGGATGTTGGTCACGAAGGAGATGACGATAAAAATCAGCATCACCAGGAGGACCATGAAGAGGTTGCGTTTCATCGGGTGCTTTCTATTCAGGGCTTCGAAGGCGTGTTCCAGCCCATGAGCGAGATCCGGGCGGTATCGCCCTTGAGGCCCGCCTCGGCGAAGCGAACGGTAACGGTTTTCCGTTCATGGGGCAGCAGGGACAGGTCGTTATCGCTCCATAGCACGGGCAGAATGGGCTCGCCATTCTTGTCCCGGACCAGCTGCAGTTCCAGGAAGAAGGCGATGCGATCCGTGGCGTTGCTGAGCGAGACCTGCCACTCCCTGCCTTGGCCGATGCGGGTGCGCTTCTCGATCTTCACATCAACCTGCGCGGACGGCAGGCTGCTCAGGGCCGAGAAGTCCGCGAAGGCACTGTTGGGCGTGACGTACCAATTGGTCTTGGCTTCATCCAGCACATCAGGCTTGCCCGACAGCCAGTAGAAGTTGTCGGCCAAGGGCTGACCCTCCGCACCATCGAGCCGAAGATCCAGGAACTGCACGCCGGGCTTGTCTGTCAGGCCCTTCACCGCAAAGACGCGCTGGGCCTGATTCGCGGGAGCGGCCATCTGAAGGGTCTGGTCGGAAAGGAGCTGCGAGTCGGCGCCGTAGACGCGGGCATGGACCTTCACATCCTTGTGATCCACGCGGGTGTCGTTCACCAGGTACACGGCCTTTTCGCCGTAGTGGTAGACCACGTTCAGGGGCTGGTTGCCCTTGCGGGCGCCGTAGGTGGCGCCATTGGGCATGAGGAAGGTGTCGTAGAGTTGCCAGTAGAACTTGGGCCAGGCGCCGTTGAGCATCCACTGCACCACGCCGGTGGCCTTGGGCTGGTTGGCGCCGAAGGCTTCGAACATGGCCCGCATGGCCTCGTAGTTGGCGGCCTGGGCCTTGAAGGCGAATTCATCCACGCTCTTGGATTCACCATATCGCGCGTTGAAGGCCTTCAGGTAGATGTCCAGGTCGCCGAACTGGAAGCGGCCGCAGTGGAATTTCCACGCATCGTTGATGGGCCAGAGTTTGTCGGCCGGGAGCATGCGCCGCAGCGAAGCCAGGGGCGGAATCTGGGGACCGGGGCCCGTCTCCGTGTTGAAACCAAAGGCGCCGCCATTTTTCGAATCCTGCCACCAGTAGTTGGGCGTGACGTAGTTGTAGGGCCCCGCCATCTTCACGGCGGAAGAGCCGCTCAGGGGACTCTTCAACTCTTTGCAGGAGGACAGGTAGGGGCGAGTGGGATCGATGGCTTTCAGATCCTGGGCATAGCGCTTTTCCGTGTCAGGCCAGGGCAGTTTGTCGCTGCCCACCACCCACACGAAGATGCTGGGATGGTTGCGCAACCAACGTACCTGATCGCGCAGGTAGGCACTGACGATCTCCACATCCTGAGGCGACTTGGGGCCGCCGAACTGCTCGCTCTCCACGATGGGCACGCCCAGGTACTCGGGCCACTCCCATTGGCAGCTGAAGCCCGGCATGATCAGGATGCCCATGCGGTCCGCCAGGTCGTAGAGCCGCTGGCTGCTGCCCCAGAAGCCTTCGAGTCGCACGGTGTTGAGGTTCATGTGACGCACGTAGTTGAACTGGGCTTCCAGATTCTGCTCATCCTCGCGGAGAAACAGGTCATCCACCCAGCCACCGCCGCGGATCAGGACCTTCCGTCCGTTGACGATGTAGCCCCGGTGCCCTTCGGCGTTGAGGTAATCCGATACCTGGCGGATGCCGAAGGTGGTGGCGCGCTGATCGCTGAGGCCCGCTCCTGCCGTGGCCGCCAGCTTCAGGGTGTAGAGGTTTGGTTCGCCCAGGTTGTGGGGCCACCAGAGGCGCGGATTGGGGATTTTCAGAACCGGGAAGGCGGCCGGATCGAAGCGCAGCGGTTTCGTTTCACCGGCGGCCAACTGGTAGGGCAGCTGGAAGTGAAGGTCACCGATCTCGCCCCTCACAGTGCCGCTGATGGCGGCACTCCCGTGGTTGACCAGGTCGGCCGTGATGAGAAGACTGGCCTCCTTCAGGGTCTTGAGGTTGACGGTGCTTTGGACGAAGACCTCCTCCAGCGACACCGCGCCGCTGCGGCGCAGTTTCACCTCCCGGAAGATGCCCATGTTGCGGTCCGGCGGCAGCGGGTTCCAGTCCACGAAGCCCATGGCGAAGTCCCCAGGCTGGGGCGGGTAAACCTCCACGGCCAGGGCATTCACGCCCTTCCGTAGGTGGGCGGCAACCTCCAGGTCGAAGGTGCGGAAGGCACCCGCCACGGTGGCCCTGTCCGCGATCTTGACGCCATTAAGCCACACATCGGCCCGGTAGTTGAGGCCTTCGAAAAGGAGTCGGATGTGGTCGCCCGGTTCACCGGGATCGACCATGAATTCGGTTCGGTACCACCAGGCCTTCTTGAAGGGCTCCAGTGAAATGGCCTCCAGGTTCCGGTCGAAGAAGGGATCCGTGTGTACGCCGTTGCGCACCAGGGCGGCCATCACCGTGGCTGGGACTTCTGTCGGCAGCCAACCCGCCGTGACGGCGCCGGGCGTGGACAGCGCTGCGCCACCAGCCTCGACCCGGGCTGCGGCCTGGATGGCCCAGCCTTCTTTCAAAACCACGGTCTTATCTCGTCCAGCACCGGCGAGCGGTGGTTCAGGAACCCCCGCCATCAGGGGGGATGCGGCCATGAACAAGGCGGCCATGAACAGCGCGGCCAGTCTCGCCATCACAGGGGGCCTCCTCGAAAGGTCAGAGCAACGCTCAGGCATGGATCGCTCAGAAGTGCCAGCGGAGGTCCAGCTCGAACCAGCTGGGATTGATGCCTCCCTGGCGCCACTGGGGATCTGTCAGATCCTTGCCTGCCAATTCAGTCTGCTGGAACATCAGTTCCCCGGAGAAGTGCTTGCTGAAGGCCAGATTAAGGCCCAGCCGCAGCCCCAGTTTGAGCCCCTTCGCATCGCGGATGGGGAAGTGATGGTCCACGTCGGCCGGATCCGCGGATTCCACGCCGGTTTTCGTCATGGAATACGAATTGAAGGAGAGCCCGGCGATGCCCGTGAGGGCAGGCATCCCCGTGGCTATGACGAGATCCCCGTGGGCCTGCATCAGGGTCAGCGAAGTCTTCAGCTGGTTCGTTTCGGTGCCCGGAAAGCTGGCACCCAGGAGGCCCACCCGCGCGCCGACCTCGGTGCCCCAGACCTGGGTGCCCCAGTCGGCGCCCAGCACCAAGCCTGTGCTGTTGTGGGTGGCCTTCTTCAGGCTGTCATTGCCGAGGACGAGACCGCCGGTGACGCTGAGCCCCGGCGCTTGGGCCGAAAGCGGCAGCACCAGCAGACCGAGCAGGACCGTGCGAAGGTTCTGGAACATGGAATCTCCTTCCCGCATCGGGGATCAGAACTTCAGACCGGCGCTGAACTGGGTGAAGGACCGGCCCGCCAGGTAGTAGGTGTGGTCGCCAGCGTAGCCCCATGGGTAGGCGAACCCAGCCTGGGGGCGGCCATTGATGGGCTGGCTGTTCCCCACGGCACCGCCCGTGGACAGTTCGCCGGAGGTACCCCAATCGTAGGCATTGGTCTTCAGGATGTGGTTGAAGAGGTTGCTCACCTGCAGGTAGGTCGTGAAGACCAGCTTGCCGAAGATGGGGAACTCCGCCTGCAGCTTCAGGTCCACGTGGTACTGATCGAGGCCGCCCTTGAAGGCACCCAGTCCGCCGGAGTAGACGTTGTAGTTCAGGGCCACGTTCTGCCCTGCGATGGCATCGTAGGGCTGGACCGAGTAGCCGTTGAGGGTGGCGGGTGGCGTGCCCAGGTTCTTGAAGTCGGAGATGCCGCCGAGGCTGCGATGGCCGCTGGTGGTGTAGTTGCCCAGCACCGAGGCGGAGATGTTCCCCTTGCCCACGGGATGGACATACATGAGGAAGACGTTCAGGACCTGGCCCCGCGCCATGACGCCATCCGGCGCGAAGGTGCTTTCTGGAACGCCCTGCTTGAGTTTCTCGTCCCGATAGTTGTAGTAGTCCATGGCGTTCTGGCCCGTCTGCTGCGACCAGGTGTAGTTGCCGCCCAGGCTTAGGCGGGGGGAGAAGTTTTCCTTCCAGGACAGCTCCACGCCCCGGTAGACCTGCTCCAGATCCGAGTTGAAGAAGTTGTGGGTCTGCTGCCACTGCGGTGGCCCCAGGTGGCTGGGGTCCTGGACCAGGGTGAGGTACTTGGTGGGGTCGGCGGCATCGAAGTAGCCATGGTGGACGAAGACCAGCCACTCCCGCTTGTAGGTGCGCTGCACGACGTTCACGCGGGCCGACGAGCCATCCTCGAAATTGCGCGTGTAGCCCAGGGTCAGCTCGATGGCGTAGGGCACCTGGAGCCCCGCCGTCTTCGAAGTCTGGCTCAGGTCCACGATGGCGCTGGGCGGGCCGTAGTTGGCGGGATCCACCAGCTGGTCATAGGTCACCCACTGCACGCCCGTCGGGTTGCCGCCGGGGAGTGAATCCACGGCGGGCTGGCCGGGCAGGCCCTTCCAGGAGCTCACCGTGCGGGTGGTCCAGCCATTGGTGCGGAACCAGGCGGCCATCTCATCGGAATAGGAGCTGGCTAGCTTGGCGGCGGTGAAGGTGTAGAGCTCCTTGTTCTGGCCATCCGGATTCCATTTCACCTGGAGGCGGGGCTCGAAGACCTTCACATCGGCCAGGTTCTTTTCGTTCGTGTCGTTGATCTGGAACCGGTTGTAGCGCAGGCCCAGCATGACGTTCAGGTGGTCGCTGATGGACCAGATGTCGTTCACCCAGGCGCCCTGGCTGAGGTTCTTGGCGGCGGCCTGGCCCGCGAAGTAGCGCTCCATGTGGGCCCCGGGGCCCCGCATGGGCAGTTCGGAATACTGCACCTGGACGGGATCCGCGTTGCCGTTGGCATCCACCGGTACCAGGGGCGAGTCGTCGCTGGTGTAGAAGGTGGGATAGAGATAGTTCTTCGTGGTGGGGTTGTAGACGGTGCCCCCCACGAAGACGCCCCGGCCACCACTGCGTTCCCGGCCGAACTGGTGCCTGGATTCGTAGTACTCGGCCCCGAAGTCGATCTCGTGCTGACCGCCGACCTCCTGGAAGGTCTTGATGTTGAAGTTCACGGAACGGTTGCTGCGGATGTTGGGGCTGACATCGCTGGAGGAGCGCTGGTTGAAGGTGGGGCCGTAGTAGGCGGAGAGCCCGTTGCCCGAGGACAGCCCGAAGCCGTCGGTTTCGCGCAGGAGGTAGAGCGGGTTGCCACTGCCATCCACACCCGTGGAGGCGAAGGCCTGCACGAAGATCGGCTTGTCCGTGGGGCCGTTCACATCGCCGATCTTCACTTCGGTGAGGAAGGCGCGGGCCTCCATGAACCAGTTGCTGGCCAGGGTGCCATTCCAACCCAGGGTGTAGCCGTTGGTCTTGGTGGTGAGGTCGCCCACATAGGCCGAATCCACCGCGAACAGCGGCGGCGTCGTGCGTTCGCCTGTCACGCCCCCCTGCTTGGTCTGATCATGGAGGAAGGTGAAGTAGGCCAGGTGGTCCGTGGACAACTGGGCCGTAAGCTTCCCTTCGAACTTCTGATACTGGGTGTTGGCCGGAACGGTGGCATTCCACTGGCTGTTGGTGAGGTGGTTGGCGGTGTAACCCGCCGGCGCCCCATTCATCAGCACGTTGTCGATGTTGGGGTAGCGGCCGTAGGTGGTGAGGGGGTATTTCATCACATCCGTCATGGTGAGCCCCGGCACCTCGTCGTGCGTGGTGGGATCCACGGGCACGCCCAGCCAGCCCAGCTTGGAGGAACCGCCCTGGTTGGGCTGCAGGCGGGTGCCAATGTAGAACCAGACCCGATCCTTGACGATGGGGCCACTCAAGGTGAAATCGGTGTAGCGGGAATAGGCCTCGTTGGCACCGCTTTCGTAAGCGGAGATGTCGCTGCCCGGGACGGGGCCCTTGGGCAGGTTGGTGGTCCAGGCGGCCCGGTTGATGTAAGTGCGCACGGTGCCTGCGAAAGTGTTTGAACCGGTCTTGGTGACCACGTTCACCTGCCCGCCCTGCGTTCGACCGTTGCGGGCGTTGAGGGCCGACAGCACCACCTGCACATCCTCGATGGAATCCGGCAGAGGCTCGTAGAGTTGGGCCCGGGGCGTGGAATCCCACTGGGTGCCCGAGTCATCCTTCACATCGATGCCATCGATGCGATAGAGCACCTGGCTGTAGCCGCCGCCGCTCTTGCTTTGACCGCCCAGGCTGCCGCCGCGGATGCTGGTGCCCAGACCCGTGCCCGACACACCGGGCGAGATGGCCAGGGCCCCATCGAAGGAACGCCCCGTGGGCAGCTTGAGGAGTTCCTCGGCGGAGTAGTTCACGCTGACCTTGTCATCGGTCTTGGATTCCTGGGCGTTGCTGGCGGTGATCTCCACCACGGCTGAGGCCGTGTCCTTGATGGGCTTGAGGGCGAAGTCGAGGCTGAGGTTCGCGCCCAGGCCCACGCGCACTTCCGTAGCCGTTTTTCCAAGAAGATTGGCGGCGCTCACCTTCACCGTGTAGACGCCCACAGGCAGGAGCTGGCCCCGGAACTCGCCCCTGTCGTTGGTGCTGAGGACCCGCGGCTGGAACAGGGCCGGGCTTTCCAGCGACACCCGGGCGCCGGCCACGGGCTTGCCAGCGCTATCGGTCACGTGACCGTTCAGCGAACCCGTGGTCACCTGGCCCACCAGCGTGGCCCCGCCGGTCAGGAACAGGGCCACCGTGGAAAGGTGCAAGGCATGTCGAATGCTCATGA
Organism: Acidobacteriota bacterium; assembly: GCA_043775845.1. Taxonomy (GTDB): domain Bacteria; phylum Acidobacteriota; class Holophagae; order Holophagales; family Holophagaceae; genus Geothrix. The sequence goes on from JAYVRY010000121.1 coordinate 80,406, forward strand.
TCGTTCTCCGCGATTCAGGAACCGGGTTCTAGCTAGAAGTGGATGACGTAGCCGAACTCAAGGTGCGGCACGAGGCGGTTGTTCTTCGTCAGACCATCCGCCGGGAAAGCGTTGTGCGGGGCGATCTGCCCCGCGCTGGGATCCGAGGAGGGGTCGGTACTGAGGCTGTAGATGCCCGTCCCCGGGTGGTGGACGTACTCCACCGCCGTGTAGTTGAGGAGGAGGAGGTTGAGCTCCAGGCTGGAGTGGGCCGTCAACGCCCAGGAGAGGCCCGCGAAGGGGCTCACCTTGAGGCCGCCCTCCGTGGGTGTGCCCGAGTAGGTGTCCCGCCAGGATTCCGCGTTCGTGGAGGTCCAGTCCTCGGAGCGGATATCTCCGAAGTATTCGTGCTTGAACCGGGTGCCTCCGACCATCAGGCCCGCCTGCCAGGACCACGCCGCGTTCAGAGGCCGCTCGTAGGCGAAGCGCACGGAGAAGCCATCCAGCTGGTTCCGCCGGGAGTCGCCCGCGTTGACGGGATCCAGGGGCGACAAGGTGGCAGGCGCTGCTCCGTTGACGCCGGGGAAGTAGGAGTCGCCCGTCTTGTAGAAGTAGCCCAGCTCTGCGCTGAACCTGCCCACGGCAGTGCCATAGCCCAGGTTGAGGCCGAAGCCAAAGGAGGACTGGCGCAGCTCATCCTTGGCCTGGAAGCCGTACCCGGTGCGGACCTTCAGCTGCTTGCTGAAGCCGACCTCCTGGGCCGAAAGACAGGGAAGCGCCGCGGCTGCCAGCAGCAGTCCACGGCCAAACAGGGTCAAACGGTGCCTGGTCATGAACTCACACCTCCACCTGAAACGGGATCGATGAGGTAGGTTCACCAATTCCGGGAAGCGGCACAATGGAGGTACACGCTCTATTTGCATGAGTAGGACTACTCATGACGCCGCCCCATGGCGGCTTTGAGAGAGATGAATCGCGCCAGAACAGAAGTTCGTATACTGGCCGGATCCGGAGCACCCATGTCCCAGACCATCGATCACCCCGAGTTGAGCGCCGCGGAATGGAAGTTCATCCAGGAGCTGCGCGCGCTTCCAGAGGAAGCCCTGCGTTCCCGCGTCCAGGCCTCGCTGACCGAGCTGCTCTTCTTCTTCCGCAACCCCAAGTGCCAGGGCATGGGCGTCGAGGGCTTCTCCTGCGGCGATCCCCGCTCCTCCTGCGAGGACTGCCACCACATCTGGGACATGCTCGACAAGGTGGCTGAAAGATCGAAGAAGGGATGAATGTCTCTCCGACTTGACCTCGCTCAGGAGGCAGGATGAGTGCAGACCCCACGGTGAAGATCCTGTGCGTGGAGGAGGATGCCTCGCTCTGGCCCGGAATCGAAACCTTCTTCGTGCACCAGATGGGGCTGGTGGGCGCGCGCTCCCACATGCGCCTGCGCCAGCACCTGCCTGAGCGGGCGGCCGGCTTCGACCTGGTGTCCCTGGATGGCCGGGGTCTCATCCAGGCGTTGGTGACCCATGAGGCGTTGCGGACCGACCTGCGCCATACCGCCATCGTGAACCTGCATGGCGATGCTTCAGGCACCACCTACGGCCACCTGCGACGCCTCCTGGACCGCCGCTGCGAGGGCACCCGCACAGACGGTTTGTGGGTCTTTCCCCACACCTGGATGGCCCCCTGGTTCCAGGAATGCCTGGAATTCCCCGAACTCGACCTGGTGAGGAACACCCCGATGCCCCGGCGCCCCCAGCCCCCGGACCTCAGGTCCATCCAGCTGCTGATGGGACTGCATGAGGCACTGGCCTTGCGGGGCTGATCAGCCCTTCCCGAACCAGCGATCCCCGAAGTTCACCAGCACGGCTCCCGCCAGGAGCAGGGCCGCTCCGGCCAGGCGAATCCAGGACACCTCGCGCACGGGCAGGCCCAGCCAGCCAAAGCGGTCGAAGGCCAGGGACGAAAGCACCTGCCCCGCCACGATGAGGGAGATCATGGCCGCGAGGCCGATGCGCGGCGCCAGGAGGGTGGAGCCGAAGACGAAGAAGGCCCCCATGACGCCCCCCAGCCACTGCCACCAGGGCACGCGCGGAAGGCCAGCCAGCGCGGCGATGGGTTGGCCTGTGGCCACGCTGATCCCCGCGAGAAAGACGGTGCCCACGGCGAACGACACCAGGGCCGCGAGCATGGACCCGCTCTGGAGCGTGTCCCGCAGGGCGCTGTTGACCGCCGACTGGAGGGGAATCACCAGTCCGATGGCAAAGGCCATGAGCAACAGGAGCAGAAGCATGCATCTACCTCGGGGGCACCTGCCGATGGTAGCCGAGGTCTGCTCAGAGCGATTCCCAGAGCGCCCTAGCTTGTCCTGCCGCATCGGCGGTGGCGGCCTTGGCGGCGGCCCGGAGCCCTTCGGGCAGTCTCCGGCAGGCCTCCAGCGCCTGGAGCCGGAAGGGCGGCGTGAGCCTCGGCCACTCCATTGCCAGGGCCCGCACCCAGGCCTCATCGCCCAGGGCCGTGCGGGCGGGCCAGCGCCAGGCGGAGCCCAGTCCGGGTTCGGCCAGGGCCGTCATGGCGGCCTCCACCTGCCCCGTGCGCAGGGCCACGTCGGCGGCGGCCTCGGCGGCTTCGCGCTGGGCGAAGGGATCCGTCAACAGGCCCAAGAGGGGACGCAGGGCCTCGGCAGCGCCCACCCTGCCCAGGGCCCGGGCCAGGGCGAAGCGGGCCCCATCCACCGACCGGCCCAGGGCCTCCACCAGCCAACCGCTGTCGCCTCGCCGCACGGCGCCCACCAGCCCCTCGGCCGCGGCGCGCCGTGCGCCCACGGGGCCCGTGGCCAGGGCATCGAGGTAGGGGGCCAGCCGAACTTCCGGGCCCTGCTCCTGCCGGGTGCCCACCACGGTGGCGGTCTCCCGGTCCCGGGCCGAAAACCCGGGCAAGGGTTCTTCCCCCCAACCCACCGCCTCTGCACTTTCCAGCCAAGTGGACAGTTCCTGTCCAAAGACATCCATGCTGGGCAGCCGTTTCAAGGGATCCGGTTGGAGGGCCCGCATGATGAGGCCCGCCATGCGGGGCGGGAACCCGGGCCGCACGGCGGCAGGCGGCATCTGCACCTGGGCGTAGGCCTGTCCCGTGGCGAATTCGAAGAGGATGGCCCCCAGGGCATACACGTCGCAGCGGCCGTCCACCCGGCGCGGATCACCGTGCTGTTCCGGCGCCATGTAGCCCAGGGTGCCCACCACCATCTGGCTGCGGGTGGAGCGGGTGCGCCCCTCCTCCCCTTCCCAGATGCACACGCCGAAATCCGTCACCTTGAGCTGTCCATCGGCTGCAAAAAGCATGTTGGAGGGCTTGAGGTCGCGATGGATCACGCCGGCCTGATGGGCCACGCTGAGGGCCCCGCAGACCGTGATGAGCCGCCGGGCCAGGGCCGCCGGAGCCTCGCCGCGACAGCCCTTGAGGCTGCCGCCGGGCAGCAGTTCCATCACCAGGTAAGGCCAGGCGCCGCAAGTCCCAAAAGCAAAAATCTCCACAAGCCCCGGATGGGAGAGGTGGGTGAGCACTTCACCTTCCCGCAGGAAGCGGCGCACCAGATCCGCGTCACGATGCACCTCGGGACGCAGGAGTTTCACGGCACTGAAGGCCCCGGGCCGGAAACGGTCCTCGCCCCTGAAGACGATGGCCATGCCCCCTTCCCCGAGCGGTTCCAGCAGGCGCACGCTGCCGATCTGCGCCGGGGGCCGGAGGCTGCTCATGGGGCCGAACGGGCGCGATCACGCCCGCCGGCCTTGGCCGCGTAGAGGGCCGCGTCGGCCCGGGCCAGCAGGGCACCGCCATCGGTGTCTGCGGGTTTCAGCTCGGCCACGCCCAGACTGCAGGAAAGGCGGAGTGACTGGCCGTCATCCAGCAGGAGGCGATGCTCCGCCAGGGCCTTGCGAAGTCCCTCGGCGGCGGTGAGGGCCATGGCCGCGGGGGTTTCGGGCAGCACGATGAGGAACTCATCGCCGCCCAGGCGGCCCACGGGATCCGAGGCCCGCAGCCGCTGCATGAGCATGGCGCCAAAGGCTTCCAGGGCCCGGTCCCCGGCCCGGTGGCCGTGGGTGTCGTTGACCTGCTTGAACCAGTCGAGATCCGCCAGGATGAGGGAAAGGGGGCGGCGGTGGCGACGCGCCAACTCCACATGCGATTCCAACTGGAGCAGCACCGTGGCCCGGTTGCCGACTCCCGTGAGGGGGTCGAGGGTGGTGCGGGCGACCATGTCCTGGTGGTAGCGGCGTTCCAGGTCATCCATGTGCTTGACCTTGAAGGCGTGGCTGCCCACCCGGATGACATCTTCAGCCACGAGCTTCAGGGGACCCGGGTTCGCATCCACCCGCCGCCCGTTCACGAAGACGCCGTTCGTGGAACCCAGATCCGTCAGCTCGACCGAAGCCAGATCCTCGGCAACCTGCAGGCGGGCATGGCGGCGACTCACCTCAGGCTCGACCAGACAGAGGTTGTTTTCCGGCGCCCGTCCGATATCCAGCCCTACCAGTGGCAGGGGCAGGTATTCCCCCATGGGCTGGCCCACATAGCGGATCAGCACCCACTCGAGATCATCGAGTTCTTCAAGCAGTTCCGCATCCTCTGGCACAGCGGCCAGATCCCAGGCGGGAAGGTCGGAAGGAGTGGAGTCGAGGGGCATCTCCGCAAGTGTACCGGAGATTGGACTTTGGCTAACCTTCACTGGCCTGATTCCGTCCGGCGGCCTTGGCCCGGTAGAGGGCGGCGTCCGCCCGGGCCAACAGCTGACCGGCCTCCTGGTCGGCGGAAGTCCGTTCGGCCATGCCCAGGCTGCAGGTGATGGAGAGCGGTCCCGAAGGCAGCGGGATCGGTGTGGAGGAAATGGCCTTCAGCAGGCGCGCCGCGAAGGGCCGGGCCCCCATCAGGTCTGTTTCCGGCAGCACCATGAGGAATTCCTCGCCGCCGATACGACCCGCCAGATCCGCTTCACGCAGGGTCGCCAGCAAGCGCTCGCCGAAGGTCCGCAACACGAAGTCCCCAGCCCCATGGCCATAGGTGTCATTCACACGCTTGAAATAATCGAGGTCGCAGACCACCACAGAAAGTGGGCGGTCGTAGCGGAGACTGAGGCCGAAGCGGTTCTGGAACTCGGCCAGGGAACTGCCGCGGTTGGCCAGTCCCGTGAGGGGATCCTTGGTGCTGAGGTCCAGCAGGGTTTCGTGAAAGGCCCGCTCCAGCGGATCGAGGAAGACCAGCTTGAGCACATGGCCACCCACGGCCAAACGGTCTCCCATGCGCAGTTCCACCCGATGCTGGATGGTGTCCCCATTCACCCGGGTGCCGTTGGTGGAATCCAGGTCTTCCACCTCGACCCGCCCCTCTTCAACGTGAATCCGGGCGTGGAAGCGGCTCACCTCGCCATCCAGCAGGGCCACGCCTACCTCCGGAGCCCGGCCCACGATGACCTCCCCCTGGTTCAGGGGAAACACCCGGCCCAGCGCCGCCCCCGCATAGGCCACCAGGGCCCATTCCGCCGGCGCCTGCCGCACGTCTGACTCCGCCTTGGGCCGCACGGCCGTGGGCATCTCGGGAAAGCCGGGCAGGGTTTCCGCGTGAAGGGGCGAAGGCTCCGGCGAAGGCTTGGGTGATGACTTGCGGGTCACTGGTCCTCCACATAGCAGCTCACCAGGTTCCCATCGTCCTTTCGGCGGGCCAGGATGAATGGTGCGCGGGCCGCTTTCACCGCCAATGGCTCCAGGCGAAGGAGAATTCGACCCTGACCGGGATCGTGACGCAGGTCCGCCACACCCTTGCGGGGGATGAAGAACAGACCGAGCACCTCCAGGTTTCGCACGTTCTCGCCGGTGCCCCGCACCAGCTGGAGGCTGTACCGCATCCACATGCCCTTGGGCAGACGTTGGATGTCCTCGCACTTGATGGGCACGGGCAGGGTCAGCATGGATCTCAGACCAGCCTTTGATTCGGTGGATCTCAGCCCAGCCTCCATGAGCTGGATACCGGGTGGCGCCAGGGGTTCGGCCCACCGGCGGGTGGCGGGTGGCACGGGCGACTCCAGTTTCCCCCGCACCTGGGCCTTGCGAGGCAGTGGTGGCACCGCCATCCGGGTGGCGCGAGCCGCTTCCAGGGGCGCCATGCGCAGCACCTCCGCTTCGGCCCCCCACCGGGCCCAGCCAGACTCAGCACACAGGGTGGCCTGAAAGGGTTCCAGGGCGCGGCCTTCCGCCGCCTGCTCCAGCAATCGCATCTCGTGGCACTGGGTCACCGCAGGCTCGAGACCCGCCACACTTTCGACGGACAGGGGCAAGGAGCCCTGGGCCTGGGGCCGAAAGGGTTCCGGCCGCAGTTCCATCACCTTGATGCCCGCGAAGGCCCGGCGCAGCGTCTCGGCTGCATCCGCCACGGCATCCTTCATCCGGCCGAACATTAGCCTTCCTTCACCACGAGGCTCTGCAACGCGGAGTTCACGCGCTCCAGGGGCTCCGCCAGGTCCATGTGATAGCCCGCCTCCAGCAGCTTGAGCACCGCCTGCTCCTGGGCTGCCGCATCCACCGAGGCCGCAAAGACCACGCGCAACGGCGCGGAACCTTCTGAGAGTTGGATGAGCAGTTCCCGAGGCCCGGAGCGGAACACGTCACCCACCTTGGCCAGCGGTGATTCCTGACTCTTCTGAACCGCCAGTACCGGGTACTTCGCGTCGCCTGACCAACCCCCGGCCAGCTCCGTGGCACTGAGAATGAAGAGATCCGGCGGCGTCTTCAGCTCTTTCAGCAGCGTCTTCTGGATGACCTCTTCTTTAAGGTGGGGTTCCAGCGACTTGCCATAGAGAATGCTCTGCAGCCGCGTGGGCGTGATCGGCTCGGTGTAGCGGAAATCCAGCGGGATGCCCGACGTATCCGTCACCAGCAGGCCGCCCAGATAGCTCGCGCCCTCCTTGACCGCCATGAAGTAAGCCAGCTTGATCGGGTCAGCCATGAAGACACCTCTGCCTCGAAAGGCTACTACTCCCCACGCCGGAACGACCCCTTGCCTTTTGTCTTGCCCGTGGTACAGTAGATATTCCACTCATTGGGGAGTGGTCTAATGGTAGGACAACGGTTTCTGGTACCGTCAGGTGAGGGTTCAAATCCTTCCTCCCCAACCATTCACAACTTGTTCGATGGTCCCATCGTATAGCGGTTAGTACACCGCCCTCTCACGGCGGGAACAGGGGTTCGATTCCCCTTGGGACTACCAACAAACGGCCCGGCACACGCCGGGCCTTCTTCATGGTCCCAAGGGGAATTTGGGGTCACGGATGGCGCAGTTTCACGCTGGATTGCCCCCCCTTGTGTGTGGGGGTCAGGCACCTCCCTTGGGCCGTCGAGTGTGTGCCCGGATGGCGCGCAACGGAAGGCGCATGCTCATTCAGCGCTGAACACCTCGGGGAATTCCTTAGCCGCACATACCGGGCACAGGCTATGCGAGAACTGCATATTCGAGTGATGCGTGATGTAGGACTCCAGTTGTTCCCACTGCCCGCTATCGGTTTGGATTTTCTTACAGAATCCGCAGATGGAAAGCATGCCTTCGAGCGTGCGCACGCGCTTGGCCAGCCTGACGGACTTGGCCGCGAGGGCCATGAACCAGGCCATTCCAATCAGGACGGTGGTGAGGATCAGGAGGTTGGCAGCCCCGGTGGCAAGCGTGGCGACAGGCGGCCTCCAGTGGAAGAGCACGAAGCAGGCACGGAACAAAGGGAGGACACAGGCGAGAAGGATTCCCACCCTTCTTTCCAGGAACCAAGAGGCCAGAGAGACCGGAACGACAAAGGTGAGCGGGATGAGGATGTAGGGCCCCAGCATCCAATCCAGGATGATGATGGCGGCTGAAATCAAACCCAGCCTGACTTTCCATTCCCGGCGCCCCTTCATGTGCCCTCCAGTCGAGGCACGGAGTCATGGGTGGGATTCCATACCGGGGCCTCAACGGCCCTATCTTCCTATTCGGCCTGATCCGTCAAATAGTAGAGCTTCACGAAGGGTTCCTGCACGGCGAAGGACCAGTGCGTGTCCCGGTGGAAGGCGGCGGCTTCGTTGTACTGGCAGGCTTCCAGGAGTTCCACCAAGCGGGCGTGTTCCACCACGGAACGCTCTTCCCAACTCTTGAGGAAGACCTTCCGGCGCGGCCAATCGTAGAGGCGCTGCTTGAGGGACTTCACGAGCCCCACCAAGTGGGGGTTCTCGCAGGCATCGAGAAACACGCCATGAAAGGCCGTGTTGTGCGCGTAGAACAGCTCGTAGTCCTTGGCCTTGATGGCCTGTTGCATGGCCTTGTTCTCGGCCTTCATGTTCGCGAGCCCGCCCTTGCCCAGCTTGGGGCCGGCCGAGGCCACGGCGGCGGATTCGAGGGCACCCACGATCTGGTAGATCCGGCGGATTTCATCCATGGTCAGGGGCTTCACCCGGAAGCCGCGCCGGGGAAGAATTTCCACGAAGCCTTCCACCTCCAACTGTAGGAGCGCATCCCGCAGTGGCGTGCGACTGATGCCCAGGTGCTGGGCCAGCGCGCCGAGATCCAGGAAGGTGCCGATCTGCAGC
>JAYVRY010000122.1:0-6750 GCA_043775845.1 Acidobacteriota bacterium
ACGATTTGAAGGTCATCAAGGCTGCGGGCTTCAACGGCATCCGCACCTGGTCCCAGATGAGCGAAGCCGAGCTGAAGGTGGTGCAGGCCTCGGGGCTGAAGGTCATCTTCGGCATCTGGCTGAAGCCCGACGAGGACTTCGCGGAACCCAAGGTCGTGGCACAGGACCTCGCCCTCATCCGGCGGACCCTCGCCTACACCCGGAACTACGACTGCGTCATCACCTACCTGATCATGAACGAGCCCATGCCCGAGCACCTCCGCAAGGTCGGCGCCCAGGCCACGCGGAACCTGTGGACGAAGTCCATCGATCTCATCCACCAGCTGCATCCCGGCGTTCCCGTCACCATCTCGGGCAACTCCGCCATCACCGAATGGATCGACCTGAACCTCTTCGATGTCTACGGCCGGAACGCCTACGACTACAAGGAAGGCGCCAACCTCACCCACGGCTATGCTCAGGCGCAGCGCGCCCTGACCGACAGCTACGGCCAGGCCAAGCCGGCCCTCCTCACCGAGTTCGGACGCTCTGTGTCGCGCCATGGCGGCAGCTTGTACGGCGGCAATACGCTTCAGGAACAGGCCGAGGCCATGACGAAGTCCTACCGCGACCTCCTCGATGCGGGCGTCACCGGCCTCTGTCCCTTCTACTACGCCGATGGCTGGTGGAAGTCGGGAACTCCCCAGGTGCACAACGACGAGGCCGAGGAGTGGTTCGGCTTTTTCGGCTTCCAGGATCTGAAGGACAGCATCGGTTATCCCCGTCCCGCCTGGCATGCCCTGAAGCAGTACAACCAGGCCCTCATCGCTTCACCCAAGAATCAACAGTTCTACCAGACCGACGTGCCCATCGAACTGTTCTGCCAGCCCGCCGTGAAGAAGGTGCGGGTGGTCTACCTGGATGGTGTGCAGCTTGAGGCCAGGCCGGACGCCCGCGGGTATCTTTCGGCCAAGCTCTCCTTCGCGGGGGAGGACCTCAAGGACCGCGAACTGGTCTTCGAGTCCTACGACGCCATGGGCCAGCTGCTGAAAGTGGAAGTCATCAGCGTACTCACGGGGAAGGATCCCATCCAGTGGCCCACCCTCGAGCTCAGGACCGATACGGGCCAACTCGATCCAGCTAAACCGGTCCGCATCGAACTGAACCTGAAGAACAACCCCGTCTTCCAGCTGGGCGAGGAGCTGCGCCTCGCCTACTCCCACCACAAGGGCTGGGACCGGGCCGACACCCGCAGCCAACGCCTCGATCCCAGCCTCAGGGAGCAGAACCTCCAGGACACCTACCAGGTGCCCGGGGGTTGCCCCATGCTCGCCATCTACGCGGGCACCGACATCCGCTTCGGCAAGTTCCGCAAGACCATCGGCACCCAGGCCTATCTCTATCCGGATGCCTGGGCCGATCCGCTACGGGTGAAGTAGCCGCGGCCGGGGCGCACCCTCCGGTGACGGGAAGAAAGGCAGGTCGGACCATGCCCGCAAGCACCTCGACACTTCTGACGCTGGGCCTCCTGGGAGGCCTCGCCTCCGCTGCTGACCATGCGGCGGCAGATTTCCCGAAAAGCCTCATCCTCCAAGTCGGCACCACCAGCTCGGATTTCATCCAGACCAGCGCGGCGGGAGACCGCCTCAAGCCCATGCCGCCGGTGCGTTTTCGAAGCGGTCAGTCAAAGGGCGGCGTCACCGTCACCGTGAACCCTGCGCTCCGGCGACAAACATTGGAAGGCATCGGCGGCGCGCTCACGGAAGCCTCGGCCTGCGTGCTGGCGCATCTCCCGAAGGACAAGCGGAACAACCTGCTCGATCGCTTCTTCGGTCCAAAGGACGCGCGCTTCACCATGGCCCGCACCCACATCGGCGCCTGCGATTTCTCTGTGGCGGGGACATACTCCTACGACGATGTGCCAGGCGATGTTCGCCTCGAACACTTCAGCATCGCCCCCGATCGACAGGGCTTCCCTCGTGCCCATGAACCGACCTACGCCCTGCTCCCCCTCATCAAGGACGCCCTGGCCCGCAACCCGCAGCTGAAGATCGTGGCGAGCCCCTGGACCGCCCCGGTGTGGATGAAGGACAACCAGGACTGGTACGGCCAGGGCAAGGGTGGGCGGCTGCTGCCCCAGCACCACGACACCTTCGCCCGCTACCTGGTGAAGTACCTGCAGGCCTACCGGGCCGAAGGCGTAAACATCTGGGCGGTGACCCCCGAGAACGAACCTCTGGGCAATGGTGGTCAGTGGGAGAGCATGGCGTTCACGGCGAACGAACTACGGGATTTCATCGGGAACCACCTGGGACCGCAACTCCAGAAACAGGGGCTCGGTGCCGTGAAGGTCATTCAATACGACCACAACCGCGATGCCAACGCCCTTCCCTTCACGGAAGCCGTGCTGGGTGATCCCACCGCCGCCGCCTTCACCTGGGGCACGGGCGTGCACTGGTACAGCGCCACCACCAGCGTTCAAACCGACCTTCTGGATCGCATCCACCAGCGCTTCCCCACCAAGGCGCTCCTCCATACGGAAGGCTGCATCGACGGCATCGGCACCAAGGACAGTTCGCCGAATGGCGCCTTCCTGGGCTGGCAGAACGATGCCTGGTGGTGGTCTGCCTCCGCCACAGACTGGGGCTACTACTGGGCCCCGCCCGACGAGAAACCCGCCCACCCCCGCTATGTGCCCGTCCACCGCTATGCCCGCGATCTCGTGGAGGGCCTCAATCACTGGTTCGTGGGCTGGATCGACTGGAACCTGGTGCTGGACCGCAACGGCGGGCCCAACCATGTGAACAATTTCTGCGCCGCGCCCGTCATGGTGGATACAGCCACGCACGATATTTACATCACCCCCCTCCTGGATGTCCTGACCCACTTCAGCCGCTACCTGCAACCCGGCGACCGGATCCTCCAGGTGACGACCGCGACTCAAGGCCTGGCCCCCGATGCCTTCCACGCCACCGCCGCCCTCAGCCGGGATGGGAAACGCCTGGTGGTCATCGCCTTCAATGCCTCACAGCAGCCCCTGGACTACACCATCCAGGTGGGCCAGCGCCAGGCTCCCGTGCACATCCCGGCCAATGCCATCCAGTCTTTGCGGTTTCCTTAGAACGCCTATTCAGTAACGAATCAGAGATGCGCTCAATCGAGCACCCCGCCCCATGTTCAGCGCCGAGCAATGGCATCAGGGTCGATCCCTGACATGATCCAGTTCAGAGCCAGTTCGTTCCAATCCGCGTGTTCTGAAGCGGTGATGTAGCGCTCCCATTCGTAGATGCCGGTGGCCCAGGCGATGTTCTTGAATTGCACGGCGAGCAGGCTGGAATCGAGGATGACCACAGAGCGGGTCAATCCAGCGGATTTGTACAACTTCTGCCCCACCTCCATGACGACCTTCGATTCGGGAACCAGCGGCTTGAGTGACCTCAAGTCAGCCAGGACACCGAAGTGCTTCGGCGCCGTTTTGAGCACTTCCTTCGAAGCTTCCACCCATTCCTGCATCTCTGCCGCCGAGATGGAGCCCTCGAACCTCAGTGAAAAGCCAAAGGGCTTTGACTCAATCAGGTACATGCCTTTCCTCGGGTCTCTACAGGGGATCGGCTTGTCAAATGGAAAGGATAAATGCATGCATCATTTGGACGCCATCGTCACGTTCCTGAGTCAAAGTCTCAATTTTCCATGGTCCCCTCCCCGGGAATCGCCTGATACTTCCTGTGAGGTGAAGTTCCATGGCGTGTATCGCAGTGGTGGATGACAGCAGGCTCATCCGGGTCTTCGCGGCGACCGCGCTGCGGAAGGCCGGGCATGAGGTGCTTCAAATCGAGCCGGATTCGCTCCAAGCCGTCCTGGATGCCTTGACCGTTGCCAAGCCGGATCTCCTCGTCCTGGATCACGCCATGCCGGCGTTCGAAGGGGCCCGGCTGGTCCGAACCTGCTTCGAGGACCCGGAGCTTTCCAAGATCAAAATACTGATTCTCACGGCCACCCACGACGAAGCCATGGCCGAACGCATGAAACATTTGGACGTCGGAGCCATCCTCCACAAGCCCGTCCGCCATGAAGACCTGACCGAGGCGGTGGACCGGATGCTTCAGGGACCGCCAAAGAGGGGGTGATGCCATGGCCGGGTCAGCTCTCTGGGTAGAAGCGGATCCCACCACGATCTATCCACTGGTCACGAGGAGCGGCTCCTTGATGCCCGAGATCCGTGCAAAATTCCGAAGCTTCTGAAGATGGGCCAAGCCAATGGTGGAGCCTTTTGGCACCACCAGCAGGCCATCCGAGGTTTCGATATTCGTCAGCAGCACATGGCCGATGCGCAGTTCATGCAGGCCGACCTGCTGGGCGGGCGGGGCCGGAGCTTTCGCGCCTTGGCGCTCCAGGTAGCGGACGAAGGCGTGGAGCACCTCCGGGTCATACCAGGTGGTCCGGATCTCCATGTCGCGGACGGTCGCGAGGGGAAACCCGAATTTGGGCAGAAGCCGCTCGTAATCCCACACGACACGTAGGATTCGGCCCCCCAGCGGGATCTCGCCCCCCTTCAGGTCGTCAGGAGGATAACCCGTGCCGTTGACATTCTTGTTCATGTAGAGGACTGCTTCTGCGACTTCCTCCAGCCTTGGAATGTTCTTGATGAGGTCAGCTCCGATTTCGGGAATGCGATTGGCGAGATCCCGCTCGCCGCTATTGAGGAAGGCCCCCGTTTGAATCTTGGTCGCCACGCCTTCAGGCACCGTGAGGATGCCAATTTGGGAAAGGATCGAGGCGACACCAAGCACCCATGGGTTCTTCATGTGCATCTCTTTGGCGATGCCCTCGGCCAGCGTGGCCATCGCCTGAGCCCTTCCGAAGGAAATGGGATCGAGGCATGAAAGCAGCTCCACCAACATCTTGATGGCGCCCTTCAACGTGTCCTCCAGCAGGGATTTCTCTGCCGTGATGAGCAGGTGCTGGCGGACGGCCAAATCCAGGGTCTGCCCCAGCAGTTCGGAATCACAGGGCTTGGTCAGGAACCGGAAGATCGATCCCCGGTTCACGGCCTCCATGGCCGTTCCCTGGTCCGCATTCCCGGTGAGCATGATGCGGACGGTATCGGGATGCTGCGACATGGCCCAGGCAAGGAAAGCCACCCCATCCATGCCGGGCATCCGCATGTCGGACACCACGACCGCATAGGGCCCATGGTCGGCCATGCACTCCAGGGCCGCCTCGCCACCCAGCGCCGTGTCCAGATCGAACTTCCCCCGCAGAACGCGCGTGTAGGCCTGCAGGACGTTCTCCTCGTCATCCACGAGGAGGATTTTAGGCTTCATGGGCGCCCCCCTCACCGAGCCGGATGGATACCGGTTCCTGCAACGTCTCCAATCCTGCCAGAACCGCGAGGAGTTCCATGTGGCCCGATCCCAGCCGGAGGCCTTTGGGCAGAACCAGGCTGCCGTCTTCCATCAGGAGATCTGAGGCCAGGATCATGCCGGCGCGCAACTCCCGGAGCCTGATGGCGGTTTTCGCCGGGGATGACGCGATGGCTTCCAGCAACCCGCCAAAGGCCTCCAGCACGACCGGATCATAGGCTTTCTTCCGAAGGCGCATCTCCTCCAAGGCCACCGCAGCGCTCCGGCGGGAATGTTCGAGTTCCACGAAGTCCCACAACACTTTGAGGATCCGGGATCCCAAGGGAATCGCACCGCCCTGGATGTCGTCGAGTGGCAGGCCAGAACCGTCATAGCCTTTGGCCTGATAGCGGATGATATGGGCCACGCCTTCCAGGCGGGGAATGGACTGCAGCAGCCTTGCGCCCATTTCCGGAACCGAGGCGAGAAGGGCCTCCGCCACGGCTTGATTCCCTTCTCTCCTGAGGGCCTGGCCTGGCATGGCGATCCGTCCGATGGGTGCGAGGAGCGCGGCGATTTCGACGGCCCAGACCTCCTTCGAGCCCAGTTCCCTGGCGAGCCGCGCACCCCAGTCACGGACCATCTGCCCCCTGCTGAACATGACGGGATCCACGCCCGCCAGGAGTTCAGAGAGCACAGAGATCGTGCCTGTGAGCGTCATTTCGAGCAGTTCCCTTTCAGCGGTCAGGAGCTGGTACTGGCGCAGCCCGCCGCGGATGGCGAGCTCAAGCTCCTCGGCCGGACATGGTTTGGCGAGGAAGCGGAACACCCGTCCATGGTTCACGGCGTCCATGGCGGTTTTCTGATCGGAGTCGCCGGTGAGCATGATCCGCGTGGTCTCAGGAAACCGGGCGCGCACTTCGGTCAGCAGGTCCAACCCGCTCATGCCAGGCATGCGCATATCTGCGACGATCACGCCGTAGGGTCCGTGCCTCTCCAGGGACAGAAGCGCCTGGGGCCCCCCCAGGGCCATATGCACCTCGAAACTGTTCTTCAGGACCCGTTGATAGCCCTGAAGAATGTTTTCGTCGTCGTCCACCAAGAGGATTCTGGGAGCCATCATTCACCTTCCATTCCAGAGATCGCGTCTTGCACCAGTGCTTCCCAGGCTTCCCGCCGGTCCCAAAGGCCGGCCCGGTCCATGGCGACCCGGTTCAACCGCCCCGTTTCAAACAGGGGATGATGCTGCCGGATTCCGCAGAGGACATCCGCCGCGTGTACCGCGATGAGTGGGGTCATATGGTCTTCATTCTGCACGTGAACCCGGTGGTGCAAATTCACGATGGTCAGGATGTCAGTTGGAAGGCCCCACAAGCCCAGGAGGTAGGAGCCGATCTCAGCATGGGTCACGCCAAAGAATTCCTGTTCA
>JAYVRY010000123.1:0-6736 GCA_043775845.1 Acidobacteriota bacterium
GGCCAATGGAGGTTCCCTCATGCATCGCGTCCGCCATCTCCTCCACCCCGCCCTGCCCATGACCAGCGGCGCTCGCGCCACGGCCCTGGCCGTGCTGGCAGCCTCGTTGCTGGGCGCTGCAGGCGTGGCCATGCAGGACAAGCCGAAAGAGAACACCGCACCCGACAAGTCCACCCGCATCGACGTCGCCAACGACAAGCGCAAGCTCGACATCCAGATCAAAGGAGACGTGAAACTCAACGGGGAAGCCCCAGAGCCCGTGATTGTCTCCGGCGATGGCAGCTTCACCGCGAAGGAGACAAAGGACGGGAAGGCACGGTCGTACACCGCCACTAAGGCCAAGACCACCTACCTCGTCAATGGCAAGGAAATGCCCTTCGACAAGGAAGGCCAGGAGTGGATCCGCAGCATCGTGGCCCAGACCCGCAAGGCCCGATCCCAACGGGAGCGCGCCCGCGAATTGAAGGTCATGACCGAACTGGATCGCGCCGAAGGTCAGCGGATGCGCGAGGTGGAAGTCCACGTGGGTCGCCTGGACGCCCAGGAACGAAGCCTGGATGCCCGCGGCAACGAACTGGATGCCCGCAGCAACGAACTGGACGCCCGCATGAAGGAACTCGAACGCCGGGGCGAAAACGCCAGGCCGGAAGAGAAGGCTCAGTTGAAAGCTGAGGCCGATCGGGTGAAGGCGGAGGGCGCGCAGCTCAAGCTCGAAGCCGAACACATGAAGCGGGAAGGCGAACGGATGAAGGTTGAAGTCGAGCGCATCCAAAACGATCCCAAGCTGAAGGCCCAGGTCGCCCAGGCGGAAAAGGAACCTCGCCGCATCCGCGTGGAAAGGCTGGGTGAGCCGGGCGGAGACCGCGAAATGGTCATCATCCGGAAGCACGGCGACGAGAAGGAACCCAAGGAGCACCGTGTCGAGATCCAAACCGAGGGCGTCTTACCTGGCGCCGTCATCATCCGCAAGAAGGTCGATGGCAAGGAGGTCGTGGAAAAGCGCGTGAAGGTCATTCGCAAGGCCGGTGAGTCCGCAGGTGGGGCCTCCTCGACCCTGGTCGAACCCGAAGGCGAGACCTTCATCGAGCAAGACATCCACATTCCGCCCATCCGCATTCCCAGACTCCATGTGCGCCCGGGTAGTCCGGTCGACGGGGATCCCCAGGCCGAAGTGGCGGCGCTTCAGGCTGAAATGAGGGCCCTCCAGGCCCGGCTCGACCAGCTTCAAAAGCAGATGAGCACGGCGCCCAGGCCCCCGAAGCCGCCCAAACCACCCAAGCCGCCTGCGGCGCCGAAGGGCGTTCTTCCCGCGCCGCCGCCTCCGCCTCCGCCGCCTTCCCCGGATGGGCCCCATGCGCCATCTGAGCCTCCCTCCCCACCCTCACCGCCCTCACCGCCTTCACCGCCTTCACCACCATCACCCGAACGATGACGGGACCCGCCTGATCGATGAATACGACCCCTCCCAGAAGGGGTCGTACGGTTCACCCCCCCAGACCGCCAAGACCGGCCAGGAAGACGAATACGAAACCCTGGAGGAAACCTTCGCGCCTGCGGCGATTCAACGGGTGGCGGCCTTTGTGAGGGCCCAGGCGGAGGCATCCAAGTAGCGAGCAGTCCTCCGCTCAGAGGCTCTGCAGGAAGGCTTCCACCCGGTCCCAATCCCGCGTCACGGGAAAGGGCGGCAGGGCGGCCCGCACCTGGGCGGCGTAGCGCTTTCCCAAACGGTCTTCGCTGGGCAGCATGAGACGCGGGTCCATCACGGCCACCACGCCGCGATCCGAGCGGGTACGGATGAGACGGCCGATGCCTTGCTTCAGCTTCAGCGTCATCTGCGGCACCTGGATGCCGATGAAGCCCAGGCCCTCGCGCTGGGCGTCGGCCTCGCGAATGCGGGCCTGCAGCACAGGATCATCCGGGGGCGCGAAGGGCAGTGCGGAAACCACCACGAGGCTGAGCGCATCGCCTGGCAGATCGACGCCCTGCCAGAAGCTGGCGAGGCCCAGCAGGGCCGCCGAAGGCGTGGCGCGGAAGCGATCCAGCAGCTGAGTCCTTGAAAGGCCATCGCCCTGCACGAAGAAGGTGATTTCGGGCAGGGCTACTTCCAATCGCGGCCGGAAGGCCGCCAGCATCTTGCGGCTGGTGAAGAGCAGCAGGGCGCGGCCCCGACTGGCTCGCACCATGCGCTCCATGGCCGAAAGCGAGGCCTCCACCCAGGCGGGATCGCCCACGCCGCCGCCCGCGCCAGGGCGCCGCTCCGGCAGATCCGGCGGCACGAAGAGCAGGCCCTGGGCTTCGAAATCGAAGGGGCTTTCCACGTTCTCGGCCACTGCCACTTCCGGCTTCGTGAGCCCCAGACGCAGGCCCAGGCCGTTGAAGCCACGGCCATCGCGCAGGGTGGCGCTGGTGAGCACCACGCTCTCGAAACCGCGCCGCACGTGCTGGTGGAAGAAGGGACGGACATCCACGGGATTGGACTTGAAATGGACGAGGTTCGCGCCTTCTCGGCTGAGCGTGGACACCCAACCATCGGGCTGGGCGAAGATCTGTTCCATGCGCGAGAAGGCCGTGCCCACGCGCTCGGCCAGGCGCATCCAGGTGGGATTCTCGGGATCGGCCGCAGCCAGGCGGCGCGTTTCCACCAGCAGGGGGTGGCCCGCCGCCACCCAGGCGCCCACGCCATCCGCCAGGGCCTTCATCTCGGGGCCCGGTGCCAGCAGGGGCTGCACGCCGCCTTCGAGGGGTACCCAGGTCAGGATGTCCGCCCAGGATCTCTCCCAGGGCTCCAGCAATCCCATGAGCGCCGCGCCCTGGGCCGATCCTGAGGTTTGAGCGGCCGCGTCGCGCAGATCCGTGAAGAGGAGATTCATGGCGCGGCTGGACCAGGCTTCGGCGCAGCTTTCCGTCAGCTGCTCCTCCAGGTCGTGGGCCTCGTCGAGGATAAGCACCGGCGCGTCCGGCAGGACTTGTCCAAAAGCGGACTCACGCAGTACGCGATCCGCCAGCAGCAGCGCGTGGTTCACGATGATGAGGTCGGCCTCGGCCACGGCGGCCCGCAGCTTGGTGAGGTAGCAGTCCTCGTAGCGGGAACACTGGCGTCCCGTGCAACGCTCGGCGCGGGCGTTGATCTTGTCCCAGAGCGGCGACTCGCCCTCACCGAAACGGCCCAGGCCTTCGCGGTCGCCATCTTGCGTCTCCAGCGTCCAGCGCTGCAGGGCCAGCCACAGCTGCTGATCGGCCCGGGTGAACTCCAGGTGGGTGTCGTTCGAGACCGTCTCCCAGGCGGTGCGGCAGAGATAGTTGGCGCGGCCCTTGGCCAGTACGGCCTTGATGGGACGGCCCAGGATGCCCGCAGCCCTGGGCACGTCTTCTTCGAGGAGCTGCCGCTGAAGCTGCTTGGTGCGCGTGGCCACCAGAATGGGATGGCGACCCGCAGCCAGGGCCGGGATGAGGTAGCCCAGGCTCTTGCCGGTGCCCGTGCCTGCTTCCACCGCCTGGATGACGGCTTCGGGCTTGGATTCGGGTTCAGCGCCCCGGTTGCGCCATTGATCGAAACGGGCCCCGCCGTCCATCACGGTGTTGTGCACCAGTTCCGCCATGCGCCGCTGGCCGGGGCGGTCTTCGGCGCCGGGGAAGCAGGCGAAGATCCGTCCCTCCATCGGGGCGAAGTAGCGGTCCATGGGGTGCGCCATCCGACCAGTGTGATCGAAAGGCGGAAAAAGGGCGAATGAGGAAAACTTGGAACCGCAGATGACGCAGATGACGCAGAAACTACTTTTGAATCCACAGATTTCACAGATTTGCACAGATTAAAAAACGGGGCCATGGCCGGTTTGGGAGGTCGTTTTGCTGGCGTGGGCTGCCTTCGGCGGGCCCACGCGCATGGGTCGGCGCCCATCTGTGTCATCTGTGGACCTAGCTTTTTCGTGCGCCCGCAGGGCGATTCGCGCCATTCGTGGTTCATTTTATTTGTGATAGTCCTTGCCCCGGATGATGGTGAAGGCCCGGTAGAGCTGCTCCAGGAACATGACCCGGCTCAGTTCGTGGGGGAAGGTCATGGGGGACAGGCTCATCTGTTCGCGAATCTCTTTTTTCAAACCGGGATCGAAACCATGACTGCTCCCCATGGCGAAGGCCAGGCTTTCACCGCGGTTCATGCGCTCCACCAGCCACTGGGCCAGGCCCTCGCTGTCTCGAAGCTTCCCCTCGGGCGTCAGCAGCACGGGACACTGGACCGCAGACAGTTTCGGGCGCAGACGCTCGGCTTCCTCCTTCAGCTGCCGAACGGGGTCGCCCTTGCCTTCGGGCAACTCCGTGACTTCCATGCGGGCATAGGCCTTCAGCATGTCCAGATAGTGCCGCTCCAGACCACGGCAGGGTTCCAGGCGCAAACGGCCAAAAGCGAGGAGTGAGATGGGATACATGATCCCATTGTGATGAATTTCCCTTGGCAGCGAAGAGAGAAGACGACACCATCCTTGCATCCCGATCCTTCTGGAGGTTTCCCTATGCGCCGTTCCTTGATGCTGTCCCTCGCCAGCTTGCTCCTTGTGCCAGCCTTCATTAGCTGCGGCGGCGATGAGATTCCCACGACCGCGCCCGCGGCGGCCATGGAGCCTGCTGACATCCTCTACCATCTGCAATACGTGGCCGTGCGCAAGGACTACAAGCACGTGGCCCTCATCGCCCCCATCACACCCGATGTGGTGTATCCCTCCGCCCGCCAGCTCCATCTGGATGCCAAGGCCCTGGGCCTTACCCTGACCCCCGAAGAGCTCAAGGGCCTGGGCATCGAGCACCTGGCCGACAAGCTCGACATCCTGACGGGTGGCCCCACCGATGACTACCCGGTGAAGGATGCGCGCCTGGCCTTCAACTCCGGTATCTACCGCATGACCAAGGCCCTCACCGCCAAAACCTGGGGCAAGATGCGCCACATGGGCATCTCCGATAATTCTGGCGGGCGTCAGTACGGTTCTACGGCCGTCATCAAGGACATGGCCCTGGGCTTTGATGGCAAGAAGATCATGACCGTCAGCTGCCTCAAGAAGCCCGATGGCACCTTCGGCGTCACCCTGATCCGCTGGGAGATCAACCCCAAGACCCTCAAGCAGGACTAGGTTTTACTCTGCTTCCACAAGGCCGCGCGACACCCGCGCGGTCTTGTGGCGTACAGGGCAGCCCGTTCGGCCTTTGTGAGATCTTTTCCTCACTCGAATCGCAGCGATTCAAGTCTCCATGACGCCCATGCACATCTCTACCCACTACACCCTCACCCCCGCCGAGGCCCTTCGAGGCACGCGGGCCTTCAAGCGCCTCTGGTATGCGGTATCCGTGGGTTCGGGTGCCCTGGTGGCCCTTCTGGGCATCGCCGTGGTGACGACTTCGGGAGGACAGCCCGCCTTCGGAATCTTCATGCTCTTCAACGGGCTGCTCTTTGTGGTGCTGCCCGAGGCCGTGCTCCGCTGGGGCCGTCGTCGGCGCGGTTCCGCAGCCTACTCCGGCGTGACGCTGAGCCTGGATGATGAGGGCCTGCGCCTCGAGACCGAAACCCGTGAAGGCAGCCTGCCCTGGAGCGCCTTCACGGAGATCCGCCGCCGCAGCGGCTTCTGGATTTTCCGCATGGGGCGCTCCCAGGCCGTGCTGTTGCCCGAGCGGGTCTTTGAACCTTCCGCAGCCACAGAACTGGAAGCCTTCCTGCGGGACCGGAAGCTGCTATCGCGATGAACCTGAACAGCCCGCCCCAGCCCGCCGCCCGCGCCCTCCTGGGCCAGCTACTGGTCCGCGATGAGGTCACCCTCCGCATCACCGAAGTCGAAGCCTACGGTGGGCCCGAAGACAGCGCCAGCCATGCGCGTCATGGCCGCACGGGCCGCAACGCACCCATGTGGGGACCGCCCGGACGTGCCTACCTCTACTTTTGCTACGGCATGCACTGGATGCTGAACGTGGTGACGGGACCGGAAGGGGAACCGGGTGCCGTGCTCATCCGGGGCGCCGAAGTCATCAGCGGCATGGCCACCGTTTTGAAGCGCCGCGGCGCCAAAGCCAAAGCCAAAGCCAAAGCCAAAGCCAAAGCCAATGCTCAGCTCTGCGCCGGCCCGGGCAAGGTCGCCCAGGCCCTGGGCCTCGACAAGTCCTTTGATGGCCATGACCTGCTCAAGGCAGGGGGCCTGGAGCTGCGCCCCGGGGCAGCTCCGACCCGAATCACGGCTGGGCCACGCCTAGGCATTGGTTTCGCCGCCCCTGAAGACCAGGCCCGCCCCTGGCGCTTCGCTGATGGCGACAGTTCCGCCATTCTGAAGCCATCCGATCTGACACCCTGGAAGCCTTGAAGAAAGGAACGTCCATGCCCTTCGTGAACATCCGCATCACCCGCGACGGCGCCACCGCTGAGCAGAAAGCCGCCCTCATCAAGGGGACCACCCAACTCCTGGTGGATGTGCTCGGCAAGAACCCCCAGACCACCGTGGTCATCATCGACGAGGTGGACACCGACAACTGGGGCATCGGCGGTGAAAGCGTCACCCTGCGGCGCCAGCAGGGTAAATAGGACCGCTCCTTGTGCATCCGCACCAAGGCCCGCATACTCAATTTCCGCTTCATGCGAATCCTCGCGGGGCTTCGGGAAGCGACATCACACACGGGGGTGACCGGTTTCGACAGGTCCCGACCATGTGGGTCACGCAGCAAAGCCCGGTGGGCTTTGCGAAGTGGGGCCCCACAGGGAGGGAAT
>JAYVRY010000124.1:0-6729 GCA_043775845.1 Acidobacteriota bacterium
TGCGCTGGCTCTACCCGGGGCTGGCCCTGCTGGCCATTCTGCTGGTGCCCCTGTTCATGGTCTTCCGCATGGCAGCCTTCGAAAGCCGGCGCTGGCAGGAGAGCATGTACGGCACCAATGCGTCTTCCGATGGAGGTGGCGACTGATGCGGATCCTCTACCTGCTCTTTCTGGCGGGCGGCTTCAGCCTGCTGACAGCCAACGCCTTCTTCGGCCGCGAATTTTTCGGCCAGCGCCGCCGCGCCGACCTGCCGCCCAGTGTCCGCCAGACGCCCGGCGCCTATCGCACGTTCCTGCACAACAACGGCTTTCATGGGGGTAAGTGATGTTCACGAACCAACTGCTCCACCAGCTCCTCGTCGCTGCCGTCTTTTCCACCCTGGGCCTCGTCATCCTCGGCCTGGTCTGGCTGATCCTCGTGAAGGTGTTGCCCTTCTCCCTGCGCAAGGAGATGGAGGATGACCAGAACACCGCCCTGGGCATCGTCCTCGGCTGCCTCATCCTGGGCATCAGCATCATCATCGCCGCCGCGATTCATGGGTGATTTGCCACAGATGAACACAGATGAACACGGATTGGATACCGTGTGCGAAGCGATCATCGGTGCGGCCTTCCAAGTGAGCAATACGCTCGGGACAGGTTTTCTGGAGAAGGTCTATGAGACCGCTCTCGCCCATGAATTGAGGAAAAGTGGGCTTCAAGTCACACAGCAATACTCAATCAAGGTGATGTATGACGGAATCGTGGCCGGTGAGTATGTGGCCGACATGCTGGTTGCTGGGTGCGTCATCGTAGAACTGAAGTGCGTCAAGGCCATTGAAGGCATTCATCTGGCTCAATGCCTCAATTATTTGCGGGCCACCGGGTTGAAGCGCGGCCTGATCCTCAATTTCCAATCTCCAAGGGTTGGCGTAAAGCGAGTCTCCCTATGACCTATCTGTGTTTATCCGTGTTCATCCGTGGCTAATCCTAATCTTGAAGACTCCTCCCCCCAGCCCACGCTGAAAGCCCCGCTGCTCTTCATCAGTGTTCTTCTCATCGCCTCCTGCGGGCTGATCTACGAGCTGGTGGCGGGCACGCTGTCGAGTTACCTGCTGGGCGATTCGGTCACGCAGTTTTCCACGGTCATCGGCGTCTATCTCAGCGCCATGGGCCTGGGCTCGTGGCTATCGAAATTCCTCCATCGCGGTCTGGCCCGGCGCTTCGTGGATCTGGAGCTGGCCGTGGCCCTGGTGGGCGGGTTTTCGGCGCCCATCCTCTTCCAGGCCTTCGCCCACACCCATGCCTTCCGCGTGGTGCTCTACGGCGTGGTCATGGCCGTGGGCACGCTGGTGGGACTGGAGATCCCCATCCTCATGCGGATCCTCAAGGACCAGGTGCGCTTCAAGGATCTGGTGGCGGGCGTGCTCACCCTCGACTACATCGGCGCCCTCTTCGCATCGCTGCTCTTCCCGCTCCTGCTCATGCCCAAGCTGGGCCTGGTGCGCACCAGCCTCCTCTTCGGCTTGCTGAACGCGGGTGTGGGGCTTTGGTCCACCCACCTGCTGCAGTCCCAGTTGGGCCCCACGCGCATGATCCGACTGCGCTGTCTGGCGGTCATGGTGCTGCTCAGCGTGGGCCTCGTGTTTGCAGGCAAATTCACTCTGGCCGTGGAAGAGGAAATATTTGCGGACGAGATCGTCTACGCCAAGGACAGCGCCTACCAGCGCATCGTGCTCACGCGAGGCCGCGGCAGCTTCCAGCTCTTCCTCAACGGCAACCTGCAGTTCTCCAGCGCCGACGAGTACCGCTATCACGAAGCCCTCGTGCATCCCGCCTTCGGCCTGCGGCCCGATGCCAAACGCGTGCTCATTTGTGGTGGTGGCGATGGCCTCGCCGTGCGCGAAGTGCTTAAGCACCCTTCGGTGCAGGAAGTGGTGCTGGTGGACCTGGATCCGGCCATGACGGACATGGCGCGTCGGCAGCCCATGGTGCGCCAGCTCAACGGCGCCGCTCTCGATGACCCCCGCGTGAAAGTCATCAACGCTGATGCCATGGTGTGGCTGCAGGAAACGAGGGGCCAACCCTTCGACCTGGCCTACGTGGATTTTCCCGATCCCAACACCTACGCCCTGGGCAAGCTCTACACCTCGCGCTTCTACCGCCTGCTGCAGCGCCGCCTCACCGACGACGCCATGATCACCGTGCAAAGCACCTCGCCCCTCATGGCCCGGCAATCCTTCTGGTGCATCGCCGCCACCATGGAAGCGTCGGGCCTGAAGGTGCGGCCCTACCACCTGGCCGTGCCCTCCTTCGGCGTCTGGGGCTTTGCCCTTGCCTCGAAACACGACTTCGACGTCCCCACCCGTGTGCTGCCCGGCCTGCGCCACCTCTCGGATGAAGCCACCTCCGCCATGTTCGCCTTCCCCAAAGACATGGACCGCGTGCCCACCGAGGTGAACCGCCTGGACAACCAGCGGCTCGTCCACCTCTACGCCCGTGAGTGGCGGCGATGGTCGTGAATCCTGAAAGAACAAACGAGTCCACAGATTTCACAGATTACACAGATGACTGCGGGCATCACCAGAGCCCCAGGCCGACCAAACCCAAGAAGCGACGCTTGATTCCGGACAATCACCCCCCGTATTTGAATCTGTGTGAATCAGTGAAATCTGTGGATTCAACTTTTTCTTTTTCATCTGCGCCATCTGCGACATCTGCGGTTTCAAATTCAGTGTGCTTCTTTTCTCCGCGCTCCAAGGCTCAGCCATGAAGCGCCGGACCTTCCTCGCGGTCACGGCAGCTTCGGCGCTTCCTCTGGCCTGCCGCCGTAAACCGGAATTCCCTTTTCAAGGCGAACTTATCGGCCCGGATTTGCCCACGGGCCACTGGCTGCGCGGCGGAACCTTCCCCGATCCCGATCGCTTTGAGCCCATCTCCGTGTTGGTGGTGGGTGGTGGCATCGCGGGCCTGAGCGCAGGCTGGCGGCTGGCAGGCGCGGGACTGCCTGATTTCCGCGTGCTGGAACTGGAGAAGGAACCCGGCGGCACCTCCTGCTCCGGACGCAACCACGTGAGCCCCTTCCCCTGGGCCGCCCACTACCTTCCCGTTCCCGACCGCGGCAACCACGCGGTGCTGCGGCTGCTGCAGGAATGCGGCGTGCTGGAAGGCTTCGATGCGAAGGGTAATCCCCTTTTCGCCGAAGAGGCCACCGTGCGCGCGCCGGAGGAACGTCTCTTCGCCCATGGCCAATGGTGGGAGGGCCTCTACCTGCGGGCGGGGGCCAGCGCGGAGGACGAGCGCCAATACCACGCCTTCTTCCAGGAAGTGGACGCCTGGGCCGCCTTCAAGGACGCCAAGGGCCGCCCCGCCTTCAGCATTCCGCGCTCCCGCTGCTCCGATGCGCCCGAGGCCCGGGCCCTCGACGGCCTCTCCTTCGGGGCCTGGCTGGATGCGCGTGGGCTCAGCTCACCACGCCTCCGCTGGCTGCTGGACTACGCCTGCCGCGATGACTACGGTTCCCGCCTGGCGACCACCAGCGCCTGGGCGGGGCTCTTCTACTTCGCCGCCCGCAAGCAGGGGCCCGGCGAGGATTCGCGCCCCCTGCTCACCTGGCCTCAGGGCAATGGCTTTCTCGTGGACCACCTGCGCCAGGCCTGCGGGGAGCGGCTCCAGTGCGGCGTGATGGCCACCTCCATACGCCAGGACGGAGATGCCATGCTGATCACGGCCTGGGATGCCATCCAGCAGAAACGCGTGGGATGGCGGGCCAGGCGCGTCATTTTCGCCGGGCCGCAGCACGTGGCGAAGCATGTGATCGAAGGCTTCGCCGCCGCTCGGCCCGCCGCCGCCCGCATCCACAACGCGCCGTGGATGGTCGCCAACCTCACACTGCGTGCCCGGCCCGCCGAGCCCACCTTCCCCCTGGCCTGGGACAACGTCCTGCGCGACAGCGAGGCGCTGGGCTACGTGGTGGCCACGCACCAAAGCCTGCGCGACCACGGGCCCACCGTCTGGACCTGGTACCGGCCTTTCACGGGCGCGGACTGCGATGCCGAGCGGGCCCGCCTGCGGGCCCTGGACTGGCCCTCCTGCGCCCGCATGGTAATGGACGACCTGCGGCCCGCCCATCCCGATCTGGAAGGTCTGGTGGCCCGCCTGGATGTCATGCGCTGGGGCCACGCCATGGTGCGGCCCACCCCCGGACAAATCTGGGATGCAGACTTCCTCGCGTTGTCCCGGCCCTTCGGCGGCATCCACTTCGCCCACACGGAACTGAGCGGCATCGCGCTGTTCGAAGAAGCCCAGGATCACGGCGTTCGCGCCGGGGAAGAAGTGCTAGCGGCCCTTGGCTACCGCAGCGGGAGCTGGCGCTAGGAGCCCGTCCAAGTAATGGGTGGGGGCTGCTATCGATTACTTGGACGGGCTCCTGGTTCCTGGACCCGCGTTTCGAGCGTGGCCTCGCCCTGGGCTGGAATGCGCACGATCCACAGCCAGTCGTAGGTATCGAGCGGCCAGTAGGGAACGGCGCCCTTCACACCCAGGCCCCGCACGAGTTTCTTCATGAGGTCGTGGTGCCAGCACACCAGGATGGTGCGGCCCCGTTGGTCATGAAGGATCTCGGCGGCGAGCGCTTCGCTCCCATCCTTGGCGCGAACCTGAGGGGCCAAGCCCAGGTGCGCGGCCAGCGGCGCCAGCGTTTGCTGGGTGCGTCTTAGATCGGAGGCATACAGCGATATGGGCTTGAAGGCCACAAGCAGCGGCACCAGGCTCGCCGCCCGGCTCTGTCCCGCTTCGTTCAAGGGTGAATCATGATCGAAGAGGGATCGGCGCTCCGCGTGCCGCAGCAGGATCACGGTCGTGTCCTGGGCGCCGAGGGCCATGGCCAGGGTGGCGACCCAGACCAACAGAAAGCAGCGGTGGATGAGTGATCGGACCATGCGGACTCCAACGTCAAGCCTACCCACCGTTGTGACCCCCGGCACATACCTCCGGCAGCGTCAGGATAGACAACCATATTGGTATCTATTCCCCTTTTCTCGACTTTATCACTCAGGCAGGGACCTCCGTCACGACAGGGGAATCCCCGCGCACGCCATAGAAATTCCTATGAATCCCTTGGAATGCCTTTCTTCTGCTTGACGCCCCCTTGCCCAGGGCGTGGCATGAAGCCAACCTGCACTATCACCTTCGATGCCACTTCCTTCCGGGGAACGATCGATGACCACGCCTCAGAACCCCTCCCAGGTTCCCGCGTCTGCAGAGGCCCTGGGTGCGCCCGAAGCGCGCTTCATCGCGCTGATGGCCATCGGCCTACCCGTGAGTCTCTTCCTGGGTTGCATGTGCTTCGGCGCCACCCTCATGCTGACGCCCCGTTTGCTGAAGGTTCCCGTCCCAACCGACGGAAACCCTGATTCCAAGTCATCGAAGCCGGAGGTGGATTCATGAACCGACGCCCCATCCACAGGGTGGCCCTGAGCCTGTTTCTACTGACAGCTCCCGCCTTCTCCGAGGAACCGAAAACCAAACCTGGATCCAAGGTGGAACCGACCGCCCAGGAGGGCATCCAGGTCCCCAAGCCGCCCTTCAGCGACGGCGTCTTCCCCTGCACCGCCTGCCATGACGGCAAGCAGATGAAGGTGAACACCCAGCGGCGGGAATTGGCCATGCACGATGAAATCAAGCTGAGCCATGGCCCGGAAAGCCGATGGTGCCTGGATTGCCATGACGCCAACAGCCGGGACAACCTGCATCTGGCCAGCGGGGAGAAGGTCGAGTTCACCGAATCCTACAAGCTCTGTGGCCAGTGCCACGGGGACAAATACCGCGACTGGCGCGTGGGCATCCACGGCAAACGCACCGGCAGCTGGAACGGCCCCAAGCAATACCTGCTCTGCGTCCACTGCCACAACCCCCACTCGCCGCACTTCAAGCCCATGAAACCCATGGCGCCACCCACACGGCCCGAAGACATCAGGCTCAGGAAAGGGGGCGCCCAATGACGGACCTGAAGTCCATGCCTCCCACCGAGGGCACCACTGTCACGGGCAGCTGCGACAGCCGACGCCAGTTCCTGGGCACAGCCGTGGCCGCTGTGGCCGCCGCCCTCACCGGCTGCGGGAAGCGCAGCACGGAGGAGTTCCTCCAGCACAACTTCCGCGAACTATCCAAGGATGAGATCCAGACCATCATTGCCCGGCTCGAAGCCGAGTACATGGAGAAGTTCCACAAGGTGGTCAAGGTCGGCAACGAGCCCGCCATGCCCGGCGTGATTTTCGGCTACGCCCTGGATCTCAGTCGCTGCATCGGCTGCCGCCGCTGCGTCCATGCCTGTGTGACCGAGAACAACCAGTCGCGCGACCCTGAAATTCAATGGATCCGCGTCCTCGAAATGGATAAGGAAGAGGGCGTCAACATCCAGCACGCCGAACACTACTACAACCCCGATGAGGTGCCCCGCGAACACCACTTCTACATGCCCGTGCAGTGCCAGCAGTGCAAGAAACCGCCCTGCGTGAAGGTCTGCCCGGTGGGTGCGACCTGGAAGGAGAAGGATGGCATCGTGGTGGTGGACTACAACTGGTGCATCGGCTGCCGCTACTGCATGGCTGCCTGCCCCTACGGCGCCCGCCACTTCAACTGGGGCGAGCCGCACATCGAGGCCAAGGACGTGAACCCCGAAACCCACTACCTGGGCAACCGCCCCCGTCCCAAGGGCGTGGTGGAGAAATGCACCTTCTGCATCCAGCGC
>JAYVRY010000125.1:0-2078 GCA_043775845.1 Acidobacteriota bacterium
GGCCAGGGCTGTCTCGGTGCGGAGGATGCGGGGGCCGAGGTCGAGGGGCTTCATTCCAGCCTTCAGCAGGCTCTGCACTTCGGCTTCGATCCAGCCGCCCTCGGGGCCGATGGCCAGGGTCACGGGTGCGACCAGGACGTTGGGTGCGGCTTCGTATGTGCCCGGGTGGGCCATGAGCCCCGTGCCCCCGGCCAGCAGGGCGGGCAGCTCGTCCTCCACGAAGGGCCGGAAGAGCCGCGCCAGGCGCAGCTCCGGCAGCACGGTGTCGCCGGCCTGCTCCAGGCCCAGGAGCATCTGGTGCCGCAGGCTGTCGGGCGCCACTCGGGGGCTTCCCCAGTAGGACTTTTCGACTTTCCAGGCATTGACCAGCACGATGCGGGCGGCGCCCAGGCTGGCGGCGGCGGCCACCACCCGGTTGAGCACCTTGGGCCGCGGCAGGGCGATCAGGAGGGTGAGGGGCAGCTTGGCCGGCGGCGCCTGATCCAGGTGCAGTTCCAGTTCCAGCCCCTCCTCGTCCAGTTGCAGCACCCTGCCTTTCCCCATGAGGCCGCCCAGCAGGCCCACGGCCAGCTCGCCCCCGAGGGCCGCCCGGTGCACCTCGCGCACGTGGGCCAAACGGCGGCCCATCAGACGGGCGCGATCCGGCGCGACCAGATCCTCCGGCAAGAGCAGAACCAGATTCACGGGCCTACTTCCGCGTCGCCCTGGGCTGGGCCGCAACCTTCGATTTCGGCCCGGGCCCAGACTCGGGTTCCGCCTTGGATTTTGCCTTGGATTTCATCTTGGGCCTGGCCACCTTCGCCGCCACGGCGATGGCCTTGGCCATCCATACCCCCAGCTCATCCGGATCCTCCAACACCTCTTCGGGCAGCTGGTAATACTGCATGGGTTTGTCCGGATCACCGAAGGGCAGGAAGGGCCCCATGCCCACAGCCACGAAGTCCGGGCGGTTGCTGTCGTCCACCTTGAAGTAGAGGGTGTCGCCTGACACCAGGGCGAAGGCCCGGCCCTCGGCAAAGAAACACATACCGCTAAACATGGGGCGGAAGCTGACCGGGCGCACCTGCCCCATCTGTTCCAGGAGGTATGTGCGGAAGCTCACTGAGACGGCCATGGGGGAATGCTACTCTCCTCGACGCCGGTGGTCCGGCGCCTTTTATGAGCCCAGCCATGGTGATTCGCACACTCGACGACCTGCTCCTTGCCGTGAAGAACCGGCCCCGCAAGCGGCTGGTGGTGGCCTGGGCCAACGACGCCCACACACTGGAGGCCGTGCATGCCGCGGTGGAGGCTGGGCTGGTGGAGGCCATCCTGGTGGGCGACGAGGCCCTCATGATCCAGGTCTGCCGGGAGCTTGGCTTCCCGAAGGAGCAGTACCGGATGATCCATGCCGCCACGGATGGCGAGGCCGCCACCCGGGCCGTGGCCATGGTCCGCGCAGGCGAGGCCGACCTGCTCATGAAGGGCCTGCTCAGCACCGAGAAGTACATGAAGGCCCTCCTGAACAAGGAGCAGGGCCTGCTGGAGCCGGGCGCCATCCTCAGCCACGTGACCGTCATGGAGCATCCCGGCCACGCGAAGCTGCTCATCGCCGGCGATGTGGCCGTGATTCCCGAACCTGACTTCAAGGAGAAGCTGGCCATCCTGGGCTACCTGGTCCGGACCGCCCAGGCCCTGGGCATCGGGACTCCCAAGGTCGCCGTGCTATCGATCTCCGAACAGGTGCAGCCGAAGCTGAGGTCCAGTGCCGAGGCGGCTCAGCTCGCGCAGATGGCCGCCCGGGGAGAGATCCCGGGGGCCCTGGTGGACGGCCCCATGGCCCTGGACGGTGCCATCGATCCCGAATCCGCCCGCATCAAGGGCATGGGCGGCCCCGTGGCCGGCGACGCCGACTGCCTGCTCTTCCCCAACATTGAGGCGGGCAACGTGTTCTACAAGGCGGGCACCAAGCTGGGCGGCGCCGAGATCGCCGCCCTGGTGGCCGGGGCCCGGGTGCCCTGCGTCCTCAGCAGCCGCGGGGATACCGCCAGGACCAAGCTTTGCTCCATCGCGTTGGCGGCATTGCTGGCCTAGCAGCT
>JAYVRY010000126.1:0-2076 GCA_043775845.1 Acidobacteriota bacterium
GCTACCTCGGCTGCTTGCCGAACACCCGTTCTGAATGTTGATTGCAAGGAGTGAACACGATGAAGGCCCTTGAAATCGCGCTGTTCTGGATCATGACCCTGGCCGCGGGCGGTTTCTTTGCCTGGACCATCCGCCAGCGGCTGGCCACATTGAAGGCCGGCTTGCCGGACAACCGCTTCGATCAGCCTTGGGTGCGCCTAAAGGGCGTGTTCACCCTGGCCATCATGCAGAAGCGCATGGTGCGGGACAAGTACGCGGGCTTCTACCACATCCTCATCTTCTGGGGCTTCTGCGTTCTGGCCCTGCGCTCCATCGGCCTGGTGGTGGAGGGCCTGTTCCCCGCCTTCCACATGACCGAGGCCCTGGGCGCCTTCGGCTACGGCTACCAGGCCACCAAGGACATCTTCGAGGTCCTGGTGCTGCTGGGGCTCGGGCTCGCCACCTTCCGCCGCCTGGTGATGAAACCCTGGCGCCTGGAGAACTCCTGGGATGCCTGGGCCACCCTGAGCCTCATCGGGGCGCTGATGATCACCGACCTGTTGGCGGATGGCGCTTATATCTGGCTGCACTACCCGGCCTGGAAGACCTGGGCGCCCGTCAGCCTGTTCATCGCGAACCTGCTGCGGCCAATGGGTGGCGAGGGTCTGCTGGTGCTCTACAAGAGCATGTGGTGGCTGCACCTGGCGCTCCTCTACTTCTTCGCCAACTTCCTGCCCTACTCCAAGCACTTCCACGTGTTCACGTCGCTCTTCAATATCTACTTCCGTGAGCTGGAGCCCAATAAGAACCTCAAGCCCATGAACATGGAGGCCGAGCACTTCGGCATCAACAAGATCCAGGATTTCACCTGGAAGCAGATGCTCAAGTTCTACACGTGCGTGGAGTGCGGTCGCTGTTTGGAGAACTGCCCCACCACGCTGACCGGGAAGCCCCTCCGCCCCAAGGACTTCGGCAATGACCTCCGCGACTACCTGAAGGCCACCCCCCTCTCGCAGATGGGCCAGGATCAGACCGTGCCTGAGGATCGTCTGCTCATCGGCGGCCCCGTGCCCGAAGGCTCCCATTGGAAGCGCGACGACGAAGTGGCGCCCTGGAGCAAGGAGCAGCTGGAAGGCTGGATCAGCCAGGACACCATCTGGGCCTGCACCAGCTGCGGCTACTGCGAATGGGCCTGCCCCCTGGAGATCAGCTTCGTCGACAAGATCATCGGCATGCGCCGCTACCTCACGCTGGAGGAGAGCAATTTCCCCGCCGAGGCGCAGGTGGCCTTCAAGGGCATGGAGCGCCAGGGCAATCCCTGGAACCTGCCCCAGGCGGACCGCGCCAAGTGGGCCGAGGGCCTGCACGTGCCCACCGTGGCCGAGAATCCCGACGCCGAATACCTGTTCTGGGTGGGCTGCGCGGGCTCCTACGACGCCGCTGGACAGCGGGTGTCCAAGGCCCTGGTCAAGCTGCTGCAGGCGGCGAAGGTCTCCTTCGCCATCCTGGGCAGCGAGGAGAGCTGCACCTGCGAATCCGCCCGGCGCCTGGGCAACGAGTACCTCTACCAGACGGCCACGGAAACCAACGTGGAGATCCTGAAGAGCCACGGCGTGAAGAAGGTCATCACCAACTGCCCCCACTGCCTGAACACCCTGAAGAACGAATCGCCGGCCTTCGGCGGCGACTTCGAGGTGGTGCACGGCACCGAGCTGGTGGCGAAGCTCATCAGCGAAGGCCGGCTGAAGCTGGAGCAGTCCGTGGCGGTGGATCTCACCTACCACGATCCCTGCTACCTCAGCCGCATCAACGGCCAGGTGGAGGCCCCCCGGGCCATCCTCGACGCCATTCCCGGCGTGAAGCTCCTGGAGATGGAGAAGCACGGCGAGGCCACCATGTGCTGCGGTGCTGGCGGCGGGCGCTTCTGGCTGGAGGAGAAGCTGGGCACCCGCGTGAACCAGGAGCGTTTCGGCCAGGCCCTGGAGGCGCTCTCCGCCTCAAAGGGCGACACCAAGGCCACCACCATCGCCGTGGGTTGCCCCTTCTGCAACGTCATGCTGAACAACGCGGCAGGGGAAACGGGGCACGAGGGCGTGG
>JAYVRY010000127.1:0-2067 GCA_043775845.1 Acidobacteriota bacterium
CGTACCACTGCAGGGCGATCTCGCTGGCATGGTCCTTCTCGTTGCGGGCCTGCTCGAAGAGGGCGTTGATCCGGCCGGTGATGCTCTTCTCGTGGGCCAGCGTCTCCTCGAAGACCTGAATCACGCCGCCGAAATCCGTGGGCGGCGCGGCGACTGCCTTCAGTTCCAGCTTTCCCCCACGGTCCAGCAGGAACTGGATGAGCTTGGCGGCATGGGCGGTTTCCTCGGATGCCTGCACCGTGAGCCAGTTGGCAAAGCCCTTGAAACTCTTCCCAGCGCAGTGGGCGCTCATGGCCAGGTAGAGCTGGGCCGAAAACTGCTCCAGGTTGATTTGGGCGATCAAGGCATCCTGCATGGTCTTGCTAATCATGGGTCCTCCA
The DNA here is from genome assembly GCA_043775845.1 of Acidobacteriota bacterium. Taxonomy (GTDB): domain Bacteria; phylum Acidobacteriota; class Holophagae; order Holophagales; family Holophagaceae; genus Geothrix. The sequence goes on from JAYVRY010000127.1 coordinate 381, forward strand.
GGAATGGGTGGGCAGTGTGGCCCAAGGGGTGGTTTCCGTCCTGACTTTCAGTGCGCCGCTTGGATGGGGCGATTCGTCAGTTTACCTAGTCTCATCCTCGTAGGCCCTTGCACCGGCGCCCTGCAGCCGACGATTCTCGGTGGGCCCGCGCCGGTGGTAGAGCAGCAGATGCACCAGGAACATCACGACCAGCACGCCCCCGAAGGTGCACACGATCATCGGCCCAGTCGGTGTGTCCATCTTGACGGACAGCCACACGCCGAGGGCGGAGACCAGAGTCCCCATGGTCCAGCCGATGACGAGGCGCGGGCCGATGCGATCCGTGAACAGCATGGCGCCGACCGAAGGTACGATCAGGTAGCAGAACACCAGCAGCACCCCGGCGATGGCCACGCTGGAGGTCACCACGAGCCCGAAGGAAGCGTAGAACAGGAAATCCCAAAGCCGGACCGAGATCCCCTCCCCCTCGGCCTGCTTCGGATTCATGGAGATCAGCAGGAACCGCTTCCGGAAGACGAAATGGAAGGCCCCGATGATGCCGTAGAGCACGGCCGTCTGCCCCACCTCCTTCCAGGACACCGCCAGGATATTACCCACCAGCATATCCTTCAGGTGCTCGGTCTCCCCGGTGGCCTTGCTCATGGCCAGGATCGCCGCGGCGGAGGCCACCGCGTAGGCGATGCCAATGAACGCCTCCTGCGGGATGTGGGCCCGCTTGGATTTCGCAATGGAAAAAATGAACGCACCCATGAAGGTGAAGCCGAGGCTGATCCAGTAGGCCGAGGCCCCGTGGGGATCCATGCCGAGGATGAGGGCCACGATGGCCCCCAGGGCGGCGATCTGCGCCAGGGCGAGATCCACGAAGATCACGCCGCGTTCCACCACATGCACACCCAGGTAGGCATGGATGCCGGTGAGGATCAGGCTCGCGGCGAGGGGCGCCAGCAGGAAAAGGAAGATGTCCATGGGTCTCAATTCCCTTCGTCGGATTGCTTCAGTGGGCCTGCTGGAAGGCCTTTACCAGAGCATTCACATCGTAATCGAACAGCTTGATGTAGTCGCCGGATTCAGAATTGCCGCCCACGGAAGGCATGAGCACCACCACCTGCCCTCCTGTCTCCCTCGCCACACTTTGCGGTGTTTTGAGATCGAAGTAGGGCTCCACCAGGATCAACTTCACGCCCTGGCGCTTCATGAGCGCGATCAGCTCCACCACATGGGCGGGGCTCGGGGGGATCCCCGGCCGCGGCTCTACGTAGTCCACCACCTGCAGCCCAAACCGCTTGACGAAGTTGGGCCAAGACTGATGGTAGGTAACAACTTTCCGGCCGCGATAGGGCTTCATCTGCTCATCCCAGCGCTTCTCCGCCTCAGCCAGCCGTTTCTGGAAGCCATCGAGGCGCTGCTGGAAGTAGACAGCATCGTTGGGACTGAGCTGGGACAGTTTCTGGGCCAGTCCTTTCGCGACCCGCCCTCCGTTCTGCGGATCCAGCCAGTAGTGCGGATTCCCCTGGGGATGGACATCACCCATGGCCCTGGAGACCTTGGCCGTGGGGATTTCCAGGATCTCAGCGAATTGCGAAGCATCGAAGTAGCCCGGCGCCGCGGGCTGGATCTTCGGGTTCCCGCACTGGTTGATCAGGGGCGGCAGCCAGCCGATCTCCAGCTCCAGCCCCACCACGACCAG
>JAYVRY010000128.1:0-2063 GCA_043775845.1 Acidobacteriota bacterium
CTGTTGCGAAGCAGGAAGTGGCCGTAGGTGTAGCCGTACCCTCGGCCCCCCTCCTTGAAGGCATCGTGCAGGCCAGCCTCCCGCAGCATCCCGCAGGCCAACGACGAATCAGGCGAATTCAGGTCACCAGCGACGATCACCGCGCCCCCTTCCAGCTGGATGAAGTCCGCCAGGGTGCGCGCCTGGATGAGGCGATCGTCGACATTGTCCTGCAGGCGTGCAATCGCGTCGGGCAGGAAGCCCGGGCGTCGCCGCGTCACCCGGAGGGCATTCAATCCCTCCCGGGGGGTGAGGAGGTGCACGCTGTAGAGCGCGATGGCCATGTTCCCGACCTGCACCTTAGTTCGCAGGATGGGCCATTCGGTCCCGGGGAACGAGAGCTTCCGGACTTCTGCCATGGCAAGGGGGAGCCTGCTGGCGATGGCGTACTGATCGGCCGAACGCACGTTCCAGTCCTTGAAGAAGGCACCCAAGGGGCCCTTCATGTCCTTTTCGATTTCCTGGAGGAACACCACATCGGGCTTGTCGCGGACGATGTCACGAATCAAGGCCAGGACATCGCGATGCCCGTTCTTCACATTGCAGGTCATCACCCGAACGGTGGTGCCAGCGGGCGCAGTGGAGGTGCCGGTGTGGAAGTTCCAACAGAAACCCATGTTGGGTCCAGCGACCCAGACGAGCAGGAGGCCTTGCACCCAAATCCACCGGGGTGCGTACTTCAGGGAAACCATGGCCAGCAGCAGGATCGGGATCAGCCAGATGGCTTGGGGCAGGTACAGATTCAAAGCCCCCAGCCACCAGCGATCCGCGCCCAGCCAGTTCAGAACGGTCAGCCCGAAGAGAAACAACGCGTAGGCGCCGTTGAGCAAGCCCAGCCAGACCGTTGCCCTCTGATGTCGCTCGCCGCTCATGCTTGCTGCCCCCTGGAGATGGCGCCGGTTCGGGATCAGGGCAAGACTACCCTTGGCTGGGGCACCGGCGCTTCACTCATCCTTCACAAAGGGGCTGAAGTTGGTACCCTCGTCGTAGACATCCACGCCTTCTGTGCGCTTGAGGAAGCCGACGATGGCGTAGGTGAAGGGCGTCATCGCCGCCTCGTAGAGCACCTTGAACAGATACCCGCTGCCGACCATCACCAGGATGGTCTTCACCGGCAGGAGGAAGGCGAAGAGGCCGAAAGTGACCACGAGGCTATCCACCGCCTGGCCCGCCACGGTGCTGCCAATGGTGCGAGTCCAGAGCCAGCGCCCGCCGGTCCACAACTTCATCCGGGCCATGACGTAGCTGTTGACGAACTCCCCGATCCAGAAGGCCGCCAGGCTGGCCAGGATGCCCCGCATCGTGTTCCCGAACACGATTTCGAAGGCCCGCTGGTTCTCTTTGGGCCAGTCCGGCGCCGCCGGCAACCAGACCATGAACAGGGCGAAAACGCCCATCAGGATGTTGGCCAGGAAGGCGATCCAGATGGCCCGCCGGGCGCCGCCGTAGCCGTACACTTCCGTGAAGATGTCGCCAAAGATGTAGGTGATGGGGAAGAGCAGCTGGGCGCCGCTGAAGATGAAGGGGCCGATCTGCGTGGGCTTCGGCCCCAGGAGGTTGCTGATGAGCAGCACCACCACGTAGACGTGGACCAGCAGCTCGTAGTGCCGGAAGCCGGCGAGGCGCTGGTCCTTCGCGGTGATCTTCTGCAGCAGGCCGGACATGGGCCTCCTCTGGGATTGATGCCCCAGAGTACCCTAGTGGACTCCGGGGATTGGCCGGAACGGGAGGTGCCATGGAGGTGCGGGCGGGCCGGAAGGAGGATGTGCCGGCGATCATGGCGCTGGTGCGGCGGGTGGTGCCGCTGATGCGGGCCGAGGGCAACCTCCAGTGGGACGACCAGTACCCCCACGCCGCCGTCTTCGAGCAGGATGCGGACCGGGGCTGGCTCTGGCTGGCGGAGGTGGAGGGCCAACTGGCCGGCATGGCCGCCATTACCACCGCGCAGGAACCCGAATACGCCGAGGTGGGCTGGGACCTCAGTGAGCAGGCCGTGGTGGTCCATCGCCTGGCGGTGGATCCGG
>JAYVRY010000129.1:0-25627 GCA_043775845.1 Acidobacteriota bacterium
ATGGAACTGGCCCAAGCCCACCGCTTCGCCATCATCGAACACGACCAGGACAGCGAATTCCTGTTCGAGGGCCGGCCCCGGGCGCCCTTGGCTGCCGAGGACCGCGTCGGGGTGGTGGTCCATGTGGGCACGCTCAGCAAGATCTTCAGCCCCAATCTACGCCTGGGCTATGTGCATGGCCCGGCCCCGCTCATCAACCGCATGCGCGCCTTGCGTCAGGCCCTCGACCGCCAGGGGGACATGGTGCTGGAGCGGGCCTTCGCTGAACTGTTGGACGATGGCGCCATCCATCGCCACCTCAACCGCATGCAGCAGGCCTATCGGATGCGACGGGATGTGCTGTGCCGCGCCCTGGAACGCAGCATGGGCGGTTCATTGAGCTTCAACGTGCCTGAAGGCGGGTTGGCCCTCTGGGCTCAGGTGGCTGAAGGCATTGATGTGGATCGCTGGGCGGCACGGGCCCTGGAGCGGGGTGTGGCCTTCCAGCCAGGGCGGCGGTTCGCCTTCGATGGCAGCGCCGTCCAGGCCCTTCGCCTCGGTTTCTCGAACTACCCGGAATCCGACCTGGAGGAAGTGGCCCTCCGCATGCGCGCCGCCCTGGGAGATGACCGATGAGCCTGTTGCTGACGGACCTGAGTGGCCGCCTCACCCTCAAGGGCCTGCTGGGAACCGGTGGCATGGGCGAGGTCTACCGGGCCTGGGATGCGGGGTTGGAACGGCCCGTGGCGGTGAAGTTCGTACGCAGCGGTGATCCGAAGGAGGCTGACCACCTTCTGCTGGAGGCCCGCCTGCAGGCCCGGGTGGAGCATCCGAACGTGGTGCGGGTGCATGACACGGGCACCCTTGATGGCCGTTCCTGCATCTTGCTGCAGCTGGTGGAGGGCCAGACCTTTGCGGAGCTCGGCACCGACATCGAGTGGCGGAGCAAGGTGGCCCTCGCGGCCCAGGCCGCAAGGGGTTTGGGTGCCGCCCACCGCATGGGGCTCACCCACCGCGATGTGAAACCCACCAACATCCTGGTGGAAATCACCGAAGAAGGGCCCCAGGCCCTGCTGTCCGATTTTGGTCTGGCGCGGGATGATGAGGGTGGCCTCACGCGCTCAGGGCTGATGATGGGCACCGTGGATTTCATGGCGCCGGAGCAGGTTTCAGGGACCGTCCCGGTGGACTTCCGCGCCGATATCTACGGCCTGGGCGCCACCCTCTATGCCGTGCTCGCGGGCCGCCCACCCTTCCGCAACAACTCCGGTCCCACGGGCCCGGCCCAGAGCACGGCCGATCTGCGCGCTGTCACCCCGGAGACTGACCTGCACCCCGGGGACCTGCTCCGCCGGGTCATGGAAGAGGAACCGCGCTCCCTGGCGGCGCTCCTGCCCGAGCTGCCGAAGGACCTTGCCGTGGTCATCGGCAAGGCCATGGAAAAGGAGCCCACGCGGCGCTATGCCACGGCCGAGGCTCTGGCCGAGGATCTGGAGCGGGTCCTGCGGGGCGAGGCGATTCTCGCCCGACCCATGGGTTGGTTGGAACGGGGTGCCCAGTGGGCGCGGCGCAACCCCATTCCCGCCCGGGTGGCCAGCGTCGGACTGGTCACGGTGCTTGCGGCTGGTGGCTTCGCGGCCTGGATCAATCGGCGCTCCACCCTGGCCACCCTGGAAGCCGCCCAGGTGGGCGCGGAAGCCAAGGCTCTGGAACTGCGGCTGCGGCTAGCCCACTTGGCGCCCGCCCATGACCTGCGCCCGGTGATGGCCCAGATCGATGCCAGCCTCATGGTCATGGATCGGCAGGGGCAGGGGCCTGCTGCTGGCGCTGTGGCCTACTCCAGAGGCCGTGTCCGGCTGCTGCTGGAGCGCCTGCCCGAAGCCCGCAAGGATCTGGAGGAGGCCCGGCGTCGTGGCTTCAAAGGCCAGGGGCTCGACGAGGCCCTGGGCCTGGTCTATGGGAAGCTCTACCAGCGCGACCTGGCTGAGGCCGAGACCATTGCGGAGCCGGAGGTGCGGGCCCGCCGCCTGGCGGACCTGCAACGGGAGTTGAAAGCCCCGGCCCTGCAGTGCCTGGCGGCTGGCGGTGGCGATCCCCTCCTGAAGGCCCACGCGGACTTGCTGAACAACCAGTTCGAACCGGCCCGCGCCTGGGCGTTGAAGACCCGGCAAGCCGATCCCGAGCGCACGGACGCCACCCTGCTCTCCGCCCAGATCTGGGAGCGGGAGGGCAATGCCGCCTATAACCGGCGGGATTATGAGCGGGCCCTGGTCTGCGCCCAGCAGGGCAGCCTCGTGGCCGAAGGGTTGATGGAGGATGTGCGGAGTGATCCGGCCGTGCCCTTCGTCATTGGCCGCCTGAAGGATTTGGAAGCCATGGTGCGCGCGCTGAAGGGCGAGGATATTCGGGCTCTGATCGAGAGCGGCCTGGCCCACATGGACAAGGCCCTGGCCTTGAATCCAGATCTGGCCCCTGTGTGGCTGGGGCGCGTATCCCTGTTGGGCAGCCTCATCGTCGTGGAGAAGCAGCAAGTCGATGGCGCCAGTGTGCGCCATGCCGAAGAGATGGTGGCCGGCTGCAAGCGTGCGACGGCGCTGGCACCCGAGTGGGGGGAGACCTTTGTCCGCCTGGCCTTGGCGCACCAGAATCTGGGGAACAACCTCAACCAACAGGGGCAAGATCCGGGTACCAACTACCAGGATGGCTATCGTGCCGCCCTTGAAGCTGCGCGGCTGCAGCCCTGGAACCCTTCCTGCATCCAGATGGGGTTGAGCAACCTCATCGGGGATGTCGCCATCAGGCTGGATGACGGGCGCTATCCCGGCGAATCGCTGCCCAAGGCCTTGGAAGCGATTCGGCAGTGGGAGAGCTTTCCCGGCGTCGTCAAGGCGACGGTGCAGACCACCCTCGGCGAGCTGCGCATCTACCACGCGCGCGCCGTCTGGTTCGAGGGCAAGGATCCGGATGCACTCCTGGCTGAGGCCATGAACCTGAGTGCGTCACTGATGTCGGCGGAGCCCGAGAATGTGTGGCACCTCAGCTCCTACTGCTATGCCGCCTTCGAGCGGTTGAAGGCGCGGGCGCTTAGCGGCCGCTCGGGGGAGGATCTGATCCAGGTGGCCCTGCCGGGCCTGGAGACCAACATTCCCCGCTTTCCGACCATGGTCTTGTTGAAGATCTGCCGTGCGCAGCTGCTGACGGCGCGGCTCACGGCGAGGCCACCTGGGACGCGTCTGGATCCTGCCCAGGTCAAGGCTGCCGGTGAGGCGGTCGCGGTCATGCAGGCGGCCCTCAAGCATCCGGCGGTGGCCGAGATCCGCGGTTGTCTCAAGCTGGTGCAGGCCGAGGCCGGGGCAAGACACCTTGCGGTGTCTGCGCTGGCCGACTTCGAAGAGGCGGAGCGGGGGATGCCCGCCTATCGCTCGCCGAAGGTGGGCATCATCCGCTCGCTACGCGTGTCAGGTGCACCCAAAGACCTGAGTCGGGCGTTGGTGATCTGCGAAGGACTGGTGGCCAAGTCGCCCATGGACCCTGAGCCCATCCTGCTGAAGGCCCTGCTGCTGAAGGAGCTGGGCCGAGCTCCGGAGGCCGCCCAGTGGCAGGCCAAGGCCCTGGCGGCGCAACCACTGCTGGCGGGCTACCCGTTGCTGGCATCGGGTGCCTCGCCACCGAAACAGGTTCGCCCGTAGGACCATTTCAAGCTCGTGTCGCCGGGTCGATTGAGAGAAGGACTGGGCGGGCGGAAAGTCAGGTTGTGTGGATGGGTCTGCACCACCCCGGGGGTGGCCCAGACCCTTTCGTGAAAGCGTGCCTATGTGACTCGGCCTGCAGGGGCGAGGCTGGGGACCTGCGGCAGCTGCCGCCTTTCGTGGAGTCACGATGCTGAAGGCCCTCGCCCTTGCCACTGCCCTGCTCACCGCCCCCCAGGCTCTGGCGCCGCCCCCCTGTTCCATCCTGGCAATCTCCCGTGGAGCGGGTCTCTTCTGGCTACGTGGGCGTCGCCTGCCCCCTTCGGCGCCCGCTCCACGGCCCTCCTGTTGGACCTGAAGGCGCCCTCAGGCCTGCGCCTGACGGCCGGGTCGGATGGTAGCGCCATGGTGGCCTGGAGCGGGCTGCGTCCGGAATCCTACACGGGAGGGGAATTCCCCACGATCCAAGCGGCCCGCTCGATGCTGCGGGGGGGTGGGCGGCGCCTGCCTCCTATCACCTGAACCCACTGGCGGCCCAGATGCTTCACGAGGTGGCTTCGGACGGCCGGGGCGGCTACCTGCTGGACTACTCCACGGGGGATGATGTCTTTCTGGAAAACGAGGCGGTGGCCTTCGCCCCTGCCTCTGAAACACCTGCGGGCGTTGGCGGCTGGCAGCCCGCCACCCGGGATGCCACAGGGCATCCGGTCCTGCTGTGGATTCAGCGCGGCAGCGGGGGCACCAGCGAAGGCATCGGGTTCTCCTGTTCCGCACGGCCCTCTGGAAGTGAGGGTGGCCCAGCTCGTTTCTCAAAACCGTGTCTGGGGGCCGGGCCCGTGGACGCCGACCCTGATCCATCCGGGAGTTTCCATGTTGTATCGACCGCGTCCCATCATGGCCATCACGCTGCTGGCGACCTTCTTCGCCTGCGGAGGCGGCGGCGGTGCTGGCACCACGGCCCCAGCGCCGGCTGCACCTTCCTTCTCCCTGGCGGTGAGTCCCACCAGCCTGCAGGTCGCCGCTGGCGGCAGCGCCACCGTGGCGGTTACTGTGTCGCGTCTCAACGGATTCAAGGGCGACATCACTCTGACAGGCATCGGCCTCCCCACAGGGATCACGGCCACGGGTCTGGTGCCCGACGGCACCTCCTCCTATCCGCTGAACATCCAGGTCGGAGCGAGCGCCGCGCAGATCACTTTCACAGACCTCCACATCGAGGGGCGGGGTGGCGGGCTCGTCCAGGTCGCGTCCTTCAGTCTGTCGGTCCGGGCGCCCCTGTCCCGGGCCCAGGGCAGTGTGAGCGCCCTGCAGGCCGCCGGCGGCCTGCAGCGGGTCGGCGCCATCGAGAACGTGGTCGTGGCCCAGGAACCCATCCGGGCCCAATCGGCCGCCGGTCCATCCGGAACCGTACAGGTGCGCCACGGGTACCTGCCCACCGCCTCCCCTCAGCAGCCCTGACGTTCACCAACGTTTCTTGTCTGGAGATCCCATGCGCCCAATGACTGTTCTCTCGTGCTTGCTTGCCGCCAGCCCGTCCCTGATCGCCCAGGTGTTGGAAGCGCCACCAGCCCCCGTGCTGGCTTACCAGGGTCGGCTGCTGGAGGCGGGCGTGGCCGTCACCGGTCCCCGCGACTTCACCTTTGCGCTGCTTGATGCGGGGAATACCGAATTGTGGAATTCCGGGGTGCAGGGCCTGACGGTTTCCGGTGGGCTCTACAGCGCCCTGCTGGGGGGCACTGGCATGCCGCCCATCCCCACCACCGTGCTGGGTCGGGCGGTCCTCAAACTGAAGGTCACCGTAGGTGGCGTCGCCCTGAGCCCCGATGTGGATCTGGTGCCTGCCCTCCAGGCGCGCTCAGCCTTCGAGGTGAGCGGCGCCTTCGCGGGGGATCTTGGCGGCACCCAGAACGCCACCATGCTCTTGCATCTGCAGGGCATCCCCCTGGATCTGACCACGGCGACTCCCACCCCTGGGCAGGGACTCGTCTATACCGGCACCAAGTGGGCCCCCGGCACTGTGGCAGGCACGCCGGGTCCCGTGGGCCCCCAGGGCCCTGTGGGGCCAGAAGGTCCCATGGGACCCACAGGGCTGACCGGGCTTTCCGGCCCGGTCGGATTGACTGGGCCGGTCGGCCCCGCCGGGCCTGCCGGAGTGAGCCCCTTCAGTATGAATGCCGCGAATGCGGTGTTCACCACTGGGCGAGTGGGCATCGGCACGACCAATCCATCCCAGCTTCTGGATGTGCAAGGGGATACGAACGTGGCCGGCAGGGTATGGCTCAGCGGGATTCCCTTTCTGCACCGGACGGAGGCCTACGGCACGTTCGGAGAGAACACCTTCCTGGGCATGGAAGCGGGTCGCCTCCAATTCGCCGACCAGACCTACGATCAGCTCAGCTCCTGGAACACCGGCCTGGGCACGCGGGCCCTTGCCGCCTTGGGGAGTGGTTCCCGGAACACGGCGGTCGGTGCCGAATCCCTGCGGGCTACCACCGCCGGGAACCTCAATTCCGCCCTGGGTTTCGGCAGCCTGTGGGCCAACACCACCGCCGGGAAGAACACTGCCCTCGGCGCCTACTCGCTCTTCCTCCAGTCCTACAGCAACACAGCCCAAGCCTGGGATGCCTGGAACACCGCCGTGGGCTTCGAGGCTCTCTACGCGAACCAGCCGACCACGACCGCCACTGGGGACCGCAATACGGCCGTGGGAGCCGTTGCCCTCCGGAACAACACGACAGGCCGCTTCAACACGGCCGTGGGTGTGGACAGCCTCCAGCGGAACACCACTGGCATCGGCAACACGGCCCTGGGCTTCGAGAGCCTCCTGGGCAATACCACGGCTGGAGGCAACACGGCCCTCGGCGCCCATGCCCTCGCCACCAATTCCCTGGGGGGTGGGAACACCGCTGTGGGCAGTGAGAGCCTGCGTTACAACGATCTGGGCCATGGCAATACGGCACTTGGCTCCCAGACGTTGAACCTCGCCACGGGTTCCTGGAACCTGGCCCTGGGGCAGGGCGCCCTGGCCAACCTGAACACCGGTGATGCCAACATCGCCATCGGCTTGGATGCAGGGCAAACCCTGCAAGGTGGCCAGCGAAACATCTATCTGGGGCATAACGGGGGGGCCTCCTCGGAGAACAACACCATCCGGATTGGCTCCAATTCCTATCAGTCGAAGGTGTTCCTCGCAGGAGTCTGGAGCGCCACCACTCAGTTCAGCGCCGTACCGGTGGTGGTGGACCTCAACGGCCAGCTGGGTACGGTGTCCTCCTCCCGCCGCTACAAGGAGGACATCCAGGATCTGGGTGGAACCACGGAGCGGCTTTTCGACCTGCGCCCGGTGTCCTTCCGCTACAAGGCGCAGCCGGGTGGACCCCTCCATTTTGGGCTCATCGCCGAGGAGGTGGCCGAGGTGCTGCCGGAGCTGGTGGTGCACGGCAAGGATGGCCAGATCGAGACCGTGGCCTACCACGAGCTGGTCCCCATGCTGCTCAACGAGCTGCAGAAGCAGCGCCGGAAGATCCAGGACCTTGAAGCGGAACTGCTTTCGATCCGGGCGGCTCTGGGACTCAAAACCGCCACGCGCTGACACGTCCCATTGGGGCGTGAAAGCAAATCTGCAGGCCGTTCTCAGCTGATACGCGGGGCTGGCCCACCTCGTTTCTGGAAAGTGTGCCTGGGCGGGCTACCGGCGAGACCGCAGCCTGAACCATCTCCTGAGGTGTGCCATGCGATGTCCCCTTCCTTTGCCGTTCCTGATCCGCCTGGCCATGGGCTGCCTCCTTGTCGTCGCCACCGCCTGCAGCCCGGGCGGTGGATCCGGCACGCCTGCCCCGGTGCCCGTGGCTGCCCCGCAGGCTCTGACCTATGCCACCAACCCCGCAATCTACACCAAGGGCGTGGCGATATCACTCAACGCGCCCAGCCACGGCGGTGGCACGGTGACGGCCTATGCCATTTCACCCGCCCTGCCTGTGGGTTTGGTGCTCGATCCCGCGACCGGCAGCCTCACGGGCACGCCCGGCTCGGTGACGCCCGCAGCCTCCTACACAGTGACCGCCACCAACGCCAGCGGCAGCACCACTGCGGCTCTTTCCCTCACGGTGAATGACGCGCCTCCCGCCCATTTGATCTATGGCACGCCGGTCGCTATCTATACCGTGGGTACCGCCATCCCGCCCAACGTCGTCACCCATGACGGCGGGGCGGTCACTGGCTATAGCCTGTCGCCCGCGCTGCCTGTTGGCCTTGTGTTCAACGCCGTGAGTGCCGCCATCACCGGCACGCCTTCTGCGCCATCGGCTTTGGCCACCTACACGCTGACCGCCACCAACAGCGGTGGAAGCGCGACGGCCAGCCTTTCCATCACCGTAAACGACGTGCCAGGAGTCGCCCCGAACCTCACCACGCAGCCTGCCAACCTCACCCTCACCGAGGGCCAGAACGGACAGTTCGTCGTGGCGGTCATGGGCACGCCCACGCCCACCTTGCAGTGGCAGGTGAGCACCAACGGGGGCAACTCCTGGGCCGACATCGCCGGAGCCACCCACGCCGTATTCGATGTGCTTGGGGCCACGCTGTCGCAGGATGCGCGACAATTCCGCGCCGTGGCGACGAACACCTCCGGCTCCGTCCCCAGCCAGGCGGCAGTAATGACCGTTCATGCCGCCCAGGGCGCCAAGGCCTTTGGCACGGCCACCCGCATTGAGTCCGGAGCCACCGCTGCAGCTCGGCCCCGCGTCGCCTTCGCCCCCAATGGCGATGCCCTGGCGGTGTGGATGCAGCAGTCCGATGGGCTGTACTTCCACATCTGGGCAAACCACTTCACGGCCGCCACCAACACCTGGGGCACCGAAGAAATCCTTGAAACGGGCGCGGGCGATGCCTGGGATCCCCGAATCGCCATCGACGCCCATGGCAACGCCCTGGTGGTCTGGTATCAGGATGGTGATCCCACGGGGGCCGGGCGCAACGACATCTGGTCGAACTACTACACGGCCGGCAGCGGCTGGGGTGGCGCCGTGCTGGTCGAAAGCGATAACGCGGGCCCCGCCCTGAATCCTCAAGTGGCCTTCGACCCCAGCGGCGTCGGGGTGGCGGTGTGGCTGCAGAGTGATGGCACGGCCAGTCAGATCCGGTCGAGTCGGTTCACCGTCGGCACCTGGGGCACCGTGTCCCTTCTCGAGGCCGTGAGCCCTGGTGCTTCAAGAGCTCCCCAGATCGCCATCGATGCCAGTGGCAATGCCCTGGCGGTATGGTCGCGGTACGACGGCACCTCGGAAAACATATGGGCCAACCGCTATACCGCCGGATCGGGCTGGGGCACGGCCGGGCTCATCGAGACCGACAATGCGGGGCCTGCCACGGTTCCCCAGATCGCCTTCGATGCCAGCGGCAACGCCTTGGCGGTGTGGCAGCAGTCCGATGGCCTCAGGCGCAACATCTGGTCCAACCGCTACAGCGCAGGCACCGGCTGGGGCACCGCAGAACTCATCGAGTGGAACAATGCGGCCGACGCGGACAATCCTCAGATGGCCGTGGATGGAACGGGCAACGCGGTCGTGGTGTGGCAACAGAGCAGCGGCTCCGGAACGCCTACGCGCATCTGGTCCAACCGCTACACCGCTGGCTCTGGTTGGGGCGGCTTCCCGGCCCTGATCCAGACTGACATCGGTGGTGGCGGCACGGCCAACGCCCTCACACCCCAGGTGGCCATGGATGCCAGCGGCAATGTGCTCGCGGTGTGGGTGCAACCCGACGGGGCCTCCGACCCCGCCCCCGACATCTGGATCAACCGCTACACGGCGGGCAGCGGCTGGGGCACCACGGCCAATCTCGGCCAGGTCCGCATCAACATTCCCGGTGCAGCCGGAGCGCCCGCAGGATGGCCCCAGATTGCCCTGGATGCCAACGGCAAGGCCCTGGTGGTGTGGTCCCAATCCGATGGCACAGCCGACAGCATCTGGAGCAACCGCTATCAGTAGAGCGCTCGATGACCTTTCCCATCTGCAAGGCATGCCTGCTTCCTTTTCTGGAGACTCTGATGATTCGATTCCTTCCTTCCACCTGCCGACCCTTAGTGGCCGCCGGTTCCATGGCCTTCCTCCTCGCCTGTGGGGGTGGCGGATCCAGTTCCACTCCGACGCCGCCACCAGTTCCCGCCGGCCCCGGCATCACGACGCCCCCCACCGCCCAGGCCGGGTATCCCGGCGACAGCGTCACCTACCATGTGGTGGCGACGGGTAGCGGGAATGCGTACCAGTGGCTGCGCAACGGCACGGCGATCACGGGGGCCACCACCGATACCTACGTGCTGCCTGTGCAGGTGCCAGATGACCAGGCCCGCTACAGCGTGCGAGTCACGGCTGCGGCGGGTGGCATCACCATGAGTGCGGAAGCGATTCTGGATGTGCTTTACGCCGATCCCGCCGTGGTGGCGGGCCACGATCACACCCTGGCCATCACCACGAAGGGCAAAGTCTTCGCCTGGGGCGTGGGCGGAAACGGGCAGCTGGGCCTGGGCGACTATCAGGCCCGCATGGTGCCCACGGCGGTGCCGCTGCCAGGGCCTGCCGTGCAGGTGGCGGCGGGCTGGGGGCATTCCCTGGCCCTGCTGGCCGATGGCCGAGTATTTGCCTGGGGCAACAACGCCTTTGGCCAGCTGGGCGATGGCACCACGACCATGCGCAACACGCCCGTTGCCATACCAGGCGTCACCACGGCGACCTTCATCGCCTGCGGCTACGACCACAACCTCATGGCCAAGGCTGATCAGTCCGTGTGGCTCTGGGGCTACAACGGCCTCGGGCAGTTGGGCCAGGGGGACAAGGTCAATCGCCTGAGTCCGGTCTCCATCCCCGCCGTGGCTTCCAACATCGCCAACGTGGCCTTGGGGGAACTGCACACCTTGGTCGTACTAACCTCTGGACAGCTCTATGGCTGTGGCGACAACGGCTACGGGCAGCTGGGGCTGCCTTCCTCCACCACGGAGTATCTGACTCTGACCTCCCTCCAGATCAACGTGCTCGGCGCCCGTGCCTTTGCCCTCTACTCGGTCATCCTGGGATCGGATGCTGTGCCCTACGGAACAGGCGAGAACGTGTATGGCCAGCTGGGCGACGGAAGCCAGACCACGCGGTTCGGCTGGGTGCCCATGAGCAAGGCTGGGCTGCCCGCTGGCACCACCATCAAGGACGTGATGCCGGGCCAGTACCACACCCTCTTCCTGGGCAGCCAAGGCAGCGTGGCTTCCGTGGGCTACAACTGGTACGGCCAGCTGGGACTGGGTGCGGCCACAACGACTTCATATACCGCCTCCCAGAGCATCGCCGGGCTCAACGCGCTCCTCCTGAGTTCGGGCTCCCAGTCCTCCTACGCCATGCTTCCGGACCTCACCGTGAAGGCCTGGGGATACAACAACAACGGCCGCCTGGGAGATGGTACCGCGACGGATCGGCCCGCGCCCGTGACCGTTCCAGCGCTATTCCTGGGGCCCCTTCGCACCGGCGTGGCGCCGCTGCCGCCTGTGACGCCCAGCGGCTTGCAGGCCATGGTGTCGCCTCGTCTCTGAATGGGTTGTACGACGGGAGCCGTGCCTTCGCTTGCTGAAGGTGTTGCTCCCGTTCTTCGATCCATTCAGGGCCGAAGCCGACCCTCGGCATCCAGCCCGGCGAACCGATAGCCTTCGGCCCGCAGCTTCGGGATGAGAATGGGTAGGACCTTGCCGGCCCGGTCGTGGATGTCATGGAAGAGGAGGATGCCGCGTTTCTCGTGGGCGATGAGTTTGAGCACGCGATCGGCCACGGAGCTGGGTACGGGATCAGCCCAGTCCAGGCTGTCGATATTCCAGAGCACGGAGCGCAGGTGGAAGGGGCGAAGGGCCTGCAGCTGGATGGGGGTTCGGGCGCCGTAGGGGAAGCGGAAGAGCTGGCTGTGGGCGCCGGGGATGGCGCGCAGCAGTTGGTCGGTTTCGCGAATCTCCAGGTCCAGGGGGGCGCCGGTCTCCTTGCTGAGCTGGGCATGGGTGTAGCTGTGGTTGCCCACCACGAATCCGCCCTTCACCAGGTCCTCGGTGATGGTCGAGAGGTGGCTCAGTTGGACGCTGCCTGCGGCGTTTTCGGAACCGAGGTTCCGGCCCACCTGAAAGAACAGGGCGGGCACGCCCTCCTTCTGGAGGAGCGCCTTGATCTCCTCGGTGTAGATCCGGTGGGGGCCGTCATCGAAGCTGAGGATGAGGGTCTTCTCCGGCAGTTCGGTGCCATTGATTTCGCCACTGTCCTGCAGCATGGCCGTTGGGCTGGGAATGATCTTGCCCTGGAGGATGCTCTCCAGCGGCAGCTGTTTCTGGAGCTCAGCGACATAGGCATCCCAGCGCTCTCGGTGGCCGCCCTGGGCGGTTTTGCCAGGGCCGCCAAAGACGCGTTGGTATTCGACCTCCACCAGGGCTTCCACCCGATCCACTTCCACGAGGTCATGGGTCAGTCGTTGCTTCAGCAGCAAGCCGCTGGGTGTCGCGTCGGTGCTCAGGGGCTTCAGGAGGATGCACAGGGAATCGCGAAAGGCCAGGCGGTCCAGCTCTAGAACCTCTGGATCGGCTTCCATCCAGCCCAGCAGGGCCGTGATGACGGGATCCCGCTGGGCGGGCGGTTGCAGGGCCAGCTCGGTGAGGGCCAGGTTCAGGTGGTGCACCAGGTCCCGGCGTTCGTGGTGGAGTTGGTGACCCACGGCGATAGCTTGCTTGAGGGTCGCACCCTTGAGACCGGGCTCATCGGCGAACAGGACGATGAGCTGCCGGTAGACCTGCAGGTCGGAGCGGAGGGCTTCCAGGACGGGCGTGAATTCGGGTGGTTCCGTGCGCTGGGCGGATTGCGCCAAGGCGGCGGTGGCAGCCTGTGGCGTGGGTGGTATCGACCGCTTCTGGGAGTGGCGAACGGTCCAGACGCCTCCCGCCGCGAGTGTCACGAGCAGGAGGGGCCAGATGTGCCGCATGCTCAGCCCAGCAGCGCTTTGACTTGAGTGAGCCGCTGCTCCCGTTCTTCGGCCTGGTTGCGCAGCTTGGCCACGGCGGCCTCGGGGGCCTTGGTGACAAAGCTCTCATCCCCCAGGCGGGCGCGGAGAGGCTCGAGTTCCTTTTCGAGCTTGGCCAGCTCCTTCTCCAGCTTGGCCTTCTCGGCCACGGGATCCTTGAGGCCCGCCAGCTCTAAAGCCAGCGTGCCACCGGCCACCACGGCCACGGTGCGGGTAGGCGAGGCGAGATCGTCCTTGGTGAAGGTGACGGATTCCAGTCGAGCGATGGACTTCAGGGCCTCGGTGAAAGGCTCCAGCTCCAGCAGCGAACAGAAGGCGGGCACGCGCTTGGCAGGATCCACGCCCTGCTCGGCTTTCAGGCGCAGAAAGGCCGACAGGATGTCCTGGAGGCGGGGGATGAGGGTGGTGTCGCCACCTTCGATCTGAAGCATCGTTTCATCCATCGGCCAGGATCTCAGAGCCAGCAGTGCTGGCTCTGAGCTAGGTAATCGCTGCGCGATGACGGCTTCATGGATTTCTTCGGTGAGGAAGGGCACAAAGGGATGCAGGGCTCTGAGCAGGATGTCGAGGAACCGCAGGATGGCGGCCTTCTGTCCTGCTGTTCCGCTTATCAGCTGCACCTTCGCCAGCTCGATGTAGGTGGCGCAGAAATCATCCCAGACCAGGTGGTACAGCAGGTCTGAGGCCTCATGGAAGCGGAATTCCTCCAGGGCCTTGGTGACGGCCGTTAAGGTGCCCTTCATCTTTTTAATGAGCCAGAATTCGGCTTCGCCGAATTCTGGCTCGGTGGCAAGCGTGATGGACTCATCGAGATTCATCTGCACAAACCGTGATGCGTTCCAGAGCTTGTTGCAGAAATTCCTGGAGGCCTCGAGCCGCGCGGTGCTCATGGCGATATCCGTGCCCGGCGCGGCCATGATGGCCAGCGAAAAGCGCAGGGCATCGGTGCCGTATTCCTCCATCACTTCCAGGGGATCGATGACATTGCCCTTGGTCTTGCTCATCTTCGCGCCGCTGGCATCGCGTACCAGGCTGTTGAAGTAGACCTTGCGGAAGGGCACCTCGCCCATCCAGGTGAGGCCCGCCATGGCCATGCGAGCCACCCAGAAAAACAGGATGTCGTAGCCCGTGATGAGCACGCTGGTGGGGTAGTAGCGCGCCAGTTCGGCGCTTTCCTCCGGCCACCCAAACACGCTGAATGGCCACAGGGCGGAACTGAACCACGTATCCAACGTATCGGGGTCTTGAATCAGTTTTCCATCTCCGCATGCGCAGCATGCGGAGGGTGCCTCCATCTCCACATGAAGCTCCCCACACGATCCGCAGGTC
Organism: Acidobacteriota bacterium; assembly: GCA_043775845.1. Classification (GTDB taxonomy): domain Bacteria; phylum Acidobacteriota; class Holophagae; order Holophagales; family Holophagaceae; genus Geothrix. Next base: position 14,028 of record JAYVRY010000129.1, read on the forward strand.
CAGGCGGGAATGCGGTGGCCCCAGACCAGCTGGCGGCTGATGCACCAGTCCTGGATGTTGGTGAGCCAGTGGTTCCACACGGCTACGTGGTGTTCGGGCGTGAACTGGATGGCGCCGGTGTTGACGGCCTCCAGGGCCTTGGCGGCGGCCTGTTTCACATCCATGAACCACTGCTCGCTGACCAGCGGTTCCAGCACGGCGCCGCTGCGATCGCTGAGGCTGATCTTGTTGACGTAGTCTTCCACCTTCACGAGGAAGCCCTGCTCCTCAAGGTCGGCCACCACGCGCTTACGAGCTTCGAAGCGATCAAGTCCGGCGTAGGCGCCCGCTGCGGCGGTCATCTTCGCGTCAAAGCCGATGATGGTGATGGACTCCAACCCCAGGCGCTGGCCTGCGGCGAAGTCGTTGGGATCGTGGGCGGGCGTGACCTTCACGCAGCCGGTGCCGAAGGCGGGATCTACGAAAGTATCCGCCACCACGGGGATCTGACGGCCCGTGAGGGGGTGGTTCATGAACTTGCCGATCATGCCCTGGTAGCGCTCATCGTCGGGATGCACGGCCACGGCCGTATCGCCCAGCATGGTCTCAGGCCGCGTGGTGGCGACGACCACATCGCCGCTGCCGTCCGCCAGCGGGTAGCGCAGGTGCCAGAGCTTGCCGCGGCGCTCCTCGTATTTCACTTCGAGATCGCTCAGGGCCGTCTGCAGGGCGGGATCCCACTGGATCATGCGGGGGCCGCGGTAGATGCGGCCGGCCTTGTAGCTTTCCACGAAGACTTTGCGCACGGCTTTGTTGAGGGCGGGATCCAGGGTGAAGCGATTGCGGGTCCAATCCACGGAGCAGCCCAGGCGCTTGAGCTGATGCTCGATGGCACCCTGGTTCTTTTCCTTCCAGTCCCAGATGCGCTTCTCGAAGGCATCGCGACCCAGTTGATGGCGATCCGTGCCTTCGGCCTTGAGCTGGCGCTCCACCATCATCTGCGTGGCGATGCCCGCGTGATCGGTGCCCGGCACCCAGAGGGCATCGAAGCCCTGGGCCCGCTTGAAGCGCGTGAGTACATCGTGCAGCGTGTTCACCAAGGCGTGGCCCATGTGCAGGTTGCCCGTGATGTTGGGCGGGGGGATCACGATGGACCAGGGCTCCTTGCCGCTATCCGGCGCGGCCTCGAAGGCCTTGGATTCCTCCCACACCGAGTACCAGCGGGTCTGCGCCGTCCTGAAATCGAAAGCCTTGTCCATTTCGCGCATCGTCGTCCTTGCCTTGGCTTTTCCATGCTCGAAATCGGCTGCGCCGATTTCGAGTGAGGAATGAGACTGCGTTGGAACAACCAACCCAATGAATCAGTTTACCCATGGAGGGATGGGGCTTCCAGGGCGACTCCGGCCTGGGGTCCTTGAGGCCCGGGAAAGGCTGGTGCCGATGGGAGAAGCCACCTTCATAAACCCAGGCCTCCCTCTGGCATGACAGGATGGAAGGTTCACAGTGAGTGATCCCACGATGTCCAGCCGACCCCTGTTTCTTGCATCCATGCTCCTGCTGGGTCCTTTGCAGGCCGCGTCCGGCGGACCTGTCGAAGGGCTGGTGCTGCCCTTCCGGCAGGTGGAAGTCAGTGCCCCGGTCTCCAGTCGGCTTGTGGATTTGAAGGTGAGGGAGGGCGACCAGGTCAAGGAGGGGCAGCCCCTGGCCATCCTCTACGGCAAGCTGGAGGAGTTGGAGATGCAGCGGGCCAAGGCCCTGCTGGAGCGGCGGGAGTTCGAGGCCAAGAGCGCTAAGCGCCTCTTCGACAACAAGATCATCCCCGAAGCCAAGGCGCTGGAATCTCGCATCGATTGCGACCTGGCCAGGCTCCACTACGAAACCGCCGCCGAGCAGGTTCGACTTCGGACCATTCTGTCGCCTCTGAATGGTGTGGTGGTGACCCGGTCCCGGGAAGAAGGGGAAACCGTCTCCACGGGTCAAGCTCTGTTCCGGATCCTGGACCTGAGCAAAGTGTTCATCCAATTCTCGGTGCGACCCAGGGCCCTGGCTATCCTGGCCCTGGGACAAAAGGTCCGCGTGTCCTTGCCCCAGGCCGAGCTCATGGCTGTCGAGGGCGAGGTGGTCCTGGTGGACCCCTGCGCCGACGCCGATGGCCGGGTGCGTGTGCGGGTGGTGGTGGAGAACGCGCAGCACAAGATCCGTTCGGGTCTCAAGGCGCAGGTGGAGTGGTCCGGAGCAGAGTGATCAGTCGCTGGACATGCGCTCCCACATGTCCTCCCACTCCAGGTCGGTCCACCACTCCCGTTCGAGCCCTTCGCAGCTGATGCCGTAAGAGGGACAGGCCACGCAGCCATCGCCCCGATGCGCGGTGAGATCCAACTGGGGCGGATAGGTTGCGATGAGCGCCAGGCCCGCTTCCCGGGCCGAGGCTTCGGCTTCGATCATGGGGCGGGAGGGCAGCTCGCGCACATGGAAGCGCCGCAAGCGTTCCTGGGCTTCGGGAAACATTACGGAGTTCTCGGCATCGATGTGCCGCCAGAGCGAGTGGCTGTAGTCCACGGCCAGTGTCTGTAGTGTCTGGCGATCCGACTCGGTGTCGAGGGGCGCACCGAGCAGGGCCTCCATGGCATCAAGCAGGGTGCCCATGCGGCGATGCTGCTCAGCGAGGGCCGTCAAGGGGCCCCGGTCGCCCGGAATCTCGGCGCGTTCCACCAAGGCCCGGAAGAGGACGAGCTCCTCCTTGTCATGGTGGAAGTCCCCGGCATAAAGGCGGAAGAAGGCCATGAAGCGGGCACCGTCGCGCGGATCGCCTTGGTCTGAGACCCGGGCGCTCACGAAGGCCCGCAGCGAACCCAGCACCTGGTCGATGAGCGCGTGCTCAGCGCGGAGATCCTCGATCAGTTTCATGAGCCTAGGCCTTTGCGGCGGCGCCCTCCACCCGCATCCCCAGGGCGTTCAGCAGCCAGTGGTCGTGGTTGCCGCCGGGATTGGGGGTGGTGAGGAGCTTTTCGCCGGTGAAGATGCTGTTGGCCCCCGCGAAAAAGCACAGCGCCTGCAACTCGTCACTCATCTGCGTGCGGCCGGCGCTGAGGCGGATGCGACTCTTGGGGAAGAGGATCCTGGCCGTGGCGATCATGCGCACGAGTTCCAGCGGGGGCAGGGGGTCCACATTCGCCAGGGGTGTGCCGTCCACGGCCACGAACTGGTTGATGGGGATGCTTTCCGGGGCGGGGGAAAGCTCCGTCAGCTCCTGGAGGAAATGGATGCGCTGATCCACCGTTTCGCCCATGCCCACGATGCCGCCCGAACACACTTCGAGACCGGCGGCGCGCACGGCGGCGATGGTTTCCAGGCGCTCGTCGAACTTGCGGGTGTGGATGATGGTCTCGTAGAAGTCGCGGCTGCTGTCGATGTTGTGGTTGTAGACCTGGCAACCTGCGGCCTTCAGGCGCTTGGCCTGGGGCTCGTTGAGCATGCCCAGGGTGACGCAGACCTCCATGCCCATGCTGGACACGCCCTGCACCATCTCGAGCACGGCATCGAAGTTGGCGTCGTCCTTCACCTCGCGCCAGGCGGCGCCCATGCAGTAGCGGGTCGAGCCATTGGCCTTGGCCTCGGCGGCGCCGGCCAGGACCTTTTGCACGTCCTTGAGGGGCTCCACCTTCAGGTCGGTCTGGTAGCGGGCGCTCTGGGGACAGTAGGCGCAATCTTCCGGACAGGCGCCGGTCTTGATGGAATCCAGCGTGCAGAACTGGATCTCCTCCGCGTTCCAGTGCTGCCGGTGGGCCGTGGCCGCCCGGTAGAGCAGCTCGGGAATGGGTAGGTCGTGGATGGCGCGAATCTCGATGGCAGTGGACATGGGACCCTTGTCTGAACGTGAAACTACAGGTTAATGCAGCCACCTAGAAATGGCGAAAGGTGGTCCTTCTCAACAGGGAATGCGCCTTCCCGCTTGGTGGTCAAGCGATTTCAATGACAAAAGCCGGGTCCACCGATTACACCGATTACACCGATATACACCGATTACACCGATTGCACAGGTGGCACAGATGGGCGTCGGCCCAACTCGGGTGGGCCTGCCACAGGCGCCCCCACTGAAGCCCATGCTTTCGAAACGACACACCCGGAGTCAGCCGTTATACGGCTTTAAATCTGTGTGAATCTGTGAAATCTGTGGACCAAAGACCCTATCTGCACCATCGGTGCCCGGGATGGCTTTCAAGGCCCGGGCGGATCCTATTTTCCGCGTTTCGCGCCCTTTCGCGTTTTTCGCGGTTTCCATTCTTAGGCTGAGTTTCTCCGGGAATCGGGGGAGTCTTAGGTTTCGGAAGGCCCATCCAGAACCAGGCGGTAGCCCACATTGGGCTCAGTGATGAAATGCTGAGGCCGGGTGGGATCCGCCTCGAGCTTCTTGCGGAGCATGGCCATGTAGATGCGGAGGTAGTGGGTGTTGCCCGCGCCGCCGGGGCCCCAGACTTCGGCCAGGAGTTGGCTGTGGGTGGCCACTTTGCCCTGGCGGCGTACCAGGGCTTCCAGCAGGCGGTACTCGAGGGCGGTGAGCTTCACGGTCTGGCCATCCAGGCTGATGTCCCGCCGCTCGAGGTCGATCTTCAGGCCGCCACTGCACTGGATGGGCTCCGCAACATCCGCCTGCAGGGTGTGGCGCAGAGCCACCCGGAGCCGCGCCAGCAGCTCTCCGGCACCGAAGGGTTTGGCGAGGTAATCATCAGCACCGGCGTCCAGTGCCAGCACCTTGTCGCGTTCCTGGTTGCGGGCGCTGAGAATGACGATGGGCTTGCGGCTCCACTGGCGAAGTTCCTTCAGGACTTCCATGCCGTCCAGGTCAGGCAGGCCCAGGTCCAGCAGCACCAGATCGGGGTTGTGGGTGCGGGCCATGGTCAACCCGTCGTGGGCTGTGGCCGCGCTCAGCACTTGGTAATGGGCGCCCGTGAGCGTGGGGATGAGGAAGCGGCGCAGGGAAGCCTCGTCCTCGATAATGAGGATCCGCGGTTGGCTCACGGGGCCCCCCCTGGGGGGAGGACTTCGGTTTCTTCAGGCCCTTCGGGCGGCACGCCATCCAGGGGCAGGGCCAGGTGGAAGCGGGAGCCGCCGCCGGGTCGGTTTTCCGCGCCGATCGTTCCTCCGTGGGCCTGGACGATGGCGCGACAGATGGCGAGACCCAGGCCCACGCCCCCTTCCCCGGCATTGGGCAACCGGAAGAACTTGTCGAAGATGCGGTCCTGAAATCCAGTTGGAATGCCGGGCCCGCGGTCGGCCACTTCCAGGTGGACCCAGCCGGGTTCATCCCAGGCGCGCAATTCCAAGGTCTCTCCCGGCGCATGCCGCTGGGCGTTGGACAGCAGGTTCACCAACACCTGCTCGATGAGGGCGGCATCCAGAGGAACCAGGGGCAGGGCTTCAGGTAACTCCACGCGCACGGGCAGGGGGCCTGGGCGCTTTTCCATGCGCCCCAGGGCGGAGCCCACCACTTCCTCTAGGGGCTGCCACTCCTTCTGCACCTGGATGGCACCGCTTTCCAGCCGCGTGAGGTCCAGCAGGTTGCCCAGCAGGTGGGCCAGCCGTTCGCTTTCATCCTGAATCATGGTGAGCAGGTCGCGTCGGGTGGCGTCGGGAATGTCACCCGGCAGGAGGAGACTTCCCGCAGCGCCGTGAATGGCGGCGAGGGGCGTGCGCAGATCGTGGCCGATGGCGCCCAGGAGGGTGCTCCGCATGCGCTCCGTTTCGCTTTCCAATTGCGCCTTGCGGGCCTCTTCTAACCAGCGGAGGCGCTCAAGGGCCAGGGCGATCTGCACGGCGAAGGCCTTGAGCAGTTCCCAAGTGTTGGGCGGCAGGCTCTCGGGCCTGCGAGGCAGCACCTGGAGGACGCCTTCGCTGCGGTCGGTGCCGGTCAGGGCCAGGCAATAGGTCCGGCCCAGGAGCAAGGGTTCCAGGGGATCGCCCAGGCGTTCGCCCACCTCCAACTGAGGGAGGAACAGGCTTGGCGGTGGAAGGCCCGGATCCAGCGAGGGAGGGGGCAAGGCCCGCCAGCCATCCCCATCGGGAAAGAGCAGGCAGGCATTCACCTTGAACACGCGCCGCAGATGCTCAGCCGCGATCTGGGCCACGTCGTCCACGGTGCGGCAGCGGGCCAGGGCCCGGCCCAGCAGGTAGAGGGAGGCCGTGTGGACTTCGCGCTTGTGCACTTCACGGGCCTGCTGGCGGAGCCGGTGGAGGAGGCCGATGACCGCCTGGGCCGCCAGCAGCATGGTCAGAAAGAAGAGCAGGTTCGGCCAGTGGGCGGCGGTGCGGCTGAAGCGGGGCGTCTCCAGCAGAGAACTGTAGATGAGCGTGCTGAGGAAGGAGCCCAGCACCGCGAGGCCCTGGCCCCAGCGATGGGCGATGAAGGTCACGGCGGCCAGGTAGACCGGCAGCACCAGGGAGATGTTCCCTTCCCGGGGCACCAGCCAGGCCAGGCCGGAACAGGCCAGGAGGACACTGAGCGCTCCCACCATGGCTCCCAGGCCTCCATCCTGACGCTGCTGCGCGCCCCGGTCGGACTCTCGATCATCCAGAATCTCGATGGCCGTATCGAGGCCCCGGCGCTGCAGTTCGTCGGCGGTGGAGTGGCCCACCCGGGCCCAGGGCCAACGATCCCGGGAGCGCCCCAGCAACAAGGCCAGGGCGTGGGTGGCGCGGGCGGCTTCGGCCAGGCCGTGGGCCAGGGTCGGGGCCTGGACGATGCGGATGTCGGCGCCCAGGCGCTGGGCCTCCTGCAGCCAGACCTGGACTTGCTCCACATCCTCGGTGAGATGGCCACTGCCCACCTCCACATGGATTGCGATCCAGGGGGCCGCCTGTTTCTGGGCCAGGCGGAACCCCGCCTGGATCAGACGGAGCGAGCGGGCCTCGGAACCGAGGGCCACGAGGATGGGGCGTTGGGGAGCTTCCATGAAGGGTTCAGGGTAAACCGTCGCTGCCGTATAAAAAGCGCGTAAAAAGTGAGCCTGGCCGACCCAGGTCACAGCTTCCCCTCCGCATACTTCGGCATCCGGCGGACACGGATTCGGAGGATCGCTCTATGGCGCCCATGCCACTCAATGTAGGAAACACAGCATTCATGCTGCTTTGCGCCAGCCTCGTCATGCTCATGACGCCGGGACTCGCTTTCTTCTATGGCGGCCTCGTGGGCCGTAAGAACGTGCTGACGATCATGACCCAGAGCTTCGTCAGCCTGGGCTGGACCACGGTATTGTGGTTCGCCTTCGGCTACTCCATGTGTTTCGGCCCCACCTGGCACGGCATCGTGGGCAACCCCGCCCATTACGCCTTCCTCAAGGGCATTACCCTTCAGACCATGTTCACGGGCAATGACGCGGGCATTCCCCTCATCGTGCACGTGGCCTACCAGATGATGTTCGCCATCATCACGCCCGCCCTCATCACCGGCGCCTTCGCCCACCGCGTGACCTTCAAGGCCTACTTCCTGTTCCTTACAGGCTGGCTGATCTTCGTGTATTTCCCCTTCGTCCACATGGTCTGGAGCCCTGAGGGCATCCTCGCCAAGTGGGGTGTGCTGGATTTCGCGGGTGGCATCGTGGTGCACAACACCGCCGGCTTCGCCGCCCTGGCTTCCATTCTCTATGTGGGCAAGCGGAAGGTCGTCGAAAACGTGGCCCACAACATTCCCCTTATCGCCCTTGGCACCGGCCTGCTCTGGTTCGGCTGGTACGGCTTCAATGCTGGGTCCGAACTGCGTGTGGATTCGGTGACCGCCAGCGCCTTCCTGAATACTGACGTGGCCGCTTCCTTCGCTGCCGCCACCTGGCTGATGGTGGAGTGGATGAATGCCAAGCAGCCCAAGTTCGTGGGCCTGCTCACGGGCGCCGTGGCTGGTCTGGCTACCATCACCCCCGCCGCGGGCTATGTGTCCCTCAGCACCGCTGCGCTGATCGGCATTCTGGCCGGCGTCATCTGCTACTACGCTGTGGCCTTGAAGAACAAGCTGGGCTGGGACGACGCGCTGGATGTCTGGGGTGTCCACGGTGTGGGTGGCCTCATTGGCGTGATCTTCCTCGGCATCTTCGCCTCCAAGGCCTGGAACCCCGCTGGCCAGGACGGCCTCCTGCTGGGCAATGTGGGTTTCTTCGGCAAGCAGATGGCGGCCGTGCTGATCTCCTCGGTGTGGGCCTTCGGCTTCACCTGGGGCATGCTGTGGCTCATCGATCGCATCACCCCGGTCCGGGTGGATCTCTCGGCAGAGGAAAAGGGACTCGATTCCGAACTCCATGGCGAAGAGGCCTATCCCCAGGGACTCTAAGTTCCTGTTCTTGGCACAACATCAAAAGGGCGATTCCTGCGGGAATCGCCCTTTTGATGTTGTGCCCGTGAAGGAACCCCCGGGAAATGAGTTACGCGACCATTTCATCATGAATTGATCTGTGGCGGTCTGTGGCAGGGTTGGCAATCCGGCCCTTGGACGGGGCAGTCCGCTGGGAACAGACGGGTAAATGGGACTTGGGTGATCTGCGTGCTAGATTGGGCCTTCAGCCGCCCTTTGGCGGGAGGAGTTCTTGTGGCCGACAGCTCCGCCCAGACTGCCATCGCCACGAGCCTGTCTCGCGAACAGCGGGTTCGGCTCTTCCGGACGATCTATGCCGCCCGTCGCATCGACGACAAAGAGATCATGGGCAAACGGCAGAACAAGGTCTTCTTCCAGATCAACGGCGTGGGCCACGAGGCGGTGCAAGCTGCGGCGGCCATGGTGTTCCGTCCCGGCCACGACTGGTTCTTCTTCTACTACCGCGATCGGGCCCTGGCCTATGGCCTGGGCTACACGGCCAAGGAGATGTTCCTGGGTTCGGTGGGGGCCGTGGCCGATCCCGCCAGTGGCGGTCGCCAGATGCCCAGCCACTGGGGGCACAAGGATCTCAACATCTTCACCACCTCCAGCCCCACGGGCAGCCAGTTCCTCCAGGCCGTGGGCGCGGTGGAAGCGGTGGTGCGCGCCGAACAGGGCGGCATTCAGGAACAGCTGGGCATCAAGTCGGACGAGGTGGCCCTGGTCACCACCGGCGACGGCACTTGCAGCCAGGGCGAGTTCTGGGAAGCCATCAGCAACGCCGTGAACCTGAAGGCCCCCGTGGTGTTCCTGGTGGAGGACAACGGCTACGCCATCAGCACGCCCAGCGAAGTGCAGTATCCCGGTGGCAACGTGGCGGCCCTGCTGCAGGGCTACGCAGCTCATGGCCTGCTCATCCTGGATGAAGTGGATGGCTGCGATCCCATCGCCAGCTACGAGGCCCTGAAACAGGCCGCCGAGCATGCCCGTTCCCGCAAGGGACCGGCCCTGGTGCGGGCCAAGGTGATCCGCCCCTACAGCCACTCCCTGTCGGACGACGAGCAGCTCTACAAGTCCAAGGTCCAGCGACTGGAAGAGGGCCTGCGGGATCCGGTGATCACCTACGCCAAGCAGCTGGTGGCCTGGGGCGATCTCTCCGAGGCCCAGGTCCAGATGCTGAAGGACGATGTGCAGGCCGAGATCGACGCGGCCTGGGACGAAGCCGACGCCTCAGCCCGGCCCGATCCCCACAGCTACTACGAGCACCTCTACAGCGAGGAGGTGGATCCCACCTCCGCCGCCTTCGACACCGAGCACAACCCAGGTGATCAGGCCGTCGGCGCCAAGACCATGCTCGATCTCATCAACGCCACCCTCAAGCACGAGATGGCCCGGGATCCGCGCATTCTCGTCTTCGGCGAGGATGTGGCCGATGCCAGCCGCGCCGATATCCTCGATGAGGTGAAGGGCAAGGGCGGCGTCTTCAAGACCACCCACGGCCTGCAGAAGCAGTTCGGCTCACACCGTGTCTTCAACACACCCCTAGCCGAAGCCACCATCATCGGCCGCGGCATCGGCCTGGCCGCCCGGGGCTTCAAGCCCGTGGTGGAGATCCAGTTCTTCGACTACATCTGGCCCGCCATGCAGCAGCTGCGCGATGAGCTGGCCAGCATCCGCTGGCGTTCCAATGGCGCCTTCAAGTCCCCCATGGTGGTGCGCGTGCCCATCGCGGGCTACCTGATGGGTGGCGCCACCTACCACAGCCAGTGCGGCGAAAGCACCTTCACGCACATCCCCGGCCTGCGGGTGGTCTGCCCCAGCAACGCGCTGGATGCTGCGGGCCTGCTGCGCACGGCCATCCGCTGCGACGACCCGGTGATGTTCCTGGAACCCAAGCACCTTTACCGGCAGACCCACAACAAGGGCAACGATCCCGGCCCCGACTTCATGATCCCCTTCGGCAAGGCCCGGACGGTGCGGGAAGGCACCAGCCTTTCCGTCATCACCTACGGCTGCACCGTGCACCGCGCCGTGCAGGCCGCCCGCGAGGCCGACAAGGAAGGCATCTCCGTCGAGATCATCGATCTGCGCACGTTGAATCCCTACGACTGGGCCGCCATCTCCGCATCGGTGAAGAAGACCCACCGGGTCATCGTGGCCCACGAGGATACGCTGAGCTGGGGCTACGGCAGCGAGATCGCCGCCCGCATTGCCGATGAGCTCTTCTTCCACCTGGATGCCCCGGTCCGCCGCGTGGCGGCCAAGGACACATGGGTGGCCTACCATCCACCCATGGAAGACGAGATCCTGCCCCAGCCCAAGGATTTCCTGGAAGCCTACCGGAAGCTGATGGCGGTCTGACCCCCGAAGCGGGCTAGCATGGGCCTATGCCCGGAGAGTCCATGCGCTTGGTTCTGGTTCTGCTTTGCCTCCAAGGTCTCACCGCCTTCGCCCAGATCGGAAGGACGGAGGGGGCCTACGTGGGGCCGCGCTTCGACTGGACCATCGGCGTCCACCGAAGCCAGCCCACCCTGTCGGTTCAAGCCGAGGGCAGCAAGAATGGCCGGCCCTCGTTGGTGGATTCCGATGCGGACCTGGGGCTGGGGCGGAAGGGGACACCCCTGGGCTTCTTCCTGGAATACCCGGGCGAGACCCATGGCTTTCACCTGGGTTATGACACCTTCCAGTTCGAGGGTGAGCGGACCCTGCCGAGGGACATCCAGCTGGATGGCGTTTCCTACCTGGCCGGAAGCGGTATCCAGTCGAAGGCGAAGGCCACCAGCCTCGAAGGCATCTACACCTACAAGTTCGCCCGTCAGGCCGATGCCTGGGTGGGGTTGGACCTGGGGGCGCAGTACCTGAAGGCGGATCTCGCGGCCACCCCCCTGACCGCCCCCATCGCCACCCAGACCGTCAATCCCACACTGCTCGTGCCCCAGGTGGGCCTCTCGGGCTGGTCTTCCGGGGCGGATGGGCTTCTGCAATACAGTGGCTTCTACCGCTACTTCAAGTACCGGGGGGTCAGCTACACCCGCTATGGCCTGGATGCCCGGGCCTACCTCTACCCCAGCTTTGGGCTGAGGGCTTTCTATGAGAAGAGCTCCGTGAAGGCCCTGCCGGGATCCAGCCTGGGCGACCTGGACCTGCGGGCGGATTCGAAAATCACAGGCCTGGGGCTGGTCCTGCGGTTCTGACCGATTCAGGATTCCCCCCAAATGCTCAATCAGAGGTTTTGGTTGCAGAAAAAGGTCATGTTTCGCCACAACTCTGTCATGCTGTTGGC